>CAMVGH010000175.1 GCA_947166945.1 uncultured Clostridia bacterium
AGAGAAAGGGGGTTCCCTTCCTTCCCCTCTTTCCCCCTGCCCGCCGGAGGCACTCAAGCGCAGCTACCGCTCTCTGATCGCAGACTGATTACTCACTGTAAGCGGAAAGCATATTTTCGGCAAATACAGCATAGCCCATATCGGACTCGTTGACAAGGACGTGTGTCACGGCACCGACAAGCCTGCCGTCCTGTATAATTGGGCTGCCGCTCATTCCCTGGACTATGCCTCCGGTACGGGAAAGAAGCTCGGGGTCTGTGACACGGATAGTCATGTTGCGGACGGGAGAGGTACTGCCGCGGTCGATGCTCACTATCTCTATGCTGTATTCTTCGGGCATCATTCCTCCGGTGGTGGTGTATATAACGGCAGAGCCTGTCCGGACTTCGTCCTTGTATGCGATCTCAACGGGCTCGGCAAGAAGCGGTTCTGCCGTACATTCGCCGAAAACTCCGAAGTCGCTGTTGAGAGTGAGAGTACCGATCTCTACACTGGAGATAAATGCCCCGCACAGTTCACCGGGCATTCCGTCGGCTCCGCGTACTACATCAGTGATCGTGACCGCAGTTATCTCGCCGCTGAGCAGAGGCATTCTTATTCCTGATGATGTGTCGCTTATCCCATGACCGAGACCGGCAAATACGCGTGTTTCGGGATCATAGTAGGTCATTGTGCCTATACCCGCCACACTGTCCTTTGTCCACATTCCGAGCTTGTATTCACCGTCTTTGTCCGATTCAAGCGCGTTGGCTGTAAATGTCATTTCTTCGTTATCACGGATAACACTGATCGTACATACCGGATCTTCCTGTACCGCCCTGCTGAGGGATTCGCTGTCGGTCACAGGTATGCCGTTTATTGAAGTTATGATGTCGCCTTTGCGTATCCCGGCAGCTTCCGCCGGAGACTGCTGGCTGAGCCTTCCGTTGACCGCGCCGAAATCGGTCACAACTACACCGTCGGTAAGCATTTTGATGCCGAAAGGCGTCCCGCACGGTATCACAGTGCGGCGTTCGGCATACTCCGTATAGCTTGCTGCCGGAACGGCTTCCGCCGCCCCGCTCCACTGTATCGCCGCACCGGCAAAAAATAAAAATGCCGGCAATGCGGCAAGGGAATTCAGTAATACCGAAAGTTTCTTCTTCATTGGCGTTTACCTTCTTTGCTTGCTTTGACGAATTTTATTATTTGCAGTCGCCTGCGATATATCAGTGGAAAGTTATTGATTTTTTCACGGAAATGTGATATTATTAATATTGTAAGTTCACATATTATCTATATTCGGGCAGAGTTTGTTTTATGAAAATTTTATCACTGATATTGAAAATAATCGAGACCGTTATCGTCTGTATATGGGGCGTAGCTGTGGGGATCTTCTTCCCCGCCTGTATAATGGGTCTCGGTTCCGAGATAGTCCCGCAGGACGTCGCGGAAAGAACCGATATAATGGTGCTGTGGCTGGTGACTGCGGTGATCGGCTATGTGATACCCGCAGCCCTGATACTCGGGAAGCACTACCGGGTGGCAGCGTGTATGTCGGTGCTGGGAATGGCAGGGGTGCTTATCGTTGACTCGATGTTCGCGCAGCTCTATCAGTACACCGCCGAAAGCACAGGTCCCGACAATCTGTATCTGCCGCTGATATTCGCAACTTTGCTCGATATATTTATATGGGCGATAGAAGACCGGGCGCTGTTCGTGAAATTGTTTGAAACGAAGAAAAAGAAAACCGATGAGCAGGCGCCGTCCATACTCGGAGATGACTGAAATGAACGGACTGAAAAAATGGTTCCGCACTCATGCGGTCACGCTTGTGTGCGGTGTGCTGATAATTATTCTGCTGTGGGTATTCTTTATGTTTGTTTTCGGGGTCGCGGAAAAGAATACACGCATAGATGCTTTTGAGGCTTTCTGCAGAAAAGCGGAGGAGTGCGAACTCGATATTGCCGTGCTCTCCGAATACGAACTCGGTCAGCGTGATCCGGAGGACAACGAATACCATGAAATATCGCCCACAGGATATCCGCAGGAAACACGGGATCGGGTCTTCGCTGTCGTCGGATACGGCGGATGTACCTCACACTCGGCGAACTATCACCATTACGGTGATATCGGCGAGTATGCCATAGTGTACGATACCGAGGGTACAGAGCCGTACACGGCTGGCTCGGAATATTATTATCTGATAGGAGACAAGATCATAATAACTATGCTGGAGGATTGAAAATGGCACTTATTCAGGATAACATCAGATTTCATCTGCGGACAAAGGACGGAGATGTGGGAAGATATGTGATACTGCCGGGAGACCCGGGGAGAGTACCGAAGATCGCGGAGCTGCTGGACGACGCAAAACAGATAGCATACAACCGCGAGTACAACACATACACGGGAACACTGCTCGGCGAGAAGGTGAGCGTGGTGTCCACCGGAATAGGGGGAGCTTCGACCGCTATCGCAGTGGAAGAGCTTATAATGAGCGGCTCGGACACATTTATCCGTATAGGGACCAGCGGCGGTATGGATATGAAAGTATTCGGCGGTGATCTGATCGTCGCAAGCGGCGCCATACGCAGTGAGGGGACGAGCCGGGAATATATCCCGATAGAATATCCCGCCGTACCGGATTTCGATGTTATGCTGGCACTGAAACAGGCAGGCGACGCACTTTCGACCGACGAAGACGGCAACCGGTGTCATGTCGGTGTTGTACACTGCAAGGACAGCTTCTACGGCGAGATAGACCCTATGAACGTGCCGGTGTCCGCTCAGCTTTCGGCAGCATGGGACGCTTATGTGCGCTGCGGCTGCCTCACAAGTGAAATGGAATCGGCAGCCCTGTTCTCTGTTGCTATCGCACGCAGAGTACGTGCGGGAGCCGTATTCACAGCGCTCTGGAATGTAGAGAGAACAAAGGCGGGGCTTCCGGATAAAGTATGCGAGAGCAGCGAACGCGCAATAAAATGCTCGGTGGAAGCTATCAAGCTTCTGATCGAAAAAGACAGAAAAAATTAACAGAATAAAAGATACCGTCCGGCACACAATAAAAGTACGGAGAATATCCGAAAAAACCGAACGGAGTTGATCTTGAATGAGTACAGAAAGAGCAAACAAGTGCATCGAATGTTCTATACAGAACTGCGAACACCACTGCTACGACAGTGACTTCTGCAGTCTTGACCGCATAAAGGTCGGAACACACGAAGCCAATCCCACACAGTACGAATGTACAGACTGCCTTTCCTTTGTAATGAAGGGCTGACAATAATAATAAGCCCCCGTTTCGTTTCCGGAACGGGGGTATTGAATTGTAACCTGAATATATCCGTTTTTATCAGCAGAGTAAAAGTCTATGTGCAATTCGGAGATTTTTTTGTGGCAAATATACAGAACAAATGCCGTTCGCCTTGACATATACCACTTTATGTTATATAATTAAGTCATGAATATTCGGCATTACCGAAAAGCCTTTTCATGGAACGGAAGTAATGACTATGAACAGAAGAAACTCGGGCAAATCGAGACTATACTTCGGCGCAAAGTGTGTAATGCTTGCTCTTGCGCTTCTGATCCTGTCCGGTACGATCATATACGAATACCTGAACGGCATCAAGCCGGATACCGTTGAACTTGTGATGCGCGCCGCGGCGGGCATCCTCATTATTGTCACCATGTTCCTGGAGATCAAGGAGTACAAGACGCTGACCAAGAAAGGCGTCCGCGAGATCTACCGTGAGAAGGACATCGAACTTGACAAACTGGACAAGTTCAAGAAACTGGTGGACAAGAATGAGTTCAGATATAACTTCCAGCCTATCGTTAACGCGAAGAACGGTGAGATCTTCGCTTATGAGGTACTGATGAGGACATCGGACGATATAGGTCTGAAGCCCCTCGAAGTCCTGAAATACGCCGAGATCAGCAATATGCTCTACACCATAGAAAAGAGCACTTTCTTCAACGCGCTGAAATATTACAAGGATAACATAGACAAATTCGGAAACAAGAAAATATTCATCAACAGTATCCCGAGCGTTATACTCCCGGACAGCGAGCTTGCAAAGCTGAAAGAAATGTACGCGGATATATCCGAGAATATCGTTGTGGAGATCCTCGAAAACGACGATGACGATGATACCACTATCGCCGCATTCGATAACCTGCGCCGCATACTCAACTGCAACATCGCGGTCGATGACTACGGCAGCGGATACTCCAACGATATGAAGGTGCTGAACAACAATCCTAACTTCATCAAGATAGATATGTCCCTCATCACCTCAATAGATACCGACTCGAAGAAGCAGCTCCTTGTATCGAACCTTATAAAATTCGGCAAGAAGTATAATATAAAGATACTTGCCGAGGGCGTTGAGACAAAGGAAGAACTTGACAAGGTAATCGAGCTTGGCGTCGATCTGATACAGGGATTCTATACCGCAAAGCCGAACAAGGAAGTCGTTGAAACGATCGACCCCGAAATAAGCGAGTACATACTCGAAGAGAATGTGCGCCTGTCGAAATTCGACAACGAGCACCGCATCTACACCGCTTCCGAGGACGAGATAATCAACGTGTTCAATCTCTCCCTTGAAAAGTACTCCGGTGTGTATGTACCCGGCGGTACGGTAAGATTTGTAGGCACAAAGAACCACATCGTCGATATGGTCATAAGAGCCGCCGACAATGTGGAGACAAAAATGATATTTGAAAATGTCAACATAAAGGGCTCTGTGGAAACCACCGTACAGCTCGGTGAAAATACTGACGCCGAGATCGTGCTTGTGGGGGACAATACCTTCAATAAAGAAGGAATACGTGTACCAGCAACATCGTGCCTGAAAATAACAGGCGACGGCAGTCTGACCATCAAGAACAACCGTAACCGCGGCGTCGGCATAGGTGCAAACTACGAAAAACAGTACGGTACGATCATATTCGATCTTGAAGGCTCTGTTTCCGTGGATTCCTCGGGCGACAAGATAGTCTGTATCGGAGGCGGCGAAAAGGGCGCCGGCGCACAGATCAGGGTGCTCGGCGGGAAGATCAGCGCTACCGGCCGCGGTATATCGGTAGTGGGCATAGGAAGCGCTTCGGGCGATACCGAAGTCGAGATAGTCAAGGGCTCTGTTATAACCCAGTGCATCGCAAACGAAGCCGTTTCGATAGGTACCATGTACGGCTCGGTCAACATAGTCTCCAAAGGATTTCTCGACCTGCTCACGGACGGTGAGCGCATAACGGGTATGGGAGTTCTCAACGGCGGCAGCGGACAGGTAAGCATAGTCGCGGGCGAGACCAATTCCGTTATACACGGGGATATTGGTACCGCGATAGGCTCCCTCGGCGGAAGAGTCGAGGTTTCCTGTGAGGGCGGACGTATATATGCCCACGCTGAAGGCACCCGTGTCTGCGGTATCGGCGCTCTCGACGCGGGCGGCACTGTACAGATATCCGGCGGCACCGTAACAGTCAGTGTCCTCTCCGCGGAAGCGGAATGGATCTACAGTCCGATAGGAAAAGTAATAATCACCGGAGGAAATGTGATACTTGAAAACAACGGTACCATCTCCCCCGTCAATATCAGCGGTGAAGAGCTTGTACTCTACCGTACCGAGATAGTCCCCAGCTACAACGAGAACATCTCCACCCCTGACGGCAGCTACACTTACCGGGCTCAGCGTGACGAGCGCTCCGGCCTGCTGTGCGTATATGTTCCTGAACGCGTAAGAGAGACCATAGCTCAGAAGATAGCACAGGAAATGCAGAGTAATAAGGATATAGCGGATTCTATCAATAAATAAGAAATTCCCCCGATGAATGACACCGGGGGAATGTTTTTATCTGTTCAGTTTTTCAGGCTCTGCATCGGAGCGGGGATATGACCGCCGCGGGATATGAATTTTGCGGGGGAGAACTTGTTTATCGACATTACGGGACCGCTTCCGAACAGTCCGCCGAAATCGAGCATCTCGCCCTCCTTCATTCCGATAGCGGGTATCACGCGGACAGCGGTAGTCTTGCTGTTCACCATGCCGATAGCAGCCTCGTCCGCGATTATGGCGGAAAGTATATCATCGGGAGTATCACCCGGAACAACGAACATATCGAGACCTACCGAGCATACCGCAGTCATGGCTTCGAGCTTTTCGAGACAGAGTGAGCCGCGGTTCACCGCATCTATCATTCCTGCGTCTTCAGACACC
>CAMVGH010000176.1 GCA_947166945.1 uncultured Clostridia bacterium
ATTTCCCCGAAATTAATAAATAAATTATTTGTTGTTTTTATAAACCATTCTTTACTTGGGGAGAATCTTTCAGTTAATTCCATTATTTTTTTCAATACTTCAACATTATATTCACTTTTTTCTATTTTTTTCAAATCTTCTAAATACTTTACCATTTTTTCAACAATTATTTCAGCATTATATACAGTGGTCATTTTATATAATAAATTAAAGGTGTATTTTTTCAAAGTTTCATCGTTAACTTCCATACAGTCCACTATTATATTTTGGAAATTCATTACAAATTTTGGATTAATTTGAATAATAAGACCCAATCCGATAATTCCAGTACATCTTAAATTAGGTGAATCACTTTTTAAAAAGCGGGAAATGCTGTCTCCTGCTATTGTGGTCAAATTATCATTGGGATATATATTACATATGGTTTTAACACATTGATATACGGTGGCATAACCTATATTATTTTTGGCATTTTCTGCATTTTTTAAACATTGATTTAATACTTCATATATTAATTCACTATTTTGTTTTGTCCGCAGTCGCACCGAATGCCGGCATATTTGCTATCGGGGTATCCTGAACATCGGTGAAATACAGCGCACGGCAGAAACCTCCGACAAGTCTGAACTTGCCGTATCCGGTCACAACATCGCGGAAAGTATTGGCAAAATAATGTGCCATTCTTTCCTCTGCGTTATTGGCGTTGTTCAAAGTCTCGCTGTCGGCGCTCCCGGAGCCCGTCCATACTATCGCGTACTGCCTCAGGAAGCAGTCCTGTGTGGAAGTTTCCACTGTCCACACCTTATCGGTGACAGTGACCGTCACATCACATATCGCGCTTGAATTGCGGAACATACCATAGCCGTCCGAGCCTGCCTGCGTCATGAAGTATGACGCATTATCACGGAGCTTTCCGGCTGTGGAATTGATGTTCGCAACGTGAGCGCGCGTAATATACCCTATCATTGTCGGAATGAGTATAGCCGCCAGTATGCCGATTATGGCAATAACGACTATCAGTTCGACAAGGGTAAAGCCCTTTTTCCTTAATATTTTTTTCATTTTTTCTCCAACACCGCAACTATATGCAACTTTCGATCAGACGAAGAGCGCGGTCACACGGTCACGCCCGTAACGTCACCTACATAGAAAAGTCTGGCTCCAGTAAGGCTGAGGGAACTCGGATAAGCAGTGCAGAAATCTCCCGTATTGAGTATGTTGTCTTCGTTGAAGCCTTCCATACCCATTGTCGTATCAAAATTCTCCACCCAGTACGAACCGACGACTCTGTGGTGAGAATCAACAACAACAATAAGATGACCCGACATATTTACGGTCACCTCATCGGTCACATAATTCTCAAACATGGACTTCATCTTGCCTCTGATACCAGTAACATTGGCAGTGGTGAATATTTCCGAATCGACCACAACTCCTCTGTTGTCAATGTAGAACAGCCCCGTTTCCGAAGGGTTCCCCAAAGAATCGACCTCCGCATAAAAACAGGTATAGTTCGCGGACGGATCTGTCGGCACCGCAAGATCTGCCGCTTTACAGTCATAAAGTGCAGCGGCGCTCCTGTAGTACACCTCTTTCGCCATCGTCTTTGCGACCGCAGGTTTCCGGTCGTAAGAAACGATCGGAATGATCATCGCGAGAAGAATACCTATTATCGCAATGACAACAACCATTTCAATAACGGTAAATCCCTTTTTTGCCCTCAAACGGGCAATCCGAGAGATCATAACGGGTTCCTCCTTTTTTCTTTTATAAAAAGTTTTATAAAAAGGAGCATCGCGGTGTTGTAAGAAAAATTTTAATCGTTTCCGATCTCCCGCCGCAGCGGGAATTTTCCGCAATGCTCCTTTAAATACTTATTAATTTATATTCCCGGTTATCCTCCGATATTTGTTCCGGGGATAGGATCCTCCCAGTCACGGGTATAAGCGCGTCTTCCCGCAGTCACAAGAACCGCGGGAGAAGTGCCTACATACCAACCCTCCTCGGCATCGATACCTGCGGTACCGTCAAGCCAGATACGGTCATCAACATCTCTCGGCCATACTCCGTGCCACGGCTTCATTTCGGGAAGGACATAACCCGTCTGTGTATCTGTTCTTCCGCGGAGAAGACGGGGTCTGATCGCGCCTCTTCCGGTAAAGCCGGCTTTTATATCATCTACGCCGTCGTATGTACTCTGCGGCCAGAGATGATTCCAGTCGGGAATGAAAGCTACGCCTTTGCAGAGTCCGGCTTCAAAGAACGCCATAACAAAGCCCTGTCTGAAATCAGGCATACACTGTCTTACGGCAGCGCTTAAAGCAACGACATGATCCTGATCGTAAACAGTAGCGGTATCGGAAACTCTGTGGAAATGATTATCCTTGTACCAGTTCTCGTGATCATAATAACAGGTTTTTGCTGTATTCCCTCCGGTATTGTCAGCTGCCTTATCCGTCCATGTTGTACCTGTCATATAGCCCGGTTTGCACTCGGTCTTTACCATCCATTTATAATCGCTTACCAGCCAGATCGTCTGAGCGGTAATAGTCAGCTGCTGATTTCCGGCACGACCGGAACGTTTCATACCAACGCCCTGAATGGCCATATCAAGCATATACCCCTGTATAACTTTTCTTATCGTAGCGGCAGAAGCATTTACCGCGGTAACACGCGCAAGCTCCACATATCCTGTCATCTGAGGTATAAGCATCGCACTCAATACCGAAATGATAGCAAGAACAACTATCATTTCAACGAGCGTGAATCCCTTCTTATGTTTCATTCTCTGCAAATATCTTATCATAAAATACCTCCATATATGGAACCGGGTTCCTTCCCGGAATAAAGTCTGGTTGAAATACCAAAATCTCAGGTCATTTAAAGGCTTGAAATATCAAGCCCTTAAATCACCTATTTCCCCCGCAGTTGCCTACGGGGGAAAATTGGTTTTGTGTGTTAGTTTCCTGTCAAGTCAGATTATGACGAGAGACCTGCAGCAGCAGCATTGTGCTGGAGAACAGGAGCTGTACCAACGATGTGACCGTCTGTGTCGATACCGAGTGTATCAGCATCCCACTTGTAGCCAGCCCACCATGTTGTTCTGGCATTGTTTGTGGCGTTTTCAACAAGAGCCTGGAGAGCAGAAGCTGTCTTAACTTCGTTCTGATAAGCAACACCTACGCACTTGCCGCCAACGAGCTTAGCTGTGATATGGCCGTTCACGATCTCGGGGAAGAGCTGAGCGAGGTCAGCGGTAAGTCCCTTGAGGTGGTCTGCATCTGCCTTGGAGTCAGCAGATGTAACGTTGGAAGCAGCTTGCCATTTGCCGTTGAAAGAACCGCCCGCAACATCTTCTACCTGTGTTGTCCATTTTCTGTCATCAACAGTAATCTTAAGTGTAGCCTTAGCGCTGTTGCCCTTCTTCATGCCATAACCGTTGGTATCGCAGGAAGTAAGGAATGCATCGATCTCGTTCTTGAACGATGCAGCTGTGGAGTTAGCCGATGTAACCTTGGACTGTGTTACATAACCTAACATTGTCGGAATGAGGATCGCTGCGAGTACGCCGATGATAGCGATAACAACGATGAGCTCAACGAGTGTGAAGCCCTTCTTAGCCTTGAGCTTCTGAATATACTTTATCATAGCATATTCCTCCTTCTGAAAAAATTTTTATTTATAACCCCGCAGGGTTATATACTTTTCAACAAGAGGGACTATCCTCCTGCTGTAATTACAGTATAACTCATTCCGGATTTTTTTGCAATAGTTTTTTTAAAAAAAATCCTCAAAACCCATAATTTTATTGAGATTTTATAAAAGGCGGGGTGCTTTTTTTAGCGAATTGCCAACGAAAGGTTACGATTACATTTTCAAAAAGGCAGAAACTGTAACTGTTGTTCCCGAAAAATTGCAAATTGAAACCAGAAATGTAACCTAAGTATGCCGTATTCGTCATTATTACCTGTTTAAAAATGCTGAAATGTTGTACATTTGACGATTTTCATGTAAACCGCGGATATTTTCACAAAACAGCACCAAAATATACAGATATTGCTTTTTTCGCGCTATAATTGCGCGGATTATTTGTCAATACCGGGAAATCGGGCGGTTATTTTCTTTCGACCTTGACAAACCGGGGAAAATGTGTTATAATGCAGAAAAGGGCAGACGTGAACGGTCCGCTCTCCTAAGAAGTTATTAGAAAATAACCGCCATGAGTTTGCAGGACAGGGCGGTTATTTTCTTTTGCCGAAAAATGATATCGCCGCAAAGAGCAGCGTGGTATAAGTACATAATAGTATGCCCGCTTGAATCAAGTCAGACCATGTTACATACGAATCCATAGGCAACACTCTCCTCTCAAAGTCTGCGGATAAGAGATCCGCGAAGCTTCTTCGGAGAGCGGGAGCAATTCCAAGAGACCGTCCTTTGTTACATCTGCCATATTCCGGGTCGCACGTTTCCGCGTTTCCTGACGGCAAAAACTGCCGCTTTATGTATTATATCACGATATCTTACCCTTGTCAATTATTGACATACGGCTGAATTTGCTATATAATAATAGTATTACTTTCGGGAGGTCATTATGAACTGGAGTACACTTTTATGCGCGGAACGTGCAAGAATGCACAGCGGGAAGACACCCGCAGACCCCCGCAGCGAATTTCAGAAGGATTACCACAGGATAATAAGCAGTGCGTCATTCCGGCGTTTACAGGACAAAACACAGGTCTTTGCACTGGACAGCAGTGATTTTGTCCGCACCCGACTCACTCATTCGCTCGAAGTTTCCTCGTTTGCAAAATCTCTCGGGCAGATGGTTTTCGGGAAGATCATTGAAAATCGCCTTGACCGGGAGGTCAACGAATCCGTCCGCGAGCAGTGCTGTGCGATACTCGAATGTTCCGGGCTGCTCCACGACATAGGAAATCCGCCGTTCGGGCATTTCGGCGAGGATTCCATACGCGGGTGGTTCGAGGTAAATCTCGGGAATATGAAATTCGGGGATACCCCCGTAACGGAACTTCTCACCGAGCAGATGCGCAGTGATCTCACCCATTTTGAGGGCAACGCGCAGGCTCTCCGTCTCCTTACCAAACTGCATTTTCTCATTGACGAGAACGGCATGAACCTCACATTCGCGCTTCTCAACACGCTGATAAAATACCCTGTCCCCTCCACCGGCACGGACAAGCATTCCCCCGACATACGGCTTCACAAAATGGGGTACTATCTCGCGGAGGAAGATATTTTCAAGCGCATAACAAAAGCCACCGGCACCGGCAGTTTCCGCTATCCGCTCACATTCCTGCTCGAAGCGGCGGACGATATCGCGTACAAGACCGCCGACATCGAAGACGCGGTCAAAAAGACTTTCATATCCTACAACACGCTGATTGCCGACCTACGGAGCGAAGAATTCATCAGCGGGTTCAACAGCGCCGAGGACGCCAATACCTACCGCAGCTGTATAGATGCCCTCGAAGAAAAGCTCTCCGACGCTGAGAACCGCAGCCTTGCCGACCCCGGTCTCAACGCTGTGCAGAACTGGGTAGTCAGAGTGCAGTCAACAATTCTCTGCGCAGCTGCCGACAGCTTTGTGGAGCATTACCGCGAAATAATGGACGGGACTTTTACGAAAGACCTGATCTCCGTCTCCCCCGCCAACGCCATAGCGGAAGCTCTCGGGCGCATCGCATTTGAACGGGTGTTCCGCTCCCGCACTATCATGATGTCGGAACTTACCGAGGGGCATATCATAAACTTCTATCTCGACCGGCTCATTCCCGCCGCAATAAATCTTGAATCTGACATTCCGCTCGACCCGGTAAGTGACCGTCTGATGCTCATGATCTCCGGCAACTACCGCCGCATTTACGAGCATTACGCCGAGGGCATGGACGAAGCCTACCGCCTCTATCTGCGCATTCTCCTTGTTACCGACTTCGTATGCGGCATGACCGACAGCTATGCCAAGCGTACCTATCAGCAGCTCAGCGGCATTCTGTGAGCGCCTGCGGCGCGGACGGGCGCCGGCGCTTGAGCAGTCGCTGCGCTCAAGTGCCTCCGGCGGGCGGGAGAGAAGTCGCTGCGCTCAAGTGCCTCCGGCGGCCAGCCCCCTTTAAAAAGGGGGCTGGATCCCCTAAACAAACCGCTTCGCCTTGCAGATCCGTTACTGAGTACGACT
>CAMVGH010000177.1 GCA_947166945.1 uncultured Clostridia bacterium
TGTTGCCGTCGCGTCCTGCCGATCTTGTCAGCGAACCGGACAGCACGGTCTGCTTTCCGAGATTCGCGGACATAGCCTCCGCGGTCTTGCTGTTGGGAGCGAAGGAGCCGAACAGCGTGCATTGGCAGTTATCCACGATGATCTCCGCGCCCTCTTTGCCGTAGGTTTTCTCGAACTGTGCGAGCAACTGGATTATCGCAACGATAGATATTTTACGGAAACGCGCCGCCGAGAACACCATTTCCAAGCCCTCTATCTTGGGCAAGGTGCCTATCTCATCCATGTAGAACATTACGCGCTTGTCGAGCTGCCCGCCCTTTTCGTCCGCGACCGTGAGCATCTCGCGGTAAAGTTGCTGAAATATCAGAGATATGAGGAAGTGCTTGGTGGCATCTTCCTCGGGCAAGACCATGTATATCGCGGATTTGCGGGAGCAGAAGTGTTCGACATCTATCGAGGTGTCAAAGCACAGGATCTGTTCAAGCTCGCTGTCGAGAAAGGCGTTCAGACGCGACATCGCTGTTGACATAACGCTATTCATAGCCTGTTCGGAACTGTTCAGCGCAGCTCCCGCGAACCAACGAGCCTTGTGCTCGCCCGGGAGCTTATCCATTAGCAGCTTGAACTTCGACTTGCCTTTGACATTGCTGGGCGCGAGCAGGTCTTGAATCAGCTTGAATGATGAACCTATCCATAGACCACCGACAGGGCAGACTGCCCCCTCGGAGTGGATTCTGCTTATTTCAAGGCGGTCGTGCAATGTAGTACATATTCGAGGAGTTTCCCCCTCGTACTCTGTACCGCCTTTCGTGCCTGATAAAATCGGCAGACTCAAGGCCTGCAAGAGCGCGTTTGACCGTACTCGTTGACAGCTTCAAGTCTGCCGCTAAGTTAAATATACAAAATTGCAAAAATAGTTGAATTTGCTCAACTGATATGGTATAATAAAAAGATAATAAAATCAGATGTATTTCCAAAAATAATCATGGCAAAGGACGGCGCAAGATACAATATCAACGGCAGAGAGTTCTTGATAATCGGCGGCGCATACTCTGTCGATAAGCATTATCGGTTAAGAATGGGATACCGATGGTTCCCAGACGAGCAGCTGACTGATGAAGAAAAGGATATGATACGCCGGAGCGTTGAGGGACACGGCAATCGTGAAGATATTATTCTTGCCCACACCTGCCCGTACAACAATCTTCCAATAGAATGTTTTATGCCGGGACTCGATCAATCAACTGTAGATGAGTCAATGGAGCAGTTTTTGCAGGAAATAGTGGACAAAGCCGAATACAACACGCTCTATTGCGGACATTGGCATACGGATAAGGTTGATGGGAAAGTACACATACTGTTTCACGACATTATCTTATTAGAAGACACGAAGGAACAATAAATGGAGAATAAATATAAAATCGTTGCGCCCGATGTGGACAGGCTGCTACGCTATTTTGACAGACGTTTCAGCAATCCGACGGGCAGCACGCCGAGGTTGAGAGCCGCTGTAGAATCGCTCTCGAAGATACTTACGCCGCTCAAACCCCTCCAATCCAATGAAGAGGCGAAATCTATATGGATCTGTGTTCCGAGGGGAGACATTTCCGATTATGACAGCTTTGACGACCTGAAGGAATACGGCGATGTTGAGACTTATGAAGAATATCTTGAGCTGTACAAACAGGATTATCCTTATGAAGTGAAGTGGTATGAACTCGTTGTCGTTGAGAGCTATGAGAAAGACGGCTCTCTTTTCTATTACGGAGTTGGACTCGGAGACAAAACGGTCATAACTGCGCGTGTCAAGGAAGAAGAAAAGATATCGTCCGACAGCGAGAACGCTGCTGTGGAGCTCTGCGCTCTTATTGAGCCTGCAGTCAAGGAATCAATACAATTGCTGAAAGACGGGATATATAACGATAAGATAGATAACGAGCTTCCGTATTGGTTCAGAACCGGTGTGATAAGGCGTGCCGATTTATGGAAAGCTTATCCCGATACAAAGGACGGAGATCTTGACGGGCTGTCGGATGAGACTATTTATCAATTCCGCGAACTGATTATAGCGGGAAGAAACGACGAGCACTGTATAGGTCGTATAAAGTCTTTTACCGCTAATGACTATTTCAAAGCCTGCGCTCTTGGCTACAAAGTCTGTGGGAGGAATACAGAGGGTATGTCCCCTGCGGAGATGTATCTGAAATACTCTGACGGTCGTGACGAGGGATTGACCGGCACCGGACACGGATTGAATGAAGGTCCCGGCATTGATTTTGACGATCCGGAAGCGTGGAACGAATGGTACTTCGGTAAGCGCGGCGGCGGACACCCGTGGGAGATCATACCAGGCGGGAACAGTACCCACATGGACTTGTTTGTCTGCCATGACGAGCATGAGATAGATTATCTGCTTCATGCCGGTAAGATCACCGAGGACGAATACAACGAAAGGAAGGCTTCTGCCGGATATTACTACAGAATAGAAGGCAAACACAGACCTTTTGAGTCGGTAAACTTCTATGTTGCTCTTTCCGCTGCCGGGCTTCCGGTAGTATTAGACGATGCCGAGGAAATACTGGCGAGATTTGACGGCTCGGACTATATAGGAATCGTACCTCACGATACGCCGACAAGGTACTGCGAAAACTTATTTCCTTCAGAATACGGCAACGTGATCGACTTTATGCATATTTACGACGATGAAATGCCGATTTTGGAAGATAAGATAATATGGCTTCCGGAGCCGACAGCAATACTTGTATAACAAAATATGTGAACAATACGAAACAATAAAGAATACAATAAGAAAAACAGCATTTTCTGATCTTGAAAAAATATACCTGCGGTTTACTTGATTTCCGGAAGGAATTGTGATATAATACAGATAAAGACAGAACAGAAACGGTCGCATGACGACCACTGCAAGAAATATATGAAAGGAGTTACCCGAAATGAAACAGTTTACTATGGTTCATCTGTATAGCGAACATTATGAAAGTTTCTATCACGAGCGTGAAGAAGCTTATATTGTGTTGCGTACAGAACATAGTGGATAGTCATTTCAGGAGCACTTTCTTTGTGTAGTGATCCATATAAAATGATATAACACCGTCTGTATGCAGCAGGCGGTGTTTTTGTATGCAAACGATCATTATTCAGAGAAAGGATTGCCTAAAATGCCTATCATTGATGTGAAAGCAACAGGCAATAATATAAAACTAATGATAAAGACTAAAGGCTTCAATGTGTCCGATGTTCAGACGAAATGCGGATTCAATACTCCGCAGGCTATATTCAAGTGGATGCGTGGGGACTGTGTTTCCACAATCGCAACCTGATAATACTCGCGGATATGTTTGATGTGCCGATAGATCAGATAATAATCGTCACTCGCATCTGAGTGACGACAAATGGCGGATTCGTCTAATAGGTCAGGACGAGAGGCTCTCAACCTCTAAATGCCGGGTTCAAACCCCGCATCAGTCTTCAACGGTCGCATAAGCCTAATTGGTAAGGCAGCGGTTTATATTCTTTTTGCAAGAGAAAAAACAAAATATGTCTGCAATTTGATATGTTTCTTTTGTTCGTTTTTATCACTGCTATTCGGTGCATCAATTATTACTTTTTCAGCATTTATTATAAATATTGGTTTCACTTATAAAGAATATCTTGACATCTACATTTATTATGTTTATAATATGATTTGATTCGTAATATATTCACGCATCGCAACAGCAAATTTTTGGTCGGAAATGACCGGAGGACAAAAGAATGGCAGAACAGATAATACTGATAGCCGGTATCGCGGCAGCACTTATTTTCGGGATAATAACGATAAGGCGCAAAGCCACGGACGCACGCAAATGGGCATTGGCAGCGTTTGCGGGAATGCTCGCCTATACATTCTGCAACTATATGCTACCGCAGATAGCTGACACTGCGGCATTCGTATTCCTTAAGGAAGCGGCTCTCGCAGCAGGCGGTCTTTCCGCAGGCGCATTCATAATGTCGGTTTCCTCGGTAGCCAAGGTTGCCCGCAACAAGAACATCTATAACGGCTTCATCGGCATTTCGTCGGTATTCGCAGCCGCAGTTCTCACGATACATATGCACACCATAGGTATCACCGAGGTGAACATCACAGGCCCCGGCGAAGACGGGCTCTATACAGCTTCGTACATAGCCGGTCCCGTTTATACCGGCGCTGCAGTCGGATACGGCGTGATACTTATCATCATGTCGCTCTATGTGACGGTCTCTGCACATCGCGTCAAGCATACAGCGGCAGTAACGAAGCTGTCAGCGGTTATGTCTGTCGTATTCTCCGTATTCATCGTACTCAGCGCTCTGTCTGTAATACCTTCCCTGATAGCGGAGATAGCTCTCATCGCAGGCGATATCCTTCAGTTCGCGCTCGTAATGATCGCAGACAACGATGACATCATCGACTTCGCGGCTACCAACAGCCTCAACGCTGTGAACGACGGTATAATCATTCTCAACAACCGCAAGAAGTTCCTCTTCGCGAACAAGACCGCAAAGCGCCTCTTCATTGAGCTTTCCGAGAACAACATTTCGAAGATCAACGAAATGCTGGCAGGTCTCCCCGAAAAAGGCACTATCACCCGCGCAGATCATACTTACTCCATAAGCAGGAGCCCCTACACCGATTACACCGGCAGATGCGACTGCACCGTCATAAGCGCACAGGACATTACCGAGCAGCAGCTCCGCACCGGCAGACTTGCCAAGGAAGCTGCCGTTGACAGTATCACCGGCGTGAACAGCCGCTCCGGCGTTGTCGAGATACTTAAAGACACCGTTGCGGAAGAGAACGGTACCCTCATAATAGTAAGTTTTGACGGCTTCAAGGCGATCAACAACGCCTACGGCCACGAAGAAGCCAACGAGCTTCTGAAAGCCTTCGGCTCCATGGTACGCAACAACACCAACACCGATGACGTACGCGGCAGATTCGGCGGTGAAAAGTTCGTGCTCTTCCTCCGCGGCTGCACCAACACCGGAGTTATTTCAAACCTCACAATGAGACTTGAAGAACAGGCTGCCGCTGCCGTAAAGAAGCAGTTCGGCGATTCCATAAACATATCGCTTGGCGTATCCGCAGGCGCAGTCCTTGTTCCCGATGCCGGCCGTGACCTCGATACACTTATCGAGCTTGCCGAGGCAGAGCAGGAAAAGATCACCAACAGCGGCGGACACGGATACTCGGTCTACGGTGTCGGCAGGAAGGCTGAAAACGATATGCGTGCTTTTACCGAAGAATTCGCGGCCTTTGCGGTTCCCGAAACACCCGCAGACGATAATCACACGGAAGAAGCATCGGAACCCGCAAACGACAGTGTTTCCATGGAAGACCTTTTCATAACCGCTGACGAAAACAGCGATAATACCTGATAACGGACAGAATACCGGGGCTTAAAAAAGCTCCGGTTTTTGTTTTATGGCAACCTCCAAAAACCCTGTACAAACAGAGCAAAAAGTGGTATAATAGAAGCATGAAAAAACAACAGATAACATTCTTCGATGAAGAAACAAGGTATGAAAAACTAACAGCATTTCGTTTCTTTTCTCTATCTTCAGCGTTTGGCATATATCAGACTTCTTTCATAAATATAACTTTCATTCTTTATTATCGCTCTGGATCTTCCAGATGCCAAAACCAAACGCCCTTTACACGATACGAAGTGACTCCGAGCTGCTTTTTGGCTATTTGTATCCTTCATCATACAGTTCGCTGACAAACTGCTGCATATCGCCGTAGCGAGCCTTTGACATAATATCGTGTATAGCGAAGGTACCGCCTTTTTTCAGCACACGCAGGGTTTCACGGAGAAGCTCCTGCTTGTTGACACCCGTGATATTGTGATAAACATAATTGCTTGTCACTGCGTCAAAATATTCGTCGGGAAATATAAGCTTGCAGTTCTTTTTCTCTTTTTGTACAGGTTTTTTAGAGGTTGCCAATAGTAAGTTTAAATGGCTAGTAGATTTCATTGGCTAGTAGATTTCTTTGACCAGTAGGTTTCTTTGACCAGTAGGTTTCATTGGCTAGTAGGTTTCTTTGACTAGTAGGTTTCTTTGACTAGTAGGTTTCTTTGACTAG
>CAMVGH010000178.1 GCA_947166945.1 uncultured Clostridia bacterium
CTTCACGGGGAGTTATGTGGGAATCCGCACCTATACGTCCGAACTCGGTCTTTATGAAAACGATCAGGTCTTCCTGTGTTATCCTCTGTTCATAGCCGAACAGCTGCGCGTGAATATCGGCGAGCTTCTCTGTAAGTACAAGCATCTCCTCATACGTCAGCGGAACAAGATGAATGACCGGAGCAAGCATATCCTTTATCCCCTCGCGTCCGAACCGTCCCTCCGCAAGCCGCGAACGCAGGGCTTCATAGCTGTATATACCGCGGCGTGTGTCCTCAATGCACTGAGGAGTTCCGCCCATTATTATGCCGAGATACTTTGCCTTGCCCTGGAGAGTATCATTATACATCGTCAGTATCTTTTCATAATTATACTGCCGTGTTATGGCATTCGGTATCTTGTAGATGTTCACCAGCTCGTCTATCAGCACAAGCAGACCGTTGTAGCCCGCCATTTTCAGAAATGCCGCAAACAGCTTTATGTACTCATACCAGTCATCGTCCGTGATTATTATGTTCACGCCCAGCTCAGACTTGGCTTCGGACTTGTTCACATATTCTCCGCGGAACCACTTTGCGACTTTCGCCTTATCCTCGTCATTTCCTTCGGTGCAGGCATGGTAATATATGTTCAGCAGCTTTGCGAAATCAAAGCCGTGTACCATTTCATTCAGCGAATTTATTACTGCGTAGATCTTCGTAGTGACAGCCTTCGCAAACTCCGGCGAATCGGCTTCAAGTCCGCTCTCCGCCGCTGTTTCGGTCTGTACCCCGCTGATCCACCGGTCAAGTATCAGCGACAGCGCACCGCCGTCGGGACAGGTCTTTGTGGACATATTGCGGATAAGCTCCTTGTATGTTGCGAGACCCTGTCCCTTCGTCCCCTGAAGTCGGCGTTCGGGCGACAGATCCGCATCGACCACGACAAAATTCCTGTCCATTACATGACTTCGGATAGTCTGCAGCAGAAAGCTCTTACCGCTTCCGTACTTACCGGCTATGAAACGGAACGAAGCTCCCCCGTCCGCTATTATGTCAACATCGTGCAGGAGTGCGTCTATCTCGGTTTCCCTGCCCACCGTGATGTACGGCAATCCTATTCTCGGCACAACACCGCCTTTCAGGGAATTTATCACAGCCGACGCTATCCGCTTCGGTATCTTCATTCGCTTATCAGTCCTTTCAGTTCTTCCGTATAGTCTTCAATTACTTCCGGTACCCCGCCGGACAATTCCAGCACAGTATCACCGAATATATCAAACAGTTTTTCATTCACGGAGTCGGCAAGCAGCGACGGCATTGTACCCGCGTTCCGTGCTGTTTCCACGGCATCTCCCCCGTAAAGCAGGCACTGCATGAAACGGTATTCCGCATCGTTCAGCGGTGTTTCGTTCTCCACTGCCTGCATAACCTCCTGCCGCGGGATATCGGTGATCTCCGGCTCTTCGGGTGCAGGTTCTTCCACTATCAGTTTGTCACGTGTCATTTCGGAAGCCTGCCTTATACTTCCGAGCTTTGATATATCTATTTCTATCCTTGAAGCTTCCTCGCGTTTTTTTCTCTCAGCAAGTGCGTCAACGGCGTTTTCTGTTATCTTGGTTTCCGTCTTTGTGGCAGTGATGCCGCCGGACATTTGTTTAAAGCCGTACTTCTCCCGCATGATATGTTCAACGGTACGAACGAACCCGCGGAGCTGCTTGTTGTAATTGCGGTCATATACGTACATATCGGAATACCATATACCACGGTGAAGCTCATATCTGCAAAAATCGCTTACCACATATTCAAGAGAGCGTTCAGGCATTCTTTCCCAGAACACCGCGCCCCGGAACATCTCATACATACTCTGGACCCGACGTCCGAAGAGTTTCTCAAACAGCGTCTTCTTGTTATGTGTTTCACAGTAAGCCGCAAGTCCCCTGTACGCGGTACAGACGACTTCACGGAAATCGTCCGGATATACGGAACAGAATTCCGATCTGTCGGTATCATATCCCGATATTCGTCTGACTGCTGCAAAAAGCTCGTCATCAGACTTTTCACGCCACCCCAGAAGTACAGACATAGCTTCTTCGTAATCCCCGTCCGTTTCCACGGGCAGCGTGTTATATATGATATAGTCTCTTGTCCACTTGTCAAGATAACGGGTGACAGTATCGTCTCCGCCGAAAAGTTCACGCGCTTTTTTCAGCTTTTCCAGTCCGTCCTCCGGTGAGCTTGTACCTATGCCGTTCAGCAGTTCGTAGAGATAGATGAATATATATGATCTCCCCGACTGCGGGACTTTTCCCCGCCGCACGGACGCCCGCCATGTGAAATATCCCCGGAGCTGCTCGGTGGTCATTGAAGCATAAGTCGGGAAGAATATCTCGACCCCTCCGCGGCAGATGTATGTATCCTCGTAATCCTCCATGAGCTTTCCCTGCCGGTAGAAGATATACTCACGGGGTTTCCACATCATCTCCTCGGAATACGCAAGCCTCTTCATCTCCCGTATGCGTTCGGGAATATCATTCTTTGACGCTGCCGGACGCGGTATCTGCGAAGCGGGACGGAGAATGGGCTCGTCATGGTAGATCTTCCCGCTTTTCAGTTTGTCGTCCTGCATGACCGCGTCTATCAGCTCGTATATATTTTGTGTTGTCTGTCTGTCTGCCACTGCTCCGCCCCCTTTCCGCAGCCTGTACCAAATTATTATACCACATACTTCCGGATTTTTCAATCATATCACGACAAAAAAGCCGGAACTGTTCCGTTTCAGGGACATATTTCCGAAAACTTCCGGTTCACCGGAAAAATGTATCGGAAGCTTCTGTTTGTATGTCCGTTTTGCCTCAAAACAATTGACATATCCGCAAAAAATGTGTTATAATAAAAACAATAACCCGTAAAGGAAGTGTTGTGATGACAGGAAATAAATTTGATGTCACTGTGATCGGCGCGGGTGTTGTCGGCTGCGCAGTCGCAAGAGAGCTTTCACGGTATGAGCTGCGGATAGCGGTCATCGACCGGGAAAGTGATGTGTGCGAGGGGACCAGTAAGGCAAACAGCGCGATCATACACGGCGGTTTCGACGCAGTACCCGGCACCCTGAAAGCTAAGCTCAATGTCCGTGGAAATGCAATGATGGATAAGCTCGCGGAAGAACTCGACATACCTTTCCTGCGCTGCGGCGCAATGGTGGTATGCCGTGATGAAAGCGAACTTCCGAAGCTGGAGGAACTGCTGGAAAGAGGCAGGAAGAACGGCGTTCCGGATATGAAGATACTCTCCCGTGAAGAAGCAGTAAGAACCGAGCCAAACCTCGACGATGGTGTATTCGCGGCGCTTTACTGTCCCACTTCAGGTATCGTTGATCCGTTTGCCATGACAGCAGCCTATGCTGAGAACGCATACGCCAACGGAACAGAGTTCATGCTATCGGACGAAGTCACCGGTATCACAAAATGTGATGACGGTTTCATTATATCAGCATCAAAGGGTGACATAAATACAAGGCTCGTCATAAACTGTGCGGGCGTATATGCGGACAGGATACACGATATGGTATGTGAGCCGTCATTCAGGATAACAGCCAGACGCGGTGAGTATATGCTTCTGGACAGGAGCGCGGGAAATACCGTCGGGAAGACGATATTCCAGCTTCCCACAAAGCTCGGAAAAGGCGTTCTCGTTACCCCCACCATTCACGGAAATCTGCTCATCGGACCAACCGCAGAAAATACAGAGGACAAGGAAGATACCGCGACCACAAAGAGCGGAATAGACTCTCTGAAAGCAAAGAGCGCTCTTTCCGTGAAAAATATCCCGTACAATCAGGTGATCACATCTTTCTCGGGACTTCGCGCAGCAGCCGATACCGGAGATTTCATCATACGTGAGGACAGCAGTACAAAGGGATTTATTGATGTCGCGGGCATAGAGTCCCCTGGACTCAGCAGCGCTCCCGCTATCGCGGAGTATGTAAGAGATATCGCGGCGGGATCGATCGCCCTTAACGAGCGTAAAGATTTCATTCCAACAAGAAAAGGAATCACATTGCTTGCAATGCTCCCTGTGGAAAAGAGAGCCGAACTTATAAAGCAGAATCCCGCTTACGGACAGATGGTATGCCGCTGCTCGTCAGTAAGCGAGGGCGAGATAGCCGACAGCATCAACAGACCTCTCGGTGCTACCACACTTGACGGCGTGAAACGCAGGACAGGCGCAGGAATGGGAAGATGTCAGGCAGGTTTCTGCTCCCCGAAGGTCATCGCTATGCTCGCGGAAAAGCTTGGCATTCCTATGAGTGAGGTGAAGAAAAATGGCTGAACACATCTCTCTTGCAATAATAGGTGGAGGTCCGGCAGGACTTGCCGCGGCTGTCGCAGCGTATGACAGCGGAATCAGGGATATGATCGTTTTCGAGCGTGACAACGAACTCGGCGGTATTCTCAATCAGTGCATACACAACGGATTCGGGCTGCATACCTTCAAGGAAGAACTCACAGGCCCCGAATATGCCGCCCGCTTTATAAAACAGGTAAAAGAACGCGGTATCAACTGCCGGACCGGAAGCATGGTGCTTTCCATAAGTCCCGACAGAGAGATCACCGCAGTAAGCAGAGAAAGGGGGCTTCAGATAATACAGGCAGACGCGGTCATACTTGCCATGGGGTGCAGAGAACGACCGCGAGGCGCTCTTAATATCCCCGGAATGAGACCGCAGGGCATTTATACGGCAGGTACGGCACAAAAGCTCGTAAACTGCGAAGGTATGATGCCAGGCAAGGAAGTTGTTATTCTCGGTTCCGGCGATATCGGGCTTATCATGGCACGAAGAATGACACTCGAAGGCGCTCACGTAAAGGCAGTGGCCGAACTTATGCCGTATTCCGGCGGTCTGAAACGAAATATCGTACAGTGCCTCGATGACTACGATATACCACTGCTGCTGTCACACACCGTTGTCGATATCAAGGGCAAGCGAAAGCTCGAAGGCGTTACTATCGCACAGGTAGATAACACGGGTACACCAATTCCCGGAACAGAGCAATACTACGAATGTGATACCCTGCTCCTGTCCTGCGGACTTATTCCCGAGAACGAGTTGTCTCTTGCCGCCGGAATAACTATAAACAGTGCCACAAACGGTCCGGTTGTTGACGAAAGACTCACAACGAGTACAGAGGGCATATTCGCCTGCGGGAATGTGCTGCATGTTCATGACCTTGTGGACTTCGTCTCCGAAGAAGCTGCAAGAGCCGGAAGGAATGCTGCGGATTATATCAAAGAAAAAGGAGTAAGAAAAAACACTCCCCATATCGTAGGATTCACAGCCGGCAGCGGTGTGAGATATACCGTCCCCTGCACCGTTGATACCGCCAACACGGATGAGGATATCCACCTGCGGTTCCGTGTGAGGAATGTTTACAAAGGCTGTACTATAAAGGTACGTTCAGGCGATAATGTGATCGTATCAAAAAAGAAGCGTATCACAGTGCCGAGCGAAATGGAAGATATCATTATAAAGCCGGAAATGCTCACAGGCGTTGAAGACGATATAACGGTAAGCATAGAGGAGGGCAGTATATGACACGTAATATGATATGTATTGGCTGTCCGATGGGCTGCGAACTCACAGTCGAAGTCGAGGACGGAAAGGCGGTAAGCGTGACCGGAAACACCTGCGGTATTGGCAAAAAATACGCTGAGACCGAAGTCTCCGCTCCCACTCGCATGGTCACTTCAACCGTTATGTCCGACGCGGGAAAACCTGTTCCTGTAAAAACACGCACAGCTGTCCCGAAGGAAAAGATATTTGATGTTGTTCGGATCATCAAGAGCACAACGCTGAAACTTCCGGTCCGCATCGGAGATGTTGCTGTTTCAGATGCCGCCGGTACCGGTATAGATGTCATCGTGACCAAAGATACAGCTATATGAAAAGGTGCTTTGCTCCGGAAGAAAACAAGGAAAAGAGACAGGCAGCGTAACGCTGTCTGTCTTTGTTGAATGATTTAGATTTTTGAAAACTCCTGACAGCAAGACAAAAATACCGTATAGCAGATAACTGCCATACGGATTCGCAGCGGGGCGTTCCCCGCTGGTGCCGCTGACCGGGGTCGAACCGGTACGGATTTTAC
>CAMVGH010000179.1 GCA_947166945.1 uncultured Clostridia bacterium
CAGCAGCGGATATTTTAATGAGAAAACCGAATGGGATTTCAGTAAGTTTGTTCCCGATTATATCGTGATAAATCTCGGAACGAATGACTATTCTTACACAGCAAGCAAAAAAGAAAAGAAAGCAGAGTTCGTTGAGGGTTATGTGGAATTCCTCAAAATGGTGAGAAAAGACAATCCTGATTCTTTCATAATCTGCTCCCTCGGAATTATGGGCGCTAATCTGTACTCATCAATTGAAAAGGCAGTAACACAGTATTCCGAAGAGACAGGCGATACAAACCTCGCACCTTTCTATTTCAGCCAGCAGGACGGAAATAAGAATGGTATCGCGGCAGACTGGCACCCGACAGAGGGCTCGCATCAGGACGCTGCCGATGCGCTTGTAGAGTATATGAATACTCTTATAAACGGAGAGACCGAAACCAATACAGCTGCCTGAATCAATAAACCTCCTGTGTTTATCTCACAGGAGGTTTTCTCTTTATTTTAACACTGCTACCGTAACTCCGGACTCCCCTTCCCCGTATTCTCCGAGGCGGTAGCTTTTTACATTCTTGTGCTTTCGCAGGAATTCATGTACTGCGGCACGAAGAGCGCCGGTACCCTTGCCGTGGATTATAGTGATCGTCTCGATACCGCTCAGCAGGCAGTTGTCGATAAATCGGTCAACCTCTAAGATACCCTCATCGGTCATCATTCCGCGTATATCCAGCTCCATGCTGCTCTTTCGGCTCATATTTGACTGTAAGGATTTCTTTACATTGCCTTTTTTCTTTTGCTGTACCGGTTCCTCAAGGATCAGTTCAAGATTTTCAACCTTTGTCTTAGTCTTTATCATACCCATCTGAACGGTACAGTTACCGGAAGCATCGGGCAAAGTGACAACAGTACCCTTATTACCGACGTCCATAAGACGTACAGTATCTCCGACGCGAAGCTCCCGCGGAAGTACATACTTTGTCTTTTTCTTCGGCATTACGGGACTCGCATTATCATACAGCTTATCAAGAGTATTGTTCACCTTTGAGCGGGAAGATTTTACCTTATCGGAAAAATCCTTCTTATCCTTTTCCCGCCTGAGTTCGTCCAGCTCGCTCATAAGCTTATCCGCGCCGAAACGTGTCTGTTCTATAATGCTGAGAGCCTGCCCGCGGACTTTTTCAAGCTCGAACGCTTTCTGCTTTTCAAGTTCTTCGCGTTCTTTTGACAGTTCCTCAGTGAGGATCTTTGCGTCACGGGCTTCCTTCTCCGCTTCACCGCGCAGTTTATCAAGCTCGAACCGCGTCTTTTCAAGACTTTCTATAACATTTTCAAAACGTTTGTTCTCATCGGTGACAAGAAACCTGGCTTCTTCTATGATCTCATCGCTTATACCAAGTCTTCCTGCGATAGCGAAAGCGTTTGATTTGCCGGGAACACCGACGATCAGCCTGTAAGTCGGCCGCAGAGTGTTCACATCAAATTCACAGCTTGCGTTTTCAACACCGTCCTGTTCGACCGCATACAGTTTTACTTCCTGATAATGCGTCGTCGCCATTACCCTGCTTTTCTTTTTCCTCAGATGATCAAGTATGGAAACGGCAAGCGCGGCACCCTCTATCGGATCCGTACCGGAGCCCAACTCGTCAAGCAATACGAGCGAATGTTCATTTGCGGCTTTGATTATACGAGCTATATTAGTCATATGCGACGAAAACGTCGAAAGACTCTGCTCAATGCTTTGTTCGTCACCGATATCAACAAGGATCTTTGAGAAGATTCCCACAATACTGTCATCGCCGGCAGGTATCATCATTCCGCACATAGTCATTAAAGTAAGCAGTCCCGCCGTCTTGAGCGAAACAGTCTTACCGCCGGTATTGGGACCGGTTATTATAAGACTTGAATAAGTTTCACCCAGAACGATAGTTGTCGGAACGACTGTATCCTTGCTGATAAGCGGATGTCGCGCCTTATTCAGTTTAAGTACGGGTTCCTCGGTAATTGCCGGAGTAACAGCTTTCATTTTAGCGGCAAGATTCGACTTCGCGAAGTACTCCTCAAGCTTTAACATACAGTCAATGTTCTGTATGAGCTGTTCTGAAAACATTCCGACCTGCTCGGACATATCTTTTATAATACGCTCGATCTCCGCAAGTTCTTCGCTTTTGAGTATGCGGATCTCATTATTGGCCTCGACAACGCTCATAGGCTCAATAAAAAGAGTTGAACCGGTCGCAGAAGTATCATGAACCAAGCCGCTTACCTGGCTTTTGTACTCTGTCTTTACCGGAACAACATATCTTCCGTCACGCTGCGTAACTATCGCGTCCTGTAAGTATTTCTGAGTGGTTTTGCTCCTGATTATGGAGTCGAGCTGTTCTTTTATTCTCATACCCTGCCGGACTATTGCCTTTCTTATGCGTGCAAGCTCGGCACTGGCGCCGTCCGAAAGCTCGTTTTCGGATATTATTGAATTTGAGATCGTATTTTCAAGTGTTTTATTGGGTACAAGCAAAGCAAAATACTCATTCAGACTGTTTTCAGCATTGCCGCCCTGTTCGTACCATGATATAAGACCATCGGCTTCACGAAGAACAAGACCGATATCCAGCAGTTCGCGAAGCGAAAGGGACGCGCCCTGCGATGCTCTTTTAGCAGAAAAGGAAACATCTTTTATATTGTAAAAGCGCGGTGTACCGTATTTGTTGGATAGTACGAACGCATCATCTGTCTTTTTTAGTTCCCGGCGTACCGTATCAATATCATAAGAGGGTTCGATCTTTGCCAGCCTTTCTTTTGCAATATCGCTCCAGCCTTCATTGCAGAGCATCTCAATTATTTTATCAAGCTCAAGTTTTCTGTATTTTAAATTCATTCTCATTTCCTTTTATAATTTAACGGATTTATAGTAGTCGAGGCTTTTAAAATTCCTGTCAAGTTGTTTCAGCAGATATTTCTCGGTTATCCCCGACAATACCCGGAGATCCTCTTCTGAAATATCAGCTTTATATATTTTATCTACTGGTGAATAAATAATATATCTCATTGCATATAACAATCCGGGCGGCAGAGCAAAAATATCATGCTGCTGATATTCATAATCATCAATACATTCACCGCAGACAATACACGCATCATCATAGTCGAAAAACATTTTTTCATGCTCATATCTTCCACAGACACAGCAGGCTCTGAGATCCGGAGTAAATCCGAGCAGGACACTGATATAAAGCTCAAACACGGATTTTATGTACTCAAGCGGGCAGCGTTTCTTATCAAGTTCATACAACGTTATCGCCATGAAACGAAGAAATCCGCCGGCCTCCTGTTCGGAAGCCGATGAAAATTTTATCACTTCCGCAAAATAAGCGGCAAGCGCCAGATATTCAAGATCTGTGGAAATACCATGAAAACTGTATTTCGGTTCCGCGCTGTTAAGAGTATATCGTAATCCTGTCTTTGAGAAACAGAATTTTGAGTAGGAAAACAGATTGACAGAACCCGCATTCCTGCTGGTAAGCTTTTTCACCCCGTGAGCAACAGCTTCAATTACACCGTATTCATCGGTCAGGACATCTATGAAACAACTCGTCTCACCGATCGAACGGCGACCTATAACTATTCCCTCAACGGTCACAAGCACAGCTCTGTTCCTCCTGCAAGATCACTCAAAATTCAGTCCGAAGTCGGTAATGGCAGCTTCATTATTGCGCCAATCTTCTTTTACCTTGACCCATAGCTTCATATTGACTTTCTGTCCGAAGTATTCTTCCATTTCTTCACGGGCAAGACCGCCTATCTTCTTCAGCATTGCTCCGCCCTTACCTATTATCATTCCTTTGTGTGACTGTTTTTCGCAGATTATAACTATACCAATATCAACGATATCCTCGCCCTTGTTTGTTTTTGAATATTCAAGCGATTCCACCTGTACCGCAATTCCGTGCGGTATCTCATCAAACAGACTGTTCAGCAGCTTCTCGCGTATGATCTCCGAAAGCCAGATCTTTTCAGGCTGGTCAGTAGGCAGGTCATCGTCAAAGAAATGCGGAGATTCGACCGCATATTTCTCTACTGCCGGAATTATAAGCTCCGTATTGTCCTGTTTTTTTACACTTATAGGAATTATTTCCGCAAAATCGTACATTTTTGAGTATTCACTGATGATCCCGAGCAGATCTTCTTTATTTTTTATGAGATCGACTTTGTTTATAAGCAGAATAACCTCACTGTTTTTTGCTTTGAAATCCGAAATAAGTCTGTCTTCGTAAGCAGCCGGTTTTTTTGTGGCATCAACAACAAGAAGCGACACTTCGACATCAGCGATGCTGTTGTCTATCGCTTTTATCATCTGTTCCGAGAGCTTTGTTCTCGGTTTGTGCATACCGGGAGTATCTATAAAAACAAACTGCGTCTCACCGCGTGTCAGTACTCCGTTGATACGTGTACGTGTAGTCTGCGGTTTCGGACTTACTATCGCGACTTTTTCTCCTACGAGAAGATTGGTAAGAGACGATTTTCCGGCATTAGGTCTTCCTGTTACCGCAACAAATACCGATTTAGTCATTTTTTGTGATTCCTTTTCTTTTATTACCGAGTTTTCTCGGCTTTGCGCTCATTATAAACCATACCGCAAGCACCAAAGATGCAGCCATGATAGCAGGTCTGATAAGATCGGAAGTGAAATAGCTTATTATACTTCCGATCACCTCTATGTCAAGAAACATAAACAGACCTACAGTAATCGCACCGATAGCTGTCAGGAGAACAGCTCCGGCCGCGATATCCTTGCCGATCATAGCGAATACATTATAATGCGGTGACAGTTTGTCTATTACGACCTCAACTGCGGTATTTATGATCTCCATTCCTATGACTGCAATACAGGTAAGTATAAGTAACGCATAATCTGTACGGGAAAAGTTATAGAACGAAGAAAAGTAAAGTACATACGCTGTAAATACAAGGTGGATCCTGAGGTGACGTTCATGACGGAGACAGAACGCGATCCCGCGACCGGCAAGATAAAAGCTCGCAAACGCTTCTCTGAGTTTACTCATTACCGCTCCAGTCCCATTGTCTCAAGCACTATATCCTGCTTTCCGAACATTTCGGCTTCCTCTTCTTCACTGCGTTCATGGTCGTATCCGAGCAGATGCAGCATTGAATGAACTGTAAGAAATGCGACTTCCCTTTGAAAACTGTGACCGTATTCCTCTGACTGAGAAACTGCTTTTTCAAGAGAAATGACTATATCTCCCAGATTAAAAGCTTCCGTCCCGGGATCGAGAGTAAATTCCTCATCTTCGCCGGTCATAGGAAATGACAGAACATCTGTTTCCCGGTCTATTCCACGGTATTCCTTGTTTATCTGTCTTATGCCTGCATTGTCGGTAAAAGTTACAGAAACCTCAAAATCCCCGCTGTATCCTTCTTCATAAAGTGTCTCGGAACAGCAACGCTTTACCAGGGTCCTTATTTCCTTTGTAACGGGAACGAGCTTCTGTCTGTTAGTCCCGTATATTCTTACAGTTATCATGTTTATCCTCCGTTATATTATTTATTCTCGTTATATCGTTCATAAGCGCGTACGATATCCTGAACAAGCTTATGACGAACCACATCTTTCTCCGTAAATCTGGTGATCGAGATATCCTCGATATTCTTCAGTATCTTCACAGCCTCCACAAGACCGGAACGTTTGCTGTCAGGCAGATCTATCTGGGTAACATCACCGGTGATGACCATTTTGCTGTTGAACCCAAGACGCGTAAGAAACATTTTCATCTGTTCGGGAGTGGTATTCTGCGCCTCGTCGAGTATAATGAAACTGTCATCGAGCGTTCTTCCGCGCATATAAGCAAGCGGCGCGACCTCAATGATATTCTTTTCGAGATTTCGCTGGTAACTCTCCGCGCCCATCATATCGAACAAAGCATCATACAACGGCCGGAGATACGGATCAACCTTATTCTGAAGATCGCCGGGGAGAAATCCGAGCTTTTCTCCTGCCTCTACCGCGGGGCGCGTTAGTATTATACGATTTATCTCGTGCGCCTTGAATGCCTTGACCGCCATAGCCACGGCAAGATATGTCTTTCCTGTACCGG
>CAMVGH010000180.1 GCA_947166945.1 uncultured Clostridia bacterium
CGTGAACGCGCTTTCCGTCGCATTCAAACCACTCGTCGGCGGGCGTGTAGAGCGGAGAGGATTCTATGTCGCGTAGCTTTTCATAATTATCGAGCATTCTCTTGGTTTCTTCCAATTCTTCTCCGGATATGCCCGAAGCTTCGTCACCCGAGAAAGCGATCTCCTCGCCTGCTATCGTTACGCTCTCGATATTGTAGATATCTATCGTGTCGGGCTTAAGCCACATCATATAATTAATACAGTATTCCGGCATTGCCGCGATCATCTCCGCACCGTCGGCTTCGCTTATTCCGGATTTTCTGAACAGATTATCAAATTCCAGCTGTTCAGCCGGGGTAATGTCATCGGGAGACAGACGCAGTTGCATAAAATTGCCGGTATTTGGAAATTCCTCATGTGTGCCGTCTTTATAGTTGATTATAAAGAACTCCGGTTCATGCGCTTTTCTCAATACCGTATCATCGTCATAATCGCTGATGATCGTGACTCCGAGCGGAGAGACGGTAACGCCCTGTATTCCGAGCTTGTCGGTAACGGCACAGATATGCTCCTGCTCTTTCCCGGGTATATAGTATGAGCCGACATAGATAGCTTCTTCGGAAGTTTTTGCTCCGTCCGGCATATACTCGAATGTAATATTGTCTATATTTTCGCCTTCACCGGTAAACAACTCCTTAGAGAACACATAATAGTTGTCGCCGAGCTCCGGCAGCTTTGCAAACGAACCGTACCAGTGCCTTACAACCGTTTCCTGATACTCATAAGGGGTTATAAGACAAGGGTCTGTATTCCAGGTTTTATTTTCATCAAATTGATAATTCAGCATTTTCGGGTCTGTTTCACGTTCTCCGTGATAGTCCGCTTTATAGATCACCCTCAGGAAATGCCCGTCATATTCTACACTCTCGATAGTCGCGGTAAGATCACCGAATTCAAGCACATCGCCCGCCGCTTCAAGCAAATTCCTGCTGTCTCCGCTGTTTACTTGTGCAGTAATAGTCTCATCATGATACCCCGCGCCGTTGCTGCTCTCTATTCCGCCCTCTTTCAACCCGCCGTACTCATTCAGACAGTTAAGCCCGAAAACCGCGCCGGTGAGGACTGCGGCTGCTCCGGCTATGCCTGCGACTACGCTTATTGCCTTATGCGACTTCTTCGCCTCGATGTATTCCGGAGTTATCTCCGTGAACTGCATCTGCTTTACATTATCGTCTTTCTTCATATTCTTCGCCCTTTCTAAAACATCATTGAATGCTGTTTCATGGTCAGGACAGGAATAATTGCCGCCGAGCTGTGAAAACGCCTGCTTGAATATATCTTTTGTATCCATTCTACCAATTCCTTTCATTTCCGATGATTTTTTTCAGACGGTCTCTTCCGCGCCGAAGTCTCGAACGAAGAGCCTGTTCGCTTATACCGAGCATTTCCGCAAGCTCCTTCACCGGGTATTCTTCATAATAATGCAGATAAAGAGCAACACGGTATTTCTTGTCAAGCTTCATTATCATCGGTAACAGATCAGATCCCTGTGTCTCGTCCGCTGCCATGTCCGACGCGGCTTCAAGCGGACGTGAAAACCTGTACCAATGCGATCTCACATGATCTATGCTTTTGTTTACCGCGCACCGCAGCAGCCATGCCTTGATATGCTCGTCATCAGTGAATGACGTATCGCAGGTGTACAGTTTCAGAAAGACCTCCTGCGCTATGTCGTATGAATCGTCCGGATTTTTGCAGCAGCAAAGAGCGACGGCATACACACTTTTGTAATACAGCCGCATATATCGGTCAAGCTCGCTTTCCGTCATTCCTATCCTTCTTTCCTGCTTATGTTTCAGGGGCGCCTCTGATAATAAAACGAATGAGTGTCGGATTTTTGGTCACCTTTTTGAGAAGAAGATCACTTTTGTAACAATTGACAATATTATACATCACTTTTACAGCAAATGCAACAAAATCCCCGTACCGCTTGTGCAGTACGGGGTTCTGCTTATTCTGTTGTTTCGGCTTCTGTATCGCCGGCAATCGTTTCTTCGGGTAATTCTTCTTGCTGCATGGTCGGAATGGGTTCCGTGTCACCGTAAACGCACTCGCCGCAGACATATATCTCTTTGACCTGTGCGATATTTAATTTCTCTGAAAGAATAAAGTGATATATGTTCTGTGAATTCTCGACAAGCGTTCCGCCCTTGTTTTCAAGCGAATCAAGGTCGATTATGCATCCGTCGTTCATTACGAGATATGTGTCGTGTGCGTCAAATCCGACAACTGTTTCACAGTCAAACGTGATCATCACCGAGTAATCTCCAAGCGTCACACTCTCGACGTTTATCTTTTTGCTTGACAGAAGCGTGACTTCCTTGCCAACATTATATGTACTCGTTCCTATGTTGGGCAGTTCTTCGGGCGTGAAAACAATAATACCCGTGTTTTTTTCGTCGAATGGGATAAACACCTCGCTTGCCCATGTATGGTCGTCCATGAAGTATATCTTTATCGGTTCGTCAAATATTACTCTGTTATAGACGATCTCTCCGATGTAGCTTACGGTATCTCCGTTCGCACCGAGCTTGTCAACTCTCGAACCGTGTGTTGTATAAGGTTTATCGGTATTATCGCCAAAAGCCCATATCGGAACGACAGAACCGTCCGCAGGAAGTCCGTTCTTGAATGTAACGTCATACTGCAAAACAAGAGTCATTCCGTCAAACGCCAGCCAGTTGACATTTATATCGCACTTTTCGGTCTCGGCGTGCGCATCGGTGAGCGCCTTCCTGTCCTCCTCGGGAGGGATATAGAAACTCTGGAAGCAGTTATAATCAGCTTTCAGTTCTGCGGAAACAGCTACACATTCGGGTGCTTTTATAGGCAGTGTATATTTTGTACCGTCAGCCACATCAATGAAATCAATATATACTGTGCTTCTTGCCTCCGGATATGTCAAGTCAGACATCATAAGTATCCTGTCTTCCGAGCGGTACAGCTCATATCCGGTCACCTCTGCTTCATTGCCGGAGACATTTATCTTGGATATATCTGGGTTTTCACCGATAATATCATAGGCGATACGCACCTTGATTCCGTCAAAATAACACCACCTCGGCTCAACTACGAACCCGTTGAACTTATATCTTGTTCCGTCGGGGATAGCTACAGCGTATTTCTCCCATTCGATACCGGAATCATATATCATTTTTCCGGTATTTTCATTGACCGCAGGCTGAACATTATCCGCATTCACGGTCGCAGTGAATGTATATTCGGGAACATCGAAATCATCATGAACGGTAGGTGGGATTATCAGGTCAATGCTGTCCGCAGGATTTTCCAGTTCAACAGTCATGGAGCAATTCTTTATTCTTTCCGAAACGGAGAAGCTGTTTGTCACAGTAAATATGTGCTTTATGTTCTCATCAGGTTCATCCATAAAGGAAAAAGCGTCCATATTCTTCATGCCGTTTACAAGCAGGTGCAAATTTTTTTCTGGTTCATAATACTTTTCAAGTTCGTTATCAAATAACACATCCCAATTCAGATTAAGTGTCTTTCCGTCAAACTCATAGCTGTTTATTATGACAGTTACGGCTGATGTTGTGAGTTCAAAAGTCGCAGGAACTTCTGTCTTTGCTTTTGATACGGTCATTGCTTCCGTTGTCTCTGCTTCACTCTGCGTAGGCTCGGTCATATCCTCATGATACCCCGCGCCGTTGCTGCTCCCGATACCTCCCTCTTTCAGCGCGCCGTGCTCATTCAGCCAGTTCAGCCCGAATACCGCTCCGGTGAGGACTGCGGCTGTTCCGGCTATGCCTGCGACTACGCTGAGGGCTTTATGTCCTTTTGTCGGTGTTGGCTGTACTTCATACGCCTGCGTATTGTATGTTCTTTCGTTTTCGTTGTTATTGTTCATTGTTTTTGCCCTTTCCAGTATGTTGTTGACTACTGTTTCATCATCGGGGCAGGAATGTTCTTTCCGGATATCGGAAAAAGCTTTTTTGAAAAACATTTTATAATCCATGATCGTTTTCTCCTTTTTCCAAAAGCAGTCTGAGCTGATTTTTGCCGCGTTTTATCCTTGCTCTCACGGCAAATACGCTTATACCCAGTATTTCAGCGATCTCATTGACGGTATATTCCTCATAGTAATACAGGTACAACGCAATGCGGCATTTCCTGCTGACCTTCATAAGTATCGGAATAAGACTGTTTTCGTCTTTATTATAGTTCATTCCGCTTGTCTTTTCCGAGGCGGCTTCCAACGGCAGCGAATATCTGTTCCAGTGTGATCTCAGGATATCCTTGCATTTATTCATAGTACATCGGAGCAGCCATGCTTTAACATGCTCATCTTCGTTAAATTTCCCATTATGAAGGTACAGCTTCAGAAATACTTCCTGTGCAATATCACAAGCATCACTCGGATTTTTACAGCCGCACAATGCTACACTGTAAACGCTTGAATAATACTGTCGTACATATCGCTCAAGTTCACTTCCGGTCATTCCTACCCTTCTTTCTGTATTAAGGTACCTTTGACAATAACACGATCCTGTCATTAAAAATTAGACTTATTTTTGAAAAGTTTTTTAAATTTAGCAAAATCACTAATATTATACATCAGTTTTACAGCAAATGCAACAAAATCCCCGTACCGCTTATGCAGTACGGGGAAATGTTTATTCATCTATGTTTGTTGCAGTCCCTACAATGCCGCCTTCGAGCGCCTGCGGTTCAGCTTCGTCGTCAGGGAAAGATATCGACAGGCACGGGCCCGTACACCAGCCGGTAGCGCCGACTGCGGCAATAACATCACCTGCGCGCACGTTGTCTCCCTCGGTCACATAAAAGTCGCTGAGATGTCTGTATCTCCATTTTCTTCCGTCAGCCGCCTGTATGGTGATGTAAATGCCTTCTGCATACCCGGGGACATTTTCGGAAAATGTTTCAACAACTGTACCTCCCGTGATTGCCTTTATCGGAACGCCTTCCTCACCAACGGCGAAATTGAACATGATCTCGTCGCTGTTTGTCAATTTATCGCCGTCATAGTATGATACTTTCTCTTTCTCCAGCTTATCAAACGGGAAGCAGTAATCCTCGCCTGCGTACTGTTTCAATATGCTCAGTACAGCTTCACCCTCGTAATAGCCGGGGTGCGACGGTGCTGTCGTGGTGTCCTCGGAGCTTTCTTCCGCCGGGTCGCTCGTTTCCAAAGGAGCTGTTGTAACAGCAGTTATTGTAGTAGCTTCCACAATCTCACCGTTTTCAAGCACGGTAGTAATTATGTGGCGTGCTTCTCCCGTAAGTTCCGTTATTTTGCCGTTTATCTCAAAAGCCTTCATTTTAGTAAGGTCTATGCCGATATCATCGGGATAGAAAAGATATACTCCTTCCCACTCGTATTCCACATCGGGGTTACCTTGTGCATTCAAAGATACAGTCTGCATATTCAGTTCTATCCTGGTACCGTCATTCGCTATCGCGAATATTTCCGGCTCGACCATTTTATAGCTCCTCCGGTCTTTCGAGTCTGCCTGCATTTTTATCGTGAGCGGAGTAATACTAAGCCCCGCGCACCAAACATTCGGCTCTATTTCCTTATTGTCTTCGAGCGGCTGATAGACATGCGTGTTTTCCTCCTTTCGCACTGTTACCGTAAGATCGTTTATGCGCTCTATGTTGCCCTCCTGCGGTATCATCTCGGGAACGAGATCATAGTTCTTAAAAGCCTGGATTGGCAGCGGAATGAATTGTACTGCTTCAACATAGCGGTTTTCCGTGTCATAAACCGGAGTATATGACCTGATGTTTTCAACGGAGTATCCATATATACGCGACATCGGTTCGAGTGTGAAGCCGAACGGATTTGATCCCTCGTCGTAATTTACGGAATAATCGAGCCTCATGACCTCCCCGTCGAATGCCGCGCCTGTAATGTTTACAGTTTCATTCGAAAATTTCAGAGTTTTCCCGACAAGCTCAGACAGACTTATCCCGGTGCTTGTTATGGGATTGGCATAATATGTGCTGCCGGAGGAATACCCCGCA
>CAMVGH010000181.1 GCA_947166945.1 uncultured Clostridia bacterium
CGAGTCCGGGAACTATATAGGCATTTTCGTTCAGACATTTATCAAGAGTGCCGACATAAATATCTATATCGGGATGAGCTGTTTCGAGGGTTTTCAGTCCTTCCGGTGCTGCTAAAATACACATAAACTTGATCCCCTTGCAGCCGGTTTTCTTGATAAAATCTACCGCATGGATCGCAGAACCGCCTGTTGCAAGCATAGGATCCGGTATGATAACGAGACGTTCGTCCATGTGCTTCGGAAGATTGACATAATATTCATGCGGTTCGTGAGTCACTTCATCTCTCGAAAGACCGATATGTCCGACTTTAGCCGACGGCATTGCCATTAAAAGTCCGTTCACCATTCCCAGCCCTGCACGCAGTATGGGGATTATTGCCGGTTTTCTTCCACAAAGCATAGGAACTTCCGCTTCACCTATAGGCGTCCTCACTTTCGTCATCTCGGTCGGAAGGTCACGGAATGCCTCATAGGACATCAGCATGGCGATCTCCTCGACTGTAAGCCTGAAATCCCTTGTACCCGTTTTTTCATTTCTCAGAAGAGATATCTTATGCTGAATAAGAGGGTGATCCAATATAACAGTTCTGCTCATAATTACCTCACATTGTATATCTGTTTTTTCAGAATTATTCCCATTCTATTGTCGCGCAAGGCTTAGGAGTGAGGTCGTAGAGCACGCGATTTACATTTTCCACTTCAGATGTGATCCGGGCTGTAATATGCTGGAGAAGAGAGAACGGCACATCCTCAACTGTTGCGGTCATAGCATCCTTTGTATTGACTGCACGGATTATTACCGGATAAGCGAATGTACGCTTGCCGTCCTTTACGCCGACAGACCTGAAATCCGGAACAGCTGTGAAATACTGCCATACCTTGCCTTCAAGCCCGTTCTTTGCAAATTCCTCCCGGAGTATCGCATCACTTTCACGAACAGCTTCAAGACGGTCACGGGTAATAGCGCCGAGACAGCGTACGCCGAGACCCGGTCCGGGGAACGGCTGACGATAGACCATATTGTCAGGCAGACCGAGTGCCTTACCGACAACGCGTACTTCGTCCTTGAAAAGCAGTTTTACAGGCTCAACAAGTTCAAATTTAAGGTCTTCGGGAAGCCCTCCGACATTGTGATGAGCCTTTACTCCGTCGCTTTCCAGTATATCAGGATATATCGTTCCCTGTGCGAGGAATTCTATACCGTCCTGCTTGCGTGCTTCTTCCTCGAATACGCGGATAAATTCTGCTCCTATGATCTTACGCTTGCGCTCGGGTTCAGCAACTCCGGCAAGCTTGTCCAGAAAACGGTCAACAGCATCAACATATACAAGGTTTGCGTTCATCTGGTCACGGAACACAGATACGACCTGCTCGGGTTCACCCTTGCGGAGAAGTCCGTGATTTACATGTACACAGACGAGCTGTTTGCCGACAGCTCTGATAAGCAGAGCGGCAACCACCGAGCTGTCAACTCCGCCGGAGAGCGCAAGCAGCACCTTTTTATCACCGATCTGTGTGCGAAGCTCTTTTACCTGCTCGTCAATGAAGGCCTGCGCGAGCGCTTCGGTAGTGATCCTTTCCATATTTTCGGGTCTTACATTTAAACTCATAGTATTCTCCTTCCGATTAAAAAAAGATAAATTGGAACCTGCCATTAATTACCATATTATTATACCATAAGATCAGTCCGCTGTCAATATTTCAGTCATACCCGAAATATTACCAAATTCTTACGGGAATATAACCGCCGCTGCGGTCAATACTTTTCTTGTGATTATTTTTCGGAGGTATCTGAAATGTACTACGGAAAAGTTGAGATAAGCGGTATAAACACATCAAAACTGAAAGTTCTTTCTGAAAACGAAAAATCCGAGCTGCTTGAAAAAGTTTCTTTGGGTGATATGAAAGCCCGCGAGGAACTGATAAATGGAAACCTGAGACTGGTGCTCAGCGTTATACAGCGCTTTACCGGCAGAGGAGAAAGTCCCGATGATCTCTTTCAGGTAGGCTGTATCGGTCTTATAAAGGCTATTGACAACTTTTCCGCCGAGTACGGCGTAAAATTCAGCACATACGCTGTTCCGATAGTATATAGTTGTCGAAACAGTTTACAGAAAGGATCTGATGGCTATGAAAATTAAAAGGCAGGAGGCTTTTGACATTGCCGTTAAAGCAATCAAAGCTCTCCCACCAAGTGAACGGAATAATGCTGCTATAGAATATCTGGAAACCGCCAGAAGCGAACGGTACATAAAATGGGATAAAGACAAAATACTTGACGCTATGAATACATGGAAAAACGAACATGGAAGAAATCCCACTATAAAGGATCTCAAGGATCCGATGCTTCCCAGCGCAGGTACTATTATAAATATATTCAATATCACAGCCTCTGAGTTCTTTCGTACATACTTCCCTTCCCCACCATCACGTCATTTACATAAATACAGCAACAGAACCGCCGATGAATGGGTCGCGGATTTCATCATTCAATATGAGACCATTCTACCCTCATCTGCAAAGGACTACGACCTTCACCGCAGATCCGACTCCCCAACTTGGGTCTCTATTGCCGGTTACGCAGGTGTCTCAACATGGAATGAACTCATCTCTTTTACAGGAGTAAACAGCCACTGTCTGAAAAGGAAATATCGTCTGAAATCCGAGGTTAAAGAATGGACAGTAAGGTCCAGTTCTCATTTTCTTGAGGAATATCTGAAATTAAAGGAAGATATTGAGGAGATACTGTGTACAGAATGAGGTATTATTGACAAATTCACGAAGACCGTAGCCTATCTCGACCATTCCATCCGCGCCGACTCCCTTGAAGCAAAGGTCTCCGACCACTGTTTCCTGCTCATTTTTCAGTGCGATATTCCACACGGTGTATCACAGGCGGTTTTCCCGCTCGTTAAGGCAGCCCTGGAGCATCTCGCTGTATGCCATTTTCAGCCCTTCATTTTTTCTCCCGCTATGAGCTGGCGTATCTCATCGTCGCTTATCGGGTACACGATAAGTCTTTCTGTTTCTATAGCCATTGTTTATTACTTCTTCTCCATAAACATGAAAACTACCGCTTTAATCATCAGAAATGCAGCTGAGCGTTTTCTATCAGCCTGACTGCTTCGGAAAGCGCGCCGTATCAGTTTTCTGTAAAATGAATCAATTTTTTATTTACGATACATATTCCGCCTGCCACCAGCAGAACAGCTGCGAAATACTGCCATTTCAGCGGTTCGTTCAGAATCAACGCGGCGAACATTACTCCCGGAACGGGGATATCGAGGTTCAGTGAATAACATTGGCAGGGTGCGCGCCGACAGGGATAACCACAAACACCCCGCGCTGTCAAAGAGCTTGCACAGCAAGCTGCTTTGACTCAGCGGGCAATGCAGGAGGCATTGCCCGCGAAAAAGAAACAAGTCCGCGGCTCCACGGGATTGCTGTCCCGGATCAGCAGAAAATAGTATCAAAACCGGTAGTTTCGATGATCTCACGTACATTTTCGCTCATGTTGATAAGACTGAAATCCTTGCTGTCGGAAAGCGCTTTTCTCATTATGAGCAGCACACGAAGTCCGGCGGATGAAATATATTCGAGATCCTTCATATCAACGCATACACTGGATATTTTTCCTTTCGCCTCAGCCTCTTTGTAAAGAGCAAGAAGTCCCGGAGCTGTGATAGTATCGAGACGGCCTGTAAGCGATACGTTCAGTACGTCATCATTCAATTTCACATCGGCATTGAAATTGTCTTCCTCACAGGTGAATTTCTCTGTCGTGCCGGGCTTGGCGGTCATTACCCAGAAATTGACGTTTGCAAGAGCCTCAGTCGCCTGTCTGCGCACATCTTCCGAAACGTCCTTGTAGGATACCAGCGGAACGGGCATATACTCCCTTATGGGCACAAGTTCAAGGTCAAATCCCATATCCGAAACGAATTTTTTGACCTTTTCCTTATCCTTGTCAAAGAAGATGTTGTTTGCAAGTGTCGTTTTTGATACCGAGCCTGCCGCTACCTTTCCGATCTGACCCGCAATCTCGGGAGGAAGACCCGCTGTTGCAGCTATCAGAGCTTTCTTTTCGGCAGTATCAAGCTCGTTGTCCACAGTTACCCACTTGCCGCCGAATTCAAGCAGCAGCTTTCTGATATTTCCGAATACAGTCTCAAGTTCGGACTGAGTAAGGTACATCAGAAGCCCCTCAGTCGTGATGTGAAGTTTACCGTCAGCCGTTTCGAGAGCTCTGCGCAGAGAAGCGTAATTCGTTGCATCGACCTCGGCATACGTGATATTTTCGTTGTCGCCGATAGTCTTTTTTACAGCAGGCTTCATTGCGTCGATGACTGCGGGAAGATCAAACCCATAGAACTTTATCCCGCTTTTTGCGAGCTTTATTCCTCTTGCCGTATATCCGCAGGGCAGATCGACGACCTGCTTCGCGCCGCTCGCCTTTATGTAATTGTTGGAAGAGAAAAAGCGTGCTTCAATAAGCGAATTGAAAACCGGCAATGCCTTCATCAGAGCATCAATTATCGGCGCCGGTATAGACCCGGCTCTTTCCTTTGTGTCTGCTCCGAAAACGCTGAATCCGAGCGCCTTGCGCAGTTCATCGGATTCCTCGTCCCCGAGGAACGATGCTATCTGCAAGCACGACTGTGCCGTGCTATAGACGGGATTGACTTCTTCTCTTAATTTTTCGATGTTGAGTTCTTCTGACATAGCGACCTCCTGACAGATTTGCGTTGATAAACGCATTTTTTTGGCTCTTATCCAGTAAGAGTGGGGCTAAATCGGCGGGAAACCGCATTTATTCCACGGTCATCTTGACACGATGCCTCTTGCTCGACACTGTTATGCGCGCACCGTGCGTTCGCGGCATAAAAGCGGTTCGTGCATACCCACTCAAAGCGGATATGCCTCTCTTCTTTGAGTAATAAAATTTCTTTTCGGAGAGCGATATTTTCCTGCAATATCTGTTCTGCGTTCTGCACTGTCATACCGCTTTCCTCCGTTCATTTATGTTGATTCTATTATACCATAAATATGAGGAAAATGCAAGGAGTTAAGCAATTTTTTCATCAATAAATTGCTCCTGGTTTTCCTTCTTTTATCGCTTTCGGCTGCTCGATCATCAGACCTTCCAAAAGCCATCTTTTCTGTTGAGATGTGAGAAGTCTCGCCTCTGTCTCCGTGCACGGCCATTGAAATTTCCCATTATCTAGTCGCTTGTACAAAAGCAGAAATCCGTCGCCTTCCCAAAGCAATCCCTTGATGCGGTCACAGCGCCTTCCGCAAAACAAGAATAACGCTCTGCTAAACGGGTCGAGATTCAACTGACCTTGTACTATCATTGCAAGCCCATCAATCGAACGTCGTAAATCGGTGTATCCTGTGACCAGATATACCTGCTGATTATTTGATAGATCCTTCAGCATATTGCTTTTACCAGAGCGAGCAGTGTTTCCGGAGCTGTGTCTGATGGCAGTGTGATTTGCACTCCGTTCTTCTCAATGTGAATTCCTTCATTCTGTCTCGGAACATTCAACGGTACTATCGCCGGAGCTGAATCAAGAACATGACTTCGCACCTTTTGCAAGCGGTTGTAATATGTGTTTGGTTTGATTCCGTTCTCCTTACACCATTGTTTTACTGTCATTCCGCTTGACTGCTGCGCTTCGATCTGCGATGTCCATTCCTATATCCTCATTTCCTGTTTTACCGTTGCGATAGCTGTTGCTTTCGGTTCCATACCTGTTCCTCCTGTGTCCAATTTGCTTCAGCGTACTCCATGAATCTGATTGGTTTTTTCCAATTCAGTACATGTAGTTGCTTGGAGTTTATTATACCAAATTAGGCACTTTTAGGGTAGGCGTGGGGTATTTGACGGTTACTTTATTCCGTTTCAGAACAAGTTCGGTAAGATGCTCGATATTCAGTTTTTGATCTTCGTTTTGTTTTCTGAGATCA
>CAMVGH010000182.1 GCA_947166945.1 uncultured Clostridia bacterium
GAATATGTTCAAACCCGCACTCTCGCGCGGAGAATTGCAGGTCATCGGCGCCACCACCTTCAACGAGTACCGCAAGCACATCGAAAAGGACGCCGCGCTTGAAAGGCGCTTCCAGCCCGTGACCGTCAACGAGCCTACCATAGACGAGACGGTGGAGCTGCTGCGGGGCATAAAGGGCTACTACGAGGAACACCACAGGATAAAGATAGACGACTCTCTGATAACACCCTGCGTCACACTGTCGGAGCGGTATATCACGGACAGGTTCCTGCCGGATAAGGCGATAGACCTGCTGGACGAGGCATCGGCGTGCGCAAGCATAAAGAGCGACGACCTCACCGCCTACGAGAAGTGCATGAAGAAGGCAAAGGAGCTTGACGAGCAGGAATCCGACCTTGCTTCGGCAAAGGAGCCGGACTATGAGAAGATAGCCGAGGTAAAGACCGAAAAGGCGAAGAACGATGCCGAGATCGAGCGTCTGAAACCGCTGGTGGAGAAAGTCCGCCTCACCCCCGCCGACCTGTCAACGGTCATCGAGATGTGGACGGGAATACCCGCAAAGAAGATCATGGAGACGGAGTTCAAAAAGATCTCCCGCCTTGAGGATATACTGAAAGAGAAGATAATCGGACAGGACGAAGCCTGCGAGAAGGTCGCCAAGGCCGTGAAGCGCTCCCGCGTCAATCTGCGCACCAAGCGACGCCCCGCGTCGTTCATCTTCGTGGGACCTACGGGCGTGGGAAAGACCCAGCTGGTGAAAGTTCTCGCGGAGGAGCTTTTCAGCGGAGTTGAGCCGCTTATCCGCCTTGATATGTCGGAATACATGGAGAAGCACAGCGTCTCCAAGATCATCGGCTCCCCTCCCGGATATGTGGGATTCGACGACGCGGGACAGCTCACCGAAAAAGTGCGCCGCCGCCCCTACTCCGTCATACTCTTCGACGAGATCGAGAAGGCTCACCCGGACGTTATGAACATTCTGCTCCAGATACTTGACGAGGGACGCATCAGCGATTCCCACGGCAAGAAGGTGAACTTTGAGAACACGCTTATCTGCATGACCTCCAACGCGGGTTCCTCCACGGGAGAATCCGGAATGGGCTTCGGAAAGACGACCGGCGATATGTCAAAGGAAAAGGCTATGAAGGCGCTGAAAGACTTCCTGCGCCCCGAATTCCTCGGCAGAGTTGACGAGGTGGTGGTATTCTCGCCGCTCACGGAGGAGAACTACGCCGATATCGCGAAGTTACAGCTTGCGGACACGGTGAAGGCTCTTTCGGAGAACGGTACGGCTCTGAATATCGACGATTCGGCGTATAAATATATCGCGCACAAGGCTCACGGCGGCAAATACGGCGGCCGCGACATTCTGAAAGTCATACGCGAGGAAGTCGAGGATCCGATAGCGGAACTGCTGATAAGCACCGAAAGCACGGAGAACAAGACTATCGTTCTTTCCGCGGACGACAGCGGAATATCGGTGAAGCTGGGGTAATATAATTATATGAAAACGGCGATAATAACCGGCGGCACGGGAGCCATAGGAAAGGCGCTCACGGCGGAATTTTCGGCGGACTATTCCGTGATATTCACTTATTACAGAAACAGTGACGCCGCCGCGCAATTACAGAAAAAGTACGGCGCAGCGCCGGTAAGGTGTGACTTTGACAGCCCCGGAGCGCTGCAAAGGCTTGAACCGTACCTTGAGGACTGCTCCCTGCTGATAAACAACGCGGGGATATCGCAGATAAAGCTGTTCACGGATACCGCAGATGAGGAATGGCGGAGAATGACGGATATCAATTACACCGCCCCTGCCCTGCTCGCCCGTGAGGTATCGCGGGGCATGATACGGCGGCATGAGGGCTGCATCATCAACATTTCCTCGGTGTGGGGAGTGTACGGGGCTTCCTGCGAGGTCGCCTACTCCGCAGCAAAAGCGGGACTTATCGGCTTCACGAAAGCTCTCGCCAAGGAGCTTGGTCCCTCCGGCATACGGGTGAACTGCATTGCTCCGGGCGTGATAGAAAGCCCCATGAACGCGCATCTCTCCCCTGAGGAGATGCGGGAGCTGATCGACGCCACCCCGCTCTCCCGTCTCGGAAAGCCCGAGGACATCTCCCACGCCGCCCGCTTCTTCGAGAGCAACACTTTCACGACCGGACAGGTGCTTGGAGTGGACGGAGGATTCTGCTGACCTGCGCCTGCGGCGCAGGAGGGCGCCTGCCGGCGCAGGAGGGCGCCTGCGGCGCAAGAGGGCGCCTGCGGGCGCAGAGGAGTGCCTCCGGCGGCCACCCCTTTAGAAAAGGGGTGGACCCTAAAACGAACCGCTTCGCCTTGCAGAGGGGAGAGGTAGTGCAACTATCGGGAAATGATCGGAAAGCAATGAATTATAAAATGATGAGGTAAAAAATTATGGAAGTATCGGAAAAGGAAATGATACGTACTCTCACAAACAGTCTGATAACAAACGAAAAACTGATGTACCCCGTGTTCGGCGCCATAAGAAAAAAACAAAGCAAAGTCACCGGACGACCGAATGACTTCGCGTATATCGCGCTTACCAACCTCGACAGGCTCCTGCTGTACAGATTCGACCAGTTTTCGAGCTTTATGGAATATTATACGTTCGATACGCTGATAATGGGCGATGTGTCAAAGACAAACCTCGGACAGTACATAGTCGAACTCAGTTTCCTCACCGATAAAGGAACAAAAGATATCACCCTCGTATTTTCCTCTTCGGTGAAAGGATTCGATTTCCCGCACCAGGAAGTCAATTCCGAACTTCTCTACACAGAGATAGATATGAAAATAATATAAGGAGAACCGTAATTGGATAAATTCAGCGAACTGCGGAGCAGATACGGCACATTCATCTACCACAGCTATGAGATCACCGACGAGGGGTTTTCTTTCCATTTCTCGGTCGGAGAGTATGACTTCTTCCCCGCATGGAAGTGGAACGGCATCACCGTTCCCGACGGTATGGACAGAAGTCTTATTGAATATGTCATTTTCTGCATAGGAATGACGGAGCTGGTGAGCTACTGGAAGTGCGCCTGCCCGCCCCGTGTGCTTGTAAAATGCGGAGCATTGAACGCGGAACAGATAAAGTGGTGGAAAAAACTGTATTTCGGCGGTCTCGGAGAGTTCTTCTACCGCAACGGCATACAGACAGACTTCGACAGCTTTATGAACATTGAAGCGGAATGTTCCGATGTACCCGTGTTCACTGACCCGTATAAAGATGAACGTAAAGGCGCGGTCATACCGGTGGGCGGCGGCAAGGACAGCGTTGTCACGCTTGAACTGCTTTCCGGACTGCGGGAGGACAGCCTCTGCTATACCATAAATCCCCATAAGACCACGACAGAGTGCGCACAGGCGGCAGGCTACCCCGATGAGCGGATAGTCGGGTTCAGACGCTCCATTCACCCGGAACTGCTGAAACGAAACGCCGACGGCTGGCTCAACGGGCATACCCCCTTCTCCGCGATCGTCGCGTTCTCGGCATACCTCGCGGCTGTGATGACAGGAAAGAAGTATATCGTGCTTTCCAATGAGAGCAGCGCAAACGAGGGCAATGTAAGCGGTACGGGCGTAAATCACCAGTACAGCAAAAGTACCGGGTTCGAGCGGGATTTCCGTGAATTCTGCCGGAAATGGCTCACGGTGCCGCCGGAGTATTTCAGCCTGCTGCGCCCGTGGAGCGAATGGCAGATAACAAAGAAATTCGTCACCTACCCGAAATACCTGAGCATTTTCAGAAGCTGCAACGTGGGTTCAAAGACAGACAGCTGGTGCGGAAAATGCGCGAAATGCCTGTATGTGTATATCATGCTGGCGGCTTTCCTCGACGACGGGGAGCTTGTGCGGATATTCGGCTCGGATATGCTGGACACGGCGGAGTTTGAGGGACTGTTCAACGGACTGGTCTATGCAGACTTCGACAAGCCTTTCGAGTGCGTCGGCACACGGGCGGAGATAAGACTTGCGCTTTACAGTGCGTATAAACGCAGAGAGGGCGGGAAAATACCGCTGCTGCTCGAAAAATACATTAAGGAGGAACCCGACGCTCCGGAGTCGCTGGACGGTCACTTCGATACCGACAACTTCGTTCCGGCTGAATTCATCGGGCTGCTGAAAGACTGATATGAACAAGCTATACGAGAGTGTGAGGGGATTTTTCGACGGCATGAACGTGCTTATTCTCGGATTCGGACGCGAGGGACGTTCAACGCTCCGGCTGCTGAAAGAGTTCGGGAACTGCAATGTTGCCATATCGGACAGGAATGATGTCTCCTGCCCCGAAACAGAGGGTATCACAGTCATACACGGCGAGGACTACCTTGACTGCCTTGACCGCTTCGACGTGATAATGAAAGCCCCCGGCATTGCCCTGTTCGATAAGGTGTCCCCGGAGATAAAGGCACGGATAACGAGCCAGACAGACCTGCTCCTGCGGTACCGTCCTGTTCCTGTTATCGGTATAACAGGAACAAAAGGGAAATCCACCACATCGAGCCTTATATACCACATTCTCTCCCGCTGCGGGAAAACCGCGGTGCTTATCGGGAATATCGGAGTGCCGCCGCTGGATTGCATCAAGGGGCTTGAAAAGGACACCGTCATCGTATGCGAGATGTCCTGCCACCAGCTCGAATATGTACAGGCTTCACCGGATACCGCGGTTTACCTCAATCTCTTCGAGGAGCATCTTGACCATTACGTTGACTTTGACGCGTACAGGCTCGCTAAAGAGAACATTTACCGCTTCCAGAGACCCGGAGACACGCTTATCATAAACAGCGCCCTGCTGCCCGCAGAGACAGGTGCGGACGTGATATCCGCGAACCTTGACGGGACTGCCGATATATGCGTTGACGGAACCGATATTATTATCTGCGGGAAGAGATATTCCGGCGTGAAAACAAAGCTCCTCGGACGGCACAACCTCTACAATATCGGCATTGCAATGCGTGCGGCACAGCTTTTCGGCTGTGAGGACGCGGATATCCTGAATGCGGTAAGCAGCTTTGACGGGCTGCGGCACAGACTGGAGAGCGTAGGCAGGGTGAACGGCGCGGAGTATATCAACGACAGCATAAGCACCTGTCCGAGTACCGCTATCGCTGCGGTAAGGGCTTTCGATAAGACCGACACGATCATCATAGGAGGAATGGACAGGGGGATCGACTATTCGGAGCTTGTTGATTTCCTTAATTCCTCGGACATCGAGAACGTGATACTTCTGCCGGACAGCGGTCATAAGATAATGCCGGAGCTTGACGGCAAAGGTCATTCGCTGTATAAGGCTTCCGACATGGAAGACGCTGTTTCTTATGCGAAGCGGGTCACGAAGATACGCTGTATCCTATCCCCTGCTGCTGCGAGCTATGGGTTCTACAGGAATTTCGAGGAACGCGGAGATCATTTCCGTTCTCTTGTAAATGACATAAAGTAAAAAAACGGGAGTGCAGTTGTTGTTGTTTCAGTTGTTGTTTCAGTTGTCATGACCGCGAAAGCGGTCATTAACAACAACAATAACAACAACAACTACACTCTCATTTTCATTTTCATTTTCATTTTCATTTTCATTTTCATTTTCATTAACATTATCATTATCATTATCATTATCAGGTGCGTTTGATAACGTTTGGTAACGTTTGCGTACATTTGCGTACATTTGCGTACATTTGCGCAAAGAAATTCCGAAAAAATGAAAAAATTTTGAAAATGTCATTGTATGTCATGCAGAAATGTGGTATTATGTTAGCATAGACCGGTATGGGACGGGGACCATACCGGTCTTTAGTCTGTGTGGAAGCTGAGGGCGGGGAGCTGTTCAGAGACCATTCGGGTTCCGTGTTACGGTATTTGTTTGGGGGAT
>CAMVGH010000183.1 GCA_947166945.1 uncultured Clostridia bacterium
GTTATATATCTTTCTGTTACAGTCGTACTCAGTAACGGATCTGCAAGGCGAAGCGTTTGGGTCCAGCGTCACGCTGGCGCGCTCCAGCCGCGTAGGCTGGCCGCCGGAGGCACTCAAGCGCAGCGACCACTCGAGCGCAGCGACCACTCGAGCGCAGCGACCACTCTTTCCCCCTGCCCGCCGGAGGCAATCAAGCGCAGCGATTAATGAGCGGAAGCGAACTTAACCGCCTCGGTAGCTGCAACAGCCCCGTCGGCTGCTGCGGTGACAAGCTGGCGGACATTCTTCACACGGTTGTCACCTGCGGCATAAATACCGGGGACATTGGTGATGCAGTCTTCTCCCGCTTTGATATATCCCGCTTCGTCAAGGCTTATGAGCTGTGCGAAGTTCTGGTTCTCGGGGATCCTTCCGACTGCAACGAACAGACCGTTGACTTCGATCGTCTGCGTTTCGCCGGTGTTTTTGTCGGTAACTTCAATGCTTGTGAGACGTTTCTCGGCATTGAGCTTTGTGACGGTGCTGTTATAGACAAATTTAACATTTTCACGCTGTTTCAGAGCGTTGACTGTTGTGTCGTCGCCACGGAACGCGTCACGGCGGTGAATGAGATATACCGTTTCCGCGAGATCAGCGAGATACAGTGCGTCCTCGAGTGCAGTATTGCCGCCGCCTACAACTGCTACTTTTTTGTTGCGGTAGAATGCTCCGTCGCAGGTTGCGCAGTATGAAATACCTCTGCCCACAAGCTTTTCCTCGTTTTCAATGCCGAGTTTGCGGTTTTCAGAGCCGGTCGCGATTATGACAGCTTTGCACTCATAAGTGTTGTCCGTCGTTACAACTTCCTTTGCAGCACCGTTGTCCTTGATGCCGACAGCCTTTTCAAATATGAATTCCGCCCCGAGAGCCTGCGCCTGTTCATATACTTTTGTGGCAAATTCATAACCCGAGATGTGCGCAGCAACAGGGTAGTTTTCAATGTCGGGAGTATTGATTATCTGTCCGCCGTAGCTCATTGCTTCCAGTACAAGTACGCTCTTTGATGCGCGGCGTGCATATATTGCGGCGGTAAGCCCCGCAGGACCAGCCCCGATTATTACTATGTCATACATAATGATATTCTCCGTTCAGTGTCAGCTGTTGATGAATTTCAGAAGTTCGGACTTAGGTTTGAGACCTACGCTTCTGGCAGCTTCTTTACCGCCCTTGAAAAGAACAAGGCAGGGAATGGAAGATACATCATGATCATAAGCAAGGTCATCTTCGTTGTCGATATTTACGGATACGATCTTTACTGCGTCATTTTCCTGCGCGATCTGATCAAGTGTTGGTTTCAGCATCTGGCATGGACCGCACCAGTCCGCGTTGAAATCCACTAAAACCGGCTTGTCGGATCTTAATACTTCGTTCTCAAAAGTGTCCTTTGTAACTTCGATGATACTCATAATTCTTGCTCCTTTTCAACATTTGATAATAATTTGATGAGCAGACCATATAGCTGTGTGCTCTCATCGTCAGTCAGCCCGTAACATTTCCGGATCTTTTCCGGGACTGTAAGTGCCTTTGTTCGCAGTGTTTTTCCGGTTTCGGTGAGTGTTACGGTGAGTATGCGTTCATCTTCGGGCAAACGCTTCCGTTTCAGATACCCCTTACTTTCCAGTTTCTTGAGTATGGGAGTGAGGGTACTCGGGTCGAGCATAAGTGCCTCCCCGAGTTCCTTCACGTTTGAACTTTCCATTTCCCAGAAGAACATCATCACGATATATTGTGTGTAGGTCAGGTCGAGTTCATTCAGTATCGCGGAGTATCTGCGGGTTATCTCTTTCGAGCAGAGATATATCGGAAAGCAGAGCTGGTTTTTCAGTGACAGGGCATCGTATTGTCCGCCCGCTGCACTCATAGCAGTTCTGATATTGCTTTGTCGATCGCGGCGGGTTCACAGGTGGGAGAGTATCTTGCCACTACTTTGCCTTCCTTGTCAACCAGGAACTTTGTGAAATTCCACTTGATATCGCCGGGATTCTTGCAGGTGGTGCTGAGCTTTTCGACAGCCTTCATGGTCATCTTGTTCTTCATTCCGTCAATAGTGTCTTCCGGCTGTTCTTTCTTGAGAAATGTGTAGAGGGGAAGCTCGTTTTCGCCGTTCACATCTGTCTTTGACATCTGCTCGAACTGTGTTTTATAGCGTGCGGTGCAGAATTCGTGTATCTCCGCGTCCGAGCCGGGAGCCTGTTTGCCGAACTGATTGCAGGGGAAATCGAGAACTTCAAAGCCCTGATCATGGTACTTTTCATATAGCTTTTCGATACCCTCATACTGGGGGGTAAATCCGCAGCCTGTGGCGGTATTGACAACAAGGACTACCTTTCCTCTGAGTGTGGAGAGATCGAGTTCTTCGCCTTTTCTTGTTTTTACCTTGTGATCGTAGAATGCCATAACGGTGTCCTCCTTAAAAATTGTATTATTCCCGTAAAGGAAATTATTTTGTTTACAAATTGATTATATCAAATTAAATTGTGTTTGTCAATAGTTTTTTCAAAAAATTATAAAAATTTTTTTGAACGATCCGATAAAACAAAAACAGGCGCCGTATAGTGCCTGTCTTTTTCGGTCATATCCAGTAATCTGCGCTGTCCGCCTCGATCACTATGGTCTTTTTGTTTCTGCCGTCGGTGAGGGCGGCTTCGAGTCGGTTTGTCTTTCCTCCGGAGAGGGCGAGCCGTTCAACGGTATCTATTGCTGCTGCGCCCATGCTGTTTTTTGAAGTGATCTCGAATTTTTTCAGTCCGCTGAAAAAGATATCACATACTTTTGAGGTTTTAAGCATCAGTACAACGTGCGCGCCGCCCGCAAGCTCACAGGAACATTCCAGCAGAGTTGCACCGCTGAAATTCTGTTCTTTGGCAAGCTTTTCGAGGTTATGCTCTCCGGTTTTGCCGTCAGCATCGTCAAGAAATGCCCGGAGTTCCCCCTCGGTGCAGGTGAAAGGACTTAAATAGCACTTTGCCATGGACATTCTGTCTTCGGTGCCTGAATTCCGGAAAACCGGGTCGCGTCTTGCCGCGATGACTGCGGTCCTCCACTGCCCCCGAAAACCCTGTGAGGTCTTTACTCTGCGCCAGTCTTCCCAGTATTCGGCGGGACCTATCTTTTTCTTTTCGGCGATCTTTCCCAGTTCTTCATATATCTTATCCGATACCCCCGCAAGGGTAGGGTCGCCGGCAAGTTCGTCGTTTATCGCTCTTCCGGAGAATTTCGCGGCAAGTATGGCTTTGTGCAGAGCGGAGAGCTCCTTGAAATCGTCTGTACTGTACATAAATTCACCCCTTGAAATTGTCTTTATACAATTATATCATATCTCGTCCGGTTTTGCAAGAGCCGAAAAAAGAACACCAGACTATTGACTTGACAGCGGGAATATGATAAAATAATTATAGTTATTGAGCGGGGAATGACCCGTATATACAGGAGGGAAAGACATGGTATTAGAAGAAGCAAGAAAAAAACTTTCGGCAATAGGACAGGAACACGTCCTTAAATACTGGAATGAACTTTCGGAGGAGGAAAGAACAGCACTTCTCACTCAGATAGATGAGACGGACTTTTCCGTATTGTCAAGAATAGAAAGTGCCGCAGATGACAAGCGCGGGGAATTCTCGCCCCTTGCTGCAATGCAGAGAGAAGAGATAGTTTCCCGTGAGAAAGAACTTCACGATGCGGGCGTAAAGGCAATCAAGGAAGGCAAGACAGCTGCTCTTCTTCTTGCGGGCGGAATGGGAACACGGCTCGGCTCGGATAATCCCAAGGGTATGTTCGATATCGGACTTACAAAGCCTGTATATATCTTTGAACGTATAATCAGCAACCTGATGGACGTTGTAAAGGAAACCGACACATGGATCAGACTGTTCGTAATGACCAGTGAAAAGAACCATGACGCGACCGTTAAATTCTTCAAAGAGCAGAATTACTTCGGATACAAGGCGGACAGAATTGTATTCTTCAAACAGGATATGGCTCCCGCCTGCGACTATAACGGCAAGCTCTATATGGAAGCGAAGAACCGTATCTCCACTTCGCCAAACGGCAATGCGGGCTGGTATTCTTCTCTTGTCCGCGCAGGGCTTGACAGGATCTTTGCAGATGAGGGTATCGAATGGATAGATGTGTTCGCTGTGGACAATGTGCTCCAGCGAATCTGTGACCCCTGCTTCGTGGGCGCTACCGTGCTTGCCGATGTCTCGGTAGGAGCAAAGGTGGTACGCAAGGCGGCTCCCGACGAGAAGGTCGGCGTTATCTGCCTTGAGGACGGCAGACCCTCTATTGTTGAGTATTATGAGCTGTCCGATGAAATGATGAACGCAAAGGACGAAAAGGGTGAACCCGCTTACAACTTCGGCGTTATCCTCAACTACCTGTTCAGGGTAAAGGAGCTTGCAAGTGTTACCGACGACAAGATGCCGCTTCATGTTGTAAAGAAGAAGATACCTTATATAGATGAAAATGCACAGTATATCAAGCCCACAGAGCCGAACGGCTACAAATTCGAGCAGCTTGTTCTCGATATGATACATCAGCTTTCGAGCTGCCTGCCCTATGAGGTGATAAGAGAGCATGAGTTCGCGCCCATCAAGAACCCGACGGGTATAGATTCCGTAGAGAGCGCGCGGGAGCTTCTGAAACTTAACAATATTGAATTATAAATAATGTGTCCTCAATAACTGCCTTTTGGCAGTTTATTGACTGAAAATCTGCAAAACAGATTTTCAGATGTTGTTTAAATGCGCCTGCGGTGCATTTAAACAACGGACACATTCCTTGATGTCAAGCTCATTTCGTCCTTCGGACGAACAAATTGCTTCAAGCTGTGATATGAAGCAATTTGTTGGCTGATGAGCAGACATTAAATAACAAAGTGCGCATCTTTTGTAATGGAGAACGGAAATGACAGAGAAAGAAAAAATGCTTGCAGGGAAACTGTATGACCCTGCCGATGAGGAGCTTCTGCGCCTTCGGCAGAATGCCCACAGGCTGAGTGCGGAGTACAACGCTTCGTTCGAGACGGAAGAGGAAAAGAGAGCCGCTATTCTGAAACAGTTGCTTCCGAATGCCGCAAAAGGTGTCTATCTTCAGGGACCGGTACAGTTCGACTACGGCTGTTTCACCGAGATCGGTGAGAACACCTACGCGAATTTCAATTTCACAGTCCTTGACTGCGCACCGGTAAAGATAGGGAAGAACGTGTTCATCGGACCGAACGTGTCAGTGTTGACTCCCGTTCACCCGTTCCGCTGGCAGGAAAGAAATATGTACAGAAGGTCTGACGGAGTGATGACGGACAGTGAGTACGCAAAGCCCATAACCATAGGGGACAACTGCTGGATAGCGGGAAATGTCACTATCTGCGGCGGTGTGACGATAGGACCCGGCTCGGTCATAGGCGCCGGCAGCGTCGTAACACGGGATATTTCCGAGAATTCGCTTGCGGCGGGAGTTCCGTGCAGGCGGATACGCGGGATCACAGAAGCTGACAGCGTGAAAGAAAGACCGTAATGCATCTTTTATTTCACCATGTTTTAATTGCGGTAAATAAGAATATAAAACTCCCGGTACAGTAGGAAACTTATGGTATCGGGAGTTTTTATTTTGCCGAAAGCTCAGAAAAAGATCCCGTCTCAGCTAAACCTGAAACGGGATCTGACCTGTGGCATGTTATCGGTTGTTATCTTTTTCGTTTAGGAGATACTCTTTTCAGAATAAATTTGAGTATAAGCGATATTATCCACGCGAGTATGAAGTAGATGACCGCCGTTGCTATCAGCGGGA
>CAMVGH010000184.1 GCA_947166945.1 uncultured Clostridia bacterium
AATGCATGGACTCGTACTGCGCTTATACTTCACGCCGCGGAAAAGCTATGGATGGACTACCAATTTGGCGATGCTTACTAGAAAAAGGACCCCTGCCCGCCGGAGGCACTCAAGCGCAGCGACCCTCTCCTCACATCAGCTGTCCGAGTTCGCTGTCGAAATCGTCGAGCAGGAGCCGCAGTGCGGTGAAGCTCATAAGAGTATAGGGGTCAGCGCCGCGGCGGGGAACGGGTATCTCAAGCGGTTGGATCTCCCTGCCGGAAAGCGCGGTCACGGAGCGGTTGAGCGAGATCACGAGAGTGTCGTCGCTGCTTCCGGAGAAAGATACGGTGGAGCGGGGAGAGAAGCCGCAGTCCACGGCAAAAACTCCGTTTTTGCGGACTGCGGCGAGCTGACGGGGGTCTTCCGCACTGAATATGGCGGTGCAGTCCGGCGGGAGCGCGTCGGGAAGCTGCGCCGCCGTCTTTGCGATGACTATGGAGTTCTCCGCGCCCGATATGCACGGATCCGCGCAGTCAAAACAGTTCAGCTCATACCCGCTGCCACGCACCGAGTATTCGTTCCCCTTTATATATGTGACCGTGTAGGTGCGGGTGAGTGTGGAAGCGATAAGCTCTTCAAGCCCCCGGTCAGTGCGGCTTCCGATAATGAATATAGGTGTCATGGTATCTCCTTTTCGGGTAGTATGTCCCGTTAAGGCGCGATAATTCACGGAAATAAAAATCCGCCCGATAATATATCAGACGGAAAGAGTTATGGTCTGTGAACCGAAAAAGTCGGCTTCCGATTTGTCGTGGGTGACGAGAACGACAGTCTTGCCGGCGGTCATTTCACGGGTATATTCCATGACCGTCTGTTTCGTATCCTCGTCAAGCCCCTTGAACGGCTCGTCGAGGAACAGTATGTCATACTCCGCGAGAAGCGCCCGCAGGAGTGCGGCACGGCGCTTCATGCCGCCGCTGAGTTCCCGCGCGGGCTTGTCTGCCGCGTCCGCAAGTCCGACCGCTTCCAGTCCCTTTAAAAGTGCCGTGCGGTCTGTGCGCCTGCCGGTCACGAGCCGCAGATTTGACAGCACCGACAGATTTTCGCACAGCCTGTTCTCCTGAAACACCGCGCTGAGCTTTTCCGTATCGCGGGCGACAGTGCCGCTGTCGGGGGGCAGGGTACCCATGAGTATCGAGATAAGCGTTGACTTCCCGCAGCCCGAAGCCCCCATGACAGCGGTGCAGCACCCCTCCGGGAATTCGTATGAGAAGCCGTCGAGGACGACCTGTTCTCCGAATCTCTTTGTGATATTTTCGGCTTTCAGCATAAGTCCCCCTCCTTACAGTTTCTCTATTCGTCCCGCTATGAAGTCGATAAGCAGCAGTATCAGCTTTTCGGTGATTATGCTGAGTACGATTATCACCAGCGTCCACGCGAACAGATCCGCCGTTTCAAGGTAGATCTTTGAGTCGTACAGCATCTTTCCGATCGAGCCGCGGGGCGTTCCTATGACTTCCGCCGCCACTCCCGATTTCCAGCAAAGCCCCACCGACAGTTTCACGGCAGAGCGGAAATACGGCATTATCTGGGACAGATATATCCCCACGAACCGCCTTGCTGCCGGTACCCTGAATATGACCGCCATTTCGGTGAGCTTCGGGTCAAGTGCGCGTATCCCCTCGGACAGATTTGAATACACCACCGGAACGCTTATCAGAAACGTTATCAGAACCGAAAGCTCCGAGGAGGATATCCATATCAGGGCAAGAATGGTGAACGATGCCACCGGCACGGCTTTGACGGCGGATATCAGCGGCGAGAACAGTTTCTCAAAGAAAACGTATTTCCCGCCGAGTACCGCGAGGATAATGCCCGTGACCGTTCCCAGCGCGAATCCGAGCATTATCCGTCCGAGGGTGAACAGTATGCTTGGCAGGAATTTTCCGTCCGGTACGATCTCAAAAAGTCTCTGCACCACCTCGACCGGTGACGCGAGCAGCAGACTTTTACCGAGCGCCATTGCCGCCGCCTGCCAGACTATGAGCCAGAACGCCGCCGCGCCGAGAGTTATCAGCCTTTTCTTCATACCGTTCACCCTCCTTTCGTGTGTGGTCTGAAAAGTCCTCCGCAGACTTTAAGGGTTTGCGGAGGACTCATACTGTCTGTTATCCGGTCTTCAGCCGATATAGTAGAAATCATCTGCGGGGAGTTTGCCGCCGACGGATTTTGCTTCGGAGCCGAAGAGCACTTCAAGGTAGCCGGAGAGCTTTGTCTTCATCTCTTCGCCGCTTATGAAAGTGATGTTGCAGGCGGGGAGAGCCTTCTTCGCAACAGCCTCGGGTACTATCTCATACTTGCCGATGAGTGCCGCGGCGCCGTCGTTGTCGGAGTGTACATATTCCACGGAAGCTTCATAGTTCGTGAGGAAATCAGCAACAGAAGCCGGGTACGCGTCGATGAATTCCTTTCTGCCTACCACAACGCCCGTGATGAGGGTGCTGCCGTTATCGAGCCTGTTCCATTCTTCCGTGAGATCGAGGGAAACGTGCAGTCCCTCGTTCTTTGCCATTGCTGTCGTAACGAAAGGCTGGGGGAGCATGGCGATGCCGCCGTTCTCGGAAATGGCGGTGACACATTCCGCGTGTTCGGACTTCCATTCGATAGTAACGTCGTCCCTGATGCCGTTCTGTTCGAGCAGGTAATTGAGGGCGTATTCCGGTGTCGAGCCCTGTCCGCTTGCGTAAATGGTCTTGCCTTTGAGGTCATCGAAGGACTTTATCTCGTCCGTGCCGTTCTCAACGATGTAGAGTACGCCGAGGGTATTCACGGCGAGGACTTCAACAGCGCCCTCGGTCTTGTTGTACAGTACGGAAGCGAGGTTCGCGGGAATGCAGGCGAGATCCACATTTCCCTGAATGATGAGAGGGGTAAGTTCGTCGGGTGCCGCGTAGATGCTGAATTCATAGCTGCTGTCGGCGGAACTGTCGCTGTCATCCATGAATTTTATCATGCCCATTGCTGTCGGTCCTTTGAGGGCTGCGACCTTTACCTGTTCCGCGGCTGCGCCGGTATCTGCGGCGGTTTCGGCAGTAGTCTCTGCGGCTGTCGTAGTCTCGGCAGCCGTTGTGGTAGTTTCGGCAGCCGTTGTGGTAGTCTCCGCTGCTGTGGTGGTAGTGGTGGTGATCTCTGCGGCAGTGGTGGTGGCAGTGCTTCCGGAAGCGCCGTTGGAGCAGCCCGCGCCGAGCAGCATCAGTACCGCGGTCACAGCCGCCGTGAACTTTGTTTTTGTTCTTTTCATAGTGTTCTCCTTTTTGTTCATAGAAAATGCGCCGGTACGGTATTCCTCACGGAACACGCAAAGGCGCATAAATATCATATATTATGTGCCTTTCATCTCAGGCGGCGTATCTTCGCGTCCGTACCGTCCGCTGTGAACATATTATATGAGAAATAATGTCTCAGGATACGCGGGGCGGGCAAAGATCGTCCTTTGATGTCGGTGTGTTTTCTGTTATTTCCCTTGCGGTCGGGTCTTATGAGCCTTCCGCTCGGTTTACCGTAATATTATATCACTTTATGCCCGTTTTGTCAAGAGATCATCAATGACCGGCGGGCATTTGCTTGACAAATATATTGTATAATGATATAATTATTGATATGGCAATTAAGTGGTCTGATCATTGTTCTTCCCCCCGTCTCCGGCGGGGAAAAAGAACGTAATATACAGCCGTTTATTTAATTGACGCAGCAATAACTGTATATCTGAAAAAAATACGGAGGTCGTCATGACTGGTACTGATACAGAAGAAAAAAAGAGCATTGAAATGTCGGAGCTTATGAACGGAGAAACTCTCCAGTGGATAGCCGCGCTCCCGCTGATGATACTTGCCGCGGCACCGCTGGCGGTATTCTTTTTCAGGGCGGTGGGCGACGAATATTTCGGCATGAACCGTATCCTCGATCCGCTGCGGGGGATATTCTGCATTTTCGCGGGTGTGACCGCCATGTGCTGCGCGGTGGTCGCAATAAAGGAAAAGCGTACCGCAGGAGCTGTTCTCGGCGGCAACAAGCCGTTCCTGATATTCGCGGGATTCATGCTTATGATGCTGATATCCTTCCTTGCGGTGGGGATACCGGTGTATGATGACCCGTTCGGTGACCTCGGTATCTATCAGAACGAGGGGCATATCATGTACATAATGTTCTTCGCGGTATATTTCTTTCTCGGCAGCCGTATCCGCTCCGCCCGCATAAAGGCGCTCATCATACGGGGGAATGTGGCTGTATCGCTTATCCTTGCGCTGTTCGGGCTTACAGATTACTATATCGCCCCCGTGGCACCGCTGAGGATAACGGAGATGTGGGACGGCTGTTTTCCGGGGATATGGAACAACCCCAACCACTACGGCTACTACCTCACGATAATGACACTGCTCAGCATAGGAATGATGCTGTACGAAAAGGAGCGCGGCTGGCAGATCTTCGGCATGGTCTCCTCCGCGGTGCATTGTGTGGTGACAGAGCTGAACGACACCTTCGGGAGCTATCTCGCGGTATGGTTCGGCATCGTGTTCATCATAGCCGTGAACATCATTATTTTCAGAAAATTCCCGCTTAAACTGCTTATCCCCGCGGCGGTGCTGATACTCGCGACACTGTTTCTTCCCACATGGCAGGGCAGCATGACGGACAATTTCGTAAATCTCGGCAACGACACTTCCAATATAGTCTCCGCGAGCGAAGCGGCACAGTACGCGGGTTCTTCCCGCTGGGCGCTCTGGCTCGCGGCGGCGGACGGCATTAAGGAAAGTCCGTTCTTCGGACAGGGTGTCGAGGGCTGGGACGACATACTTCTCGCACGCTCCGGCACAGGTATCCATGCCCACAACGAATATCTGCAATACGCTCTGTTCTTCGGCATACCGGCTCTGTGCCTCTATGTCGCGGGCATCGTGGCGGTATTCATCAGGGGTCTGATAAACCGTAGGAAGCTTGACGGCTTCACGGTCATGGCGCTTGCCGCGGCGTTCGGCTACTGCGTATCGGCGTTTTTCGGGAACCCGAAATACTACACCGCGCCGTATTTCTTCGTGATGCTCGGACTTGCGTACAATTACTGCGGCGGAAAAGAAAACACCGGCTCCGCAGAGACAGCGGGAGCCGATGTTCACGAGAGTGCCGCGAATTCCTGAGACCAGTAGTAGTAGGTATCATTGCCGACTTTTAAGATACTCAGACCGAACGCGACACATTCAAAGTCCGGATTGAGGATATTTTCCCGGTGGGAAGGGGAGTCCATCCACGCTTTGAACACCTCTTCGGGTGTGCTGAACATATTCCGTCCGTAGGCGATGTTCTCGCCGCACAGCTTGTACGATACGCCCACGTCCTTGAACGCGGTGCTGAATTTTCTTCCGTCGGGGCGGGTATGCGAATAGTAGGAAGTGAGTTCCTGCGTTCTCATTTCGCATACCTCATGCACTCTTGCGGAGTACCACAGTTCGCTCAGTCCCGCAGACCTGCGCGCCTGATTGACGAGGGTGAACATGGTGAGGTATATTTCCGAGTCTTCGGAGAACGTACCCCCTCCGATATTGGTGAACGCCGTTTTTTCTGTATGGGCGGTGGTATCGGCGGGAGCGGTGACGGTAGCAGTGGTCGTCTGCGTGGTGGTAGCAGCGGCGGTGGTCGCAGCGGTCGTCTGTGTGGTGGTAGTCTCGGCGGTGGTTGTTGTAGTGGTAGTCTGCGTAGTGGTAGTCTCGGCGGCGGTGGTCGCAGTGGTCGTCTGTGTGGTG
>CAMVGH010000185.1 GCA_947166945.1 uncultured Clostridia bacterium
CGATATGTCCAACGCTTCCGCAATGTCGAAGAACGCTTCCATTGAAAAGCTGTTAGCTGTATTAGGCGCTTCGATAATGCTTAAAAGTGAACGGCTTACGCCTGCTTTTTCAGCAAGTTGTTCCTGTGACATTCCGCGCAGCTTTCGCAGTGATGCTATTGCAATTCCCAATTGTATGAATTTATCACGATTCTTGAAAGCGACTTCCTTTCTCATGTCTGTTCCCCCTGTCTGAATACTACTCTTATTATATATTGAATAAGAGAAATATTCAGCACCTCAAATAAAGCGCTTGACTTACAAGTAAATCAAAAGCATAATAAAAATAGATTATGTAATGCAAAGACTGCTTTTAGCGCTTTTGTAATACAAAATCTCGATATATTATGCTTATGGGGTGATAGCTTGAATACATTTACAGTCAGTTTCTTTGGACACAGACTTATAGAACACCCGTTTGAAATAGAAAAACATCTTGAAAAGGTTATCCGTGAGCTGATCCTGAGCAAGGAATACGTTGAATTTCTTGTAGGACGAAACGGGGAATTTGACCAATTGGTTTCATCGACTATACGAAGGGTAAAGAAAACGGTTGATGATGCTAACAGCGCTCTTGTGCTGGTCTTGCCATATTTGACAGCAGAGTACATAAATAATAAAACAAGTTTTGAAAACTATTATGATGAAATAGAGGTGTTTGAGTCTGGTCACTTCCGGTCAGCTTTCCAACAGCGTAATCGAGCAATGGTTGATCGGTCAGACCTTGTGATTTGCTGTATTGAGCGAGATGAGGGAGGTGCTTACAAGGCCGTGAGGTATGCACAGAAAACCAATAAAAAGGTAATGAATGTTGCTTACAGAGCAGAGATGCAGGAGCGGCTTGACAGAGTCTTTGATGATAATAATGATGATAAGACGCAGAGCTGATATTTGCTATTTCTTCATCTCCCTGACATACTCATCGTACTCAACACTCCCGTCAAGCGCCTTAGTCCGCATCTCGATAGCATAGTCCGCCCATTTCTGAAACTCTGCCTGTGTCATTTTCTTTTTGAGGTACCGTGCGTAGTGTGCCTTGTATGCCTTGTGGTACACGCTCCAGATTGGGTCGGTCTTTAGCTTGTCGTTGAACCTTTTGCGATGTCCGAGATCGCGGCAAGTTTTATCTGGCTGCCCCTTGACCGGACGTTTACAGTAATTCGAGTAGAAGCCGCGCTCCAGCACGAAGTACCGTCCGCACAGATCGCATTTTCGCGGCAGGTAGCGGTTTTGAAGTCCCTTGAACAATTCAATATACAGGAAGCCTCCGATCGTCGTGAAATGATAGTTTTCACACAGGACGGAGGTTTTCTTGCGTTTAAGGACTTTGTAAGTAAGTGTCATGGTACCGGACGGGACAAGCTTATCATAATTGTTTAATTTCTTGTCAGCTTCGGTGTTGAACTCGTCGAGCACCTCCGCGATTTCCTCATTGGTCAGAAATTCCTCGCGGCTGTGTATCTTTTCAAGGAACGGTTCGTAAGCGCGCTTAACGCGCAGTAAGTCCTCGAAAATTGTTATGTAGTGATAAATGAAGTCCTTTAGCTCGGTGTTGAGCTTCAGCACCTCGTCGATCATATCGGGATCATCCATTTCGTCAAGCGGATCTCCGGGACGAAATGAAGTCAGCATACGGTCATGTTCGTACATCGGTTCGTGATAGACTGTTCCGGCATCATCGTCCTCGTTATAATCATCATAGCTGTCGTATTTGTCATAGTCAACCCATTCGTGCTCGATCTCGTTATCGTCGATCTTGAAAAGTACGGTGTGCCGGTTGAAAATATCATAAAGTCCGCTGTCACGAAGCGGGAAAGTATTGTACGGCGGCAGGGAATGTATATACTCCTCCGCGCGATCAAAAAACGAGATCGCTTCTGTAAATATCATCTCACAGGAAGTCATTTGCGAGTGTGTTTCGGGGTAGTGGAGAAGCCGGAGATACTCCTTGCAGAAGCCCAGCTTGTCCTTCACGCCCTTGAAGCTTTTTTGCAGATATTTTTCAAGTATCGAGCCCAAAGTGTACTCTTTAGTACCGTTAATATAAAATTTTTCGTCATAGTAAAATGCGTCAAACTCAGTCATAATACAGTTTCTCCTTAACCTCGAAAAAAATTTTTTTCAGAAATTTTCAAAAATAGAAGTCAACTAAGAAAAAAGTAGAAAGTATCGAAAAATAGAAGTCTATTCATCTTTTTATAGACATATAATACAAAATCTATTGACTTTTGTCAAGCCTTCGGTATAATAGAAATTGAGCTCAGGGATAAAAGCAATTATCCCACAAAATGAAGTCCGGATATTCGGAAAGGAGGAAAAGCCATAGCTAACGAAATTGTGTTTTCGGAACTCAGGTTCAGAAATGTATCACCTGCCAGACTTGCAAAAGCGCTGGGACTTACCGAAAAGGTCTTGATGCAGGTTCTGCGTTTTGAGCTTGACGAGCAGGAGCAGCTTCGTATGGTTCAGCTTATCAATAACATCGTTGCGTAAGAGATGTCACAGTCCACCCGCTGCTGCACTCTTGAAGTGGTCTGAAACCCTTTACCCCTTGTTCCGGAAAACCGCGTTCGGAAGTCCGGCAGACCCGCCACCCTGTTGGAAATCAGAACAGTACCTCGCCGCCGGAATGTCGAGGGGTAACATTTAATGCCGCGTGCAGTTGCCTGCGGAAAAATCGGTCTATCGAAAAATAAGTGTCAAAAAAAGTGGTGCATTTTATTGAATTTTCTTGTCTTAGCAAGCAGGCAAAGAAGTGCATTCCCGGCTCGGGGCGACCGATTTCTGCACTTGCTTTGCCGACGCGGGCAGCTTCGCCTGACCCGCTTTTCGATAAGGGAACCCTTCGCCCTTATCGCTATGAAACAAGAATGTTTAACTGCACCAGCACCAATGAAAAACAGAGAGGAGAAAAAACAAATGAGAAAGTACAAACAAGTCAAAGAGAAGAAGGTCACTTATGACCTCGATGAATGGAGAGAAGTCGAGTACCGTGCCGCAAAACTGAATATGAAGACCGGAACGTATATCAAGCGTATCTCAACGGACGGAACTATCACATTTTGCGACATACCCATGCTGGCTTCGCTCATAAAGGAGATCAAGGTTATCGGTAACAACATTAACCAGCTTGTGAAAAAGGCTCATGAGCTGAACAGTATCTATGCCGCGGATATTGAGAAACTGGAGGGAGAACACGACCATTTATGCCATATATTAAGTCAAAACCTGTTCACACCACGGTTGACAAAACTCTGAGGTACATCTTAAATCCTGAGAAAACCGTTGAATTGCTATATGCAGACTCTCTCAACTGCTTCACTGACGCGCACTTAGCCTATATGAACATGAAAGCCGTTTATGAGCATTACAGCGGACGCAGCTTCACCGAGCCCAGGCCTGAAAACAGGAACTGCCCGATCAAGGCGATACACCTGATACAGTCATTTTCAGCAGAGGACGGTGTCTCACCTGAGGAAGTACACCGGATAGGAATGGAGCTTGTGAAAAAGATGTACGGCGATAAGGTTCAGGCAGTTGTGACCACACACGTTGACAAGGAACATATCCATAATCACATCGCAGTGTGCAGTTACACGATCGACGGAAAGAAGCTGTACAACACTATTTCGGAAGTTGAACGCGCGCGTGACATTTCCGACCTGCTGTGCAAACTGTACGGATTGCGGAACGTCATGGAAACAAAGGCTCGCCGAAGAGGGCAGCGTATGACTTACTGCGAATGGATGCACCGGAAGCAAGGAACATCGTGGAAAGCGAAGATCGGCGATTATATACTGACCCTGCTGCCCGTTGCCGATGATCTCAGGCATTTGCTGAAAATTATGGAAGCCCACGGGTACACGATCAAAGAGGGCAAGTACATTTCTATTCTTGCTCCCGGTCAGCAGCGTGCAATACGTCTGAAATCTCTCGGTGAGGGCTTTGATGAAAAATCGCTTGAAGAGCGCATAGAGAGCCTTGTTGCTGAACGCCCGAAGAACCTGTCGCCGCGTGAGATAATCGAACAGGTCACAAGTCAGGTAATGGACGAGACCTGTAATATCGGCTTTGCGGATAGCGTCATTGATAATATCAGGCGGCTCAGCAAACAGCTTGCCATTATCAACAGCGAGCATATTTGTTCTGTCGGAGAAGCCGAGAGCCGTCTGCATGAAACCGAGAACGAGATAGCCAAGCTCAACGCAAAGATCACCTACCTCGAAGCCGACATTCAGCACAAACAAATTATCTTTAAAGCCGCAAACCGATTTTTCGGAAAGCATAGACTCGGTGAATATTCGTCAGAGCAGAAAAAGCTGGACAAGCAGCTGCTTCAGAAGAACGGTATCACCAGTCTTATGGGTGTTGCGGGGTATCAGTCGGACATTGAAGCTTACAAAGCAGAACTTGCGAAAGTGCAGTCTCAGCTCGCGGAGCTTACTGACAAGACCGAGTTATACCGCGGAATTATCGAGACCTGTACCCGTGACCGGGACGACTACATCACCAAGCTCGTCAAGGCAACCCGTGAAAAGCTCGATGAACAGGAGCAGGCGAGGGTCAAGGAGCTTCAAGCCAAGAAGTACACAGTCTATACGCCGGACGATCCCAAGAATTTCCATATATCGCGGGCGAATATAGATTATTACAAGGAGAGTTTCGAGCGGAGCGTGTTTGATGTTAGTGCTGATCCGGACGATATACGCGAGTTGCTGACTACGATCAGGGACACCGATGACTTGTACGAGGGTGATGTTATCTGTATAGACAACACCGGGTATTATCTCGACTATAATAAGATTTATATAGTCGATGACTTTATGCAGTCCCGCATTGAAGCCGAGCGCCAGCGTCAGGAGGAACTGGCAAAACAGGAGCAGGAGCGCATTGCCGCCGAAGAACGCCGCCGTCAGCAGGAAGAAGAACAGCGCAGACTGGAAGAACAGAAAAAGAAGAAGGAAGAGGAAACAACAAAACAGGTGAAGTCTAAGAAAAAGACAGGACCTCGCCTGTAGGGATTGGAGGTTAAATGAGAAGATATGAAATCAGGACGAGCACCGTAGCCGAGACTACGGACGAACAGATCAAGGCTCTCGCAGCCAGCTTCTACCCGACTATCCGGGCGTATTACGACACCGAGGAAGGGAAGAAGATGTTCGAGGATTACATGAACGAGGTAAACGGCGGCACGGCAGGACGCCGTGAGGAAGCCCCCAAAAAGCCGCATGGATGCGGCGATATTAAAGGGCTTCCAGACGATAAGAAGCCTGCCGCTTAAAGACAACAATGCTTACCCGCCCTGTTTCGGGGCGGGTGGGCAGTATGTTAAATCTTTCACATATACTATTATAATATAGAGAGATTTCAGAAAAAAATATCAAATATCGCACTTTAAAGTATTGAATTTTCGCTCAAAGTGAGGTATAATAGGGAAAACGAGATGTTCAAGGAGGATAGAAAACTAATGAAAGCAGTGATTTATGCAAGGTATTCGTGCGACAACCAGCGCGAGGAGAGCATTGAGGGGCAGCTTCGCGAGTGCAAGGCTTTCTCCGAGAAGAAGGACATGACCGTCATCGGCACATACATTGACCGTGCCATGTCAGCCAAGACCGACAACCGCCCAGAGTTCCAGCGTATGATAACCGAGAGCAGCAAGGGGCTTTTCGAGACCGTGATCG
>CAMVGH010000186.1 GCA_947166945.1 uncultured Clostridia bacterium
AATATTGTAATATATAGTATAATAGAAAAAGATATTGCTGTCAGACGTTTTATACAGAACAAAAGAATTGAGGTTTTTTATGATAAGTGCATTGATGTCGGGAAGTATCCTTACAATTATACTTACCGCTTTTTCCATACTCGTCATGCTGTTCGTGGTGTTCCCCCTGCACGAGAGCGCTCATGCCCTCGCCGCAAAGCTGCTCGGCGACGATACCGCCGAAAGGCAGGGACGCATAACTCTGAACCCCTTTGCGCACCTTGACATTATCGGTACTATCGGTATCATACTGTTCAGGGTCGGCTGGGCAAAGCCCGTACCCGTAAACACAAGAAGATGCCGGAATATAAAAAGCGAAAAGGCTGCTATGGCTATCACTGCGGCAGCGGGGCCTCTCGCGAATATCCTCTCTTCGCTGGTATTCCTTATAATCGAGAAGATCCTTATAGTTACCTGCGACTACAATACCAATGTGGTGGTTTACTATATTATCCTCGCTCTTAAACTGATCATCGACATAGACCTGTTCAACGGCGTGTTCAACCTGCTCCCTATCCCGCCGTTCGACGGGTCGAGAGTGTTCTTCGCTTTCCTGCCGGACAAGTATTACTTTAAGATAATGCAGTATGAACAGTATATAATGATAGCTCTGCTGATACTTATGTACACAGGGATACTTTCTATTCCTTTCAACTTTCTTGCCGACGCGATATACGCGTTCCTCGACCTGATAACGAAGTTCATCTGCTGATATGGAAGAACTGAACTTTAAACTTGAGATCTTCGAGGGTCCCCTCGACCTTATGCTGAACCTCATCAGCAAGCATAAGCTCAATATCCGTGACATTGAGATATCCGTACTGCTCGATCAGTTCCTCGATTACCTGGACAAGATGCAGCAGGCGGATATAGATGTGGCGGGAGAGTTTGTCGAAATGGCGGCTCACCTCATATACATCAAGACAGCGGAGCTGCTCCCGAAACAGGAAGTGGAGGAGCTGAAAAAGGAACTGTCCGGACGGCTCATCGAATACGCCCTGTGCAAACGTACCGCAGAACGCCTGAAACGTCACTACATCGGCGACTCCGTGTTCGTAAGGGAACCGCTCGATATCCCGGTGGACAAGATCTACCGCGGAAGACATGACAGATACGAACTGCTTGACAACTACACAGCTGTAAGCAGCAAGAGCAAGCGGCTGAAACAGGACGCCAGACTTGTTCTGAAGCCGATAGTCCAGCAGTCTTACGTGAGCGTGTTCACGAAGCTTGTGTATGTGCTCAGAAAGCTGCGCACCGGACAGGAAATATCCGTCCGTTCGCTGTACAAGGGACAGTCAAGATCCGCTCAGGTGGCAGTGTTCCTTGCCCTGCTGGAACTGTCGAAACGAGGAAGAGTGGACTTCTCAGAGGACGGCGAGAGCATTATAATGTCGGACAGAAATACAGAGGAACCTGTCATTGACAGCGATAATATCAAAAATACAGATACAAGCGAGGTGACGGAGGAATGAACTACGCAGAAGGAATTGCCGTGATAGAAGCGATAATGTTCGCTTACGGCGACCCCATTACGATCGAAAAGCTGTCGGAGGCTTCCGGCATCGACGAAGAGACCGCCGTCAAGCTTGTGGATCACCTTGAAAGGCAGTATAACGTCCGTGAGAGCGGACTTACCATTCTCCGGATAAACAACGGATTTCAGATCGCCGCACGGAGAGAATTCTCCGAAAATATAAAAAAAGCTCTCGAAACAAAGAGACAGCAGCCGCTCTCACAGGCGGCAATGGAAGTTCTCGCGATAATCGCCTACAACCAGCCGGTCACCAAATCCTTCGTTGAACAGGTACGCGGCATAGACAGCAGCAGCGTCGTGAACAGCTTATGCGAACGCGGGCTGCTTGAAGAGGCCGGAAGGCTCGATCTCCCCGGACGCCCGATATCCTACAGGACTACCGACAACTTTCTGCGGTGCTTCGGGCTAAGCAGGATAGAGGAGCTGCCTCCCCTGCCCGACCAGGACGGTCAGCTCGACTTCGACGAACTCGCGGAACTGGAAAAGGAAAAAGAACTCGGCTATCCCGATACCGTCAGCGACAGCGATACAGGCTATGATGACAACGATGACGGAGATGAGCATGAACAATAAAACTGTGAAAGGTAACATAATATGATTGGCTGGATCATTTTCGGTTCGATCCTGCTTATCCTGATCATCATTCTGTCACTCTCCGTAACGGTCACGGCAATATATGACGCCGATCCGGAAGTGCGGATAAAAATACTCTGCTTCACTGTTCTGAAGATACCCGCGGACCCGAAAACACTCGAAAAGAAAAAACTCAGGCAGAAGAAAAAAGAGGAACGGGAACGGAAAAAACTCGAAAAGCAGCAGAAAAAAGCAGCACGAAAAAAGCCGGAGAAAGTTAAGACCGGAACGGACAGCGCGGCAGAAGCCGGAAGCGAACCCGCAGAAAAAACTGCCGATGATGCGGCAGAAAAGCCGGCGGAAAACACGACAGAGCAAAGCAATGCCGCGGAAACCGTCAAAAAACGGCGGGAAAAGGTAAAAGCGCCGAAGAATAAGCTCAACATAAGTCTTGATATGATAATGGACTATGTCAGGAGCGCTTCACCGCCGATAAAAAGGCTTTTCAAAAAGATCAGGATAAGAGATGTGTATATAGACTGGGTGGTCGGCTCAGATGAAGCAGGAAAGACCGCAGTCAAATACGGAGGTCTGTGCACGGCATTCTATTCGCTGCAGGAATGGCTCACCACATATTTCGACTGTAAGATAAAGGAAATAAATATTGAAGCGGATTTCCAGGCGGAAAAAGACGACATTTTCATCTACGCCGTATGGAAGCTCCGTATCGGCGCAGCTCTCGGCTGTGTGCTATGGCTCGGTATAAGGGTACTGAAAACATTCCTTAAATACAATAAGAAACCACAGGCTCACAAAGTAAAAATGAAACCTGCCGCAGGCAGGGGAAGATAACATATTCAGGAGGACTATTATGGCACAGCATCTTGAAGGACTTATGAACACCTCAATGGAGAAGATCCGTGATCTCGTCGATGTGAATACTATCATCGGCAATCCGATAACCTCTCCCGACGGGACTACCATTATCCCGATCTCCAAGGTGTCGTTCGGATTCGTTTCGGGCGGTTCCGATATCCCCGCAAACGTTTCAAAAGACGTATTCGCGGGCGGTGCGGGCGCAGGTATAACGATCAAGCCCCAGGCGTTCATCGTCATCAACAAGGAAGGTGATTCAAAGATACTGGAACTCGGCGGAAAGTCGAGTCCTATCGAGGGTATCATCGACAGCGCTCCCGAACTCATCAACAAGCTCAAGGGAATGTTCGGCAAGAAAGGCGAAGATGATGCCGCGGAAGATACCGACGATACCGAAACGGAGAACGGCAGCGAAGAATAATTTTATGTCCTCACCCCGAATATTCACAGCCTTCACGGCAAAGAATATTCCCGAGGTGAACATATATGAAAATCATTTCTGTTATTGCTGCTTTAGCCGCAGCACTGCTTTTTCTTGATACAACCGCTTATTCCCTGCCTGCCGCTCCCGATATATCAGCGGAATGTGCTGTCGTTATGAACGCGGAGACCGGAACTGTTCTCTACGAGAAGAATGCACATAAACAGCACGCTATCGCAAGCACCACAAAGATAATGACTACCCTGCTCACACTCGAAGCCGGGGATCCCGACAGACTCTTTGTCGCCGACAAGACCGCCATACGAGTCGAGGGAACTTCAATGGGACTGAAAGAGGGCGATATCGTCACAAGACGGGCTCTCTGCTGCGGTATGCTCCTGCCGTCGGGGAATGACGCGGCTAACGCTGCCGCCGTAAATGTGGCGGGCAGCATGAGCGCTTTCGCGGACATGATGAACAGGCGTGCCGCACAGATCGGTATGAGCGATACCCACTTCGTCAATCCCTCCGGACTTGACGCGGACGGACATTACTCCACCGCATACGATATGGCTCTGCTGACACGCGAGGCACTGAAAAATCCGGAGTTCCGCAATATATGCGGAAGTACTTCTGTCGTTGCGGAATTCGGAAATCCCCCGGAGAAACGTACTCTTTCCAACTCAAACAAGCTGCTGAAAATGTACGGCGGCTGTATCGGAGTAAAGACAGGATTTACCGACAATGCACGCAGATGCCTTGTTTCCGCCGCAGAAAGAAACGGCTGCACACTCATAGCGGTAACGCTGAACGCGCCGGACGACTGGGACGATCATGCCAAAATGCTTGACAATGCGTTCTCAGGAATGAAAGCTTACGATATCCGGCTGAACTCTTTCGCCGCGGAAGTCGTGGGCGGAACTGCCGCGTCGGTGCCGCTGGTTCCGGCAGAGAAAGTCACTGTAGGTATGACAGAAGATGAATCGCGCAGGGTTTCGGTAAAATATCAGGTGCCGGAATTCGTATATGCGGAAATAACAGAGGGAGATACTCTCGGAAGAGCCGATATCTATCTTGACGGGAAATTATTCAGGCGGGTAGCGCTTACCGCTTCGGAAAGCGTTCCGCGCGCCCTGCCGGATAAAGGCGTTTTTGACTGGCTCAGGAATTTACTGAACGGCGGATACATCTGTGCGTTCGGAAGAAAATGACGGAATAAATATGGAACTTGTAAGAATTCAGAAAATCATTGCCGACAGCGGTTACTGCTCACGGCGCAAGGCCGAACAGCTCATTGCGGACGGTGAGGTGAAGCTCAACGGTCACCCCGTAAAACTCGGTGACAAAGCAGACCCCCGCAATGACCTCATTACCGTGTGCGGCGAAAAAATCAGCGCGGAGCCGACTGCCCTGCGCTACATAAAGCTCTATAAGCCCCGCGGCTATGTCACCACGATGTCTGACGAGCTGGGGCGGAAGTCGGTGACGGAACTGCTGAACGGCATTGAGGAGAGAGTTTACCCCATAGGTCGGCTTGACAGGGACTCCGAGGGACTTCTGCTGCTCACAAATGACGGACAGCTCGCAAACGATATCATGCACCCGCGCAAGCATATCGCAAAAGTGTACCGCGTGACTGTCGCCGAAAAAGTCTCCGAAGATATGATAAATACGCTGATGGCGGGCGTCGAGATCGAAGAGAATGTAATGACCGCACCCTGCGTCGTGACGGTAGTTACAGACGAACCGGAACGCACCGTGCTGGAATTCACCATATATGAGGGCAAGAACAGACAGATCCGCCGTATGTGTGAGGCTGTGGGACTTACCGTGAAAAGGCTCCGCCGTACAAGCGTCGGCGGTATAAAGCTCGGTATGCTCCGCCCCGGCACTTATGCCGACCTTACCGATCAGGAACTGCGTACACTGCGCAGTGCCATCGGCGGCACAAATCCATCAAAACGCCCCAAAGGAGGAAAACGCAGATGATAACCATAATGAGAGATCCTGAGATCGCGGACAAGCTGGTATATGTTATGAAGGACGAGGGGAAACGCGTAGGCGGGATAACCTCTGTTCTTACAGGCGACGGCGATCTGATGATAACCGCACTTGACAGCGAAGTGGAGCTTTACTATGACGGACTTGTACGTGCGGTACTCGCTTACGCTATGACAAGAGGGATAGACAAGGCAGTTTTCAATATCGACGACGAAAGGCAGCTCCGCAGACTGAAA
>CAMVGH010000187.1 GCA_947166945.1 uncultured Clostridia bacterium
CAGTTTCACGGACAAGGAAAATAAGATCATCTCTGTTTCCGCAAGTGGAATGTGAGGCTCTGACACTGAGAAGCAAATTCTTGATATTTGCGTATCCGACAAGTGCACAAATGCCTGCTTTGGATCTGTCGCCATGACAGCGAAGCATCGGGTTTGCATTACAAACAAAAACTTTGGCTATTCCGGATCAGGAGCAGCCAAAGTTTTTTGTTTTGATGCAGATAAAGCCTTCGACGATCTGCGATGTTCTCTCACATAAAATTACAGGACTCGCCGGATTTCCAGCGTTTATTATGCTTTCATGATCCTCTCGTTTTCATCTTTGTTTTATTAGGGTACCTCTAAAAACCACTTTGAAAAGAGAAAATGAGATAGGCGCGTCAGATACAAGGAAAGCCGACAAAGGCGGGCTGGTCTGTCGGTCAGCCCCTCTGTCTCGCAAGCTCGACAACTCCCCGCTACCGGGGAGACCACGCCCGGTTAGGAGGCTTGACGCAGTAGATGGTCACGGCAGGAAGCCGTGGTATTGCCGCCAAAAGCGCGCAGGACGCGCGCATACAAAGCGGCATAAAGCGGATAGCTCTTTTTCTCTCAAAATGGGTTTTTAGAGGTTCCCATTATCATTCTCATGAGCATGATAACTTTTATTGCGCCGCACAGGAAAAGCAGAGCTGACGAAACAATTACCGTAATGAACACATCGGGTACAAATGCTTCCGCGACCCACAGAGGTGTTCTGAAAAACAGCGGCACGATCAGAAGTATAAACGTGGGAAACGCAATGTTCAGCATCACCGTATCAACGACCGCGGAAATATATTTCTTTCGTGCAAGACGCTTTCCGAACGCCGGGATCATACAGAAAGGGATCACCGAAGCAAGCAGTACCGCAAGCATAATAAGATCAATACGGATATGTTCCGATATAAACGCACCGGCCGGTATCTCGTTCGGTTCCTCGCCAAGCAGCATCAGTATAACTCCCCAGCCGAGACTGTCCATCATTTCATTAGTGACGAAATAATCATTGACATTTGCAGTGATTGCAACACCGATATCCTGCCCCGGAATGATAAATACGCATGATGTTCCGGTCTCAACCAGACCGCTGTGCCGCAGAACAGGCTCGGGGAGCGGCTCTCTGACCGTTGCCCAGCCGTATCCGTACCAGAAAGGGACATCATCTTCGACATACACAGTGTCGCCATAGAACATCTGTTCTATACTTTGCTCTGAAATGACACCTTTCCCGCCGCTGAGATACATACGCAGATAACGTGCAAGGTCATTGACCGATGACGACATATACCCTGCCGGGATCGTTATCCATGCGCTGTCGGATTCCGGGTACCGGTGATCTCTTTTGACGGAAAAGCCCCAGTGATCGGTATATCCGTCTATCAGACCGTTTTCCATGCTTTTTTCGTAAGAGGCGGCTGTATGTGACATTTCAAGCGGCGCAAGAACATTTTTTGAAACATAACTTTCAAATGTTTCGCCCGACACACACTCTATTATTCTGCCAAGCAGTGAGTAATTCACATTGGCGTAATTATGAACGCCCTGATCGTTTATGATATGACAGTTTTCAAGGGTCTGATGTTCGCCGAGTCCGCCCGAATGATTAAGAAGCTGGCTCACTGTTATCCTGTCGCCGTCAGCCGCGTCCGGAAGATATGCGGAGACCTTGTCATCAAGACTGAGCTTTCCCTGTTCTGCAAGTTTCATTATGCAGACCGCCGTAAATGACTTGCTGACAGAGCCGAGAACAAAAGGCGTATCACAGCTTTCGCTCTCTCCGTAGCAGGCTGAAAACAGCGTGTTCTCACTATCCGTTATGCTTACCGCAAGGGCGGGTATATGTGCATTTTTCGCACAGGTATCGAGATACTTGTCAATATCCGAAAAGCGATCGTCGCTGTCATATGCCGATGCATACGTCTGAAAAGAAAGACCTGTGCACACCACCGACATAAGGACGGCAATGCAGAGCGCAAAAAGATTTATCCGTTTAAGATATCTTTTCATAAAAACCCCTTACTATTGACCTTTTTTCACATTATAGCATAAGATCTGTCTCATTGCAAGCACACCGGGTCGAGCGCCCTATGCTTTGTGCATACTGTACATATCTGCTTGCCTGATTTGCGCAGTTATACAAAATCTTCAAAAAACAGAATTTTGATGTCACATTTCGTCCTGTTATACGTTATGATATATGTAAGGCATTTTCTCTATTCAAAGCGGTTTTTAGAGGTACCCTAAACAAAGATCTGATTGCTGATGCTATACTTATCAAATAAGAAATTATTTGAAGCATATACCTGATTGCATACGGCTTATAAATAAAATATAACATATTATATTTTAAGTGCGATAATTGATATTAACAGCCAACATATTGACTTTTATCTGAAATTGTTGTATAATAGCCTAAAGGGTGATGAGTTTGAAAATAAATTTTCAAACTTTCATTTCGGTGCTCCCGGTCGGAGCGACCGGGTTTTTCTCCGAAAAAACACACCAAAATGAAAGGGGTTGCACCCTTACGGGTGTAGATAAAAAAATGAAAATAGACAACAATTTACCTGAAAAGGCTGTTACAAGCGAATTATCGGATCGGTTAAAGCAGTACCGCATTGATTATCCGATGAAGCGGACGGAGCTCGCTGAGAAAGCAATGGTATCTGTCGGAACTATCGCAAGATTCGAGAAAGGTCAGGATATAAGCTTGTCAAGCCTTGTTAAGATACTGAAAGCTCTTGACCTTGGGAACAATCTTGATCTGCTGATTCCCGACCCGACAGATAGACCTTCGTTTTATGCCGAAACCACTCAGAAACGAAAGCGCGTCGGAAGGAGCAAGGCAGTAAAAAGCGATTGGAAATGGGGTGACGAGGAATGATCGAAACTGCGGAAGTATATCTATGGGGAACTCGTGTCGGCTATGTTCATCAGGGAGCTGGTGATGCAGCTGCGAGCTTTGAGTATGATAAAGATTTTCAGACCAGCGGCATTGAGCTTTCTCCGTTCAGAATGCCGTTATCTGACAGAGTTTATTCTTTCCCGGAGCTTAGCCGTATTGACGCATTTCGAGGTATCCCCGGACTGCTTGCCGATTCACTGCCGGATAAGTTCGGCAATGCCGTCATAGACAAATGGCTTGCCGGACAAGGACGTCAGTCGGGTTCTTTTACCGCAATAGAACGGCTCTGTTATACCGGTAAGCGTGGAATGGGCGCTTTGGAATATGTCCCCTCGACAAGCCCTGACTTTGCCAATGACGAGATAGATGTCACCGAAATGACCGCGCTCGCTTCCGAAGTACTTTCCGGAAAAGAAAATAAATCACTTTCGGATAAGGCTGCAAGTGTTGCACAGCTTATCGAGATCGGTTCCTCGGCTGGCGGCGCAAGGGCGAAAGCGATCATCGCGTGGAATGAATCAACAGGCGAGATAAGATCGGGTCAGACAGATGCGGGAGACGGTTTTGAGCACTGGCTGATAAAGTTCGACGGAGTGACCGGTAATGGAGATCATGCTCTTGCCGACAAAAAGCAGTACACGCTTATCGAGTACGCCTATTACCTTATGGCACGCGATCTGGGAATAGATATGAAGGAATGTCGTATATACGAAAAGGACGGTCTTAACCACTTTATGACAAAGCGCTTTGACCGTGAGAATGGGCGTAAAGTCCATATGCAGACACTTGCAGCACTCGGTCATTTCGATTACAATACCCCGAGTGTGTGCAGCTATGAAACCTATGTGGATTTTGCAAAGCGTCTCGGTATCGGTAAAAGCGGCATAGAGCAGATATTCATGAGAACCGTGTTTGCAGTCAAAGGCGGGAACTGCGACGATCATGTCAAAAACTTCTCCTTCCTTATGAATAGGAAAGGCGAGTGGAGACTGTCGCCGGCTTACGACATTACTTTTGCATACAATCCCGGCAACAGGTGGATATCCCAGCATCAGATGTCGATAAACGGAAAAACCTCCGGACTCGCTGACGATGATTTGATGAGCTTCGGAAAAACGATAGGTCTGTCCGCCGAGTTTTGCAGGAAGATCATAGCCCGGACTGATGATGTTGTTTCAAGCTGGCTTGATTATGCCGCGAAATGCGGAATTAACGAGGAGCGGGCTGTCGAGATACAGAAAGGAATACAGGAGGCACAGAATTAACCCGGAATCTCCGACGCAAAATATCGGATCTTCATATTTTTTCATTCCAGAATTCGGGAAAGCCTTATTTTAAGCCACTATACCAACCCACAATTTGGTACAGATTTGGTTATTATCGAGACTAAAAAATACCAAAATTGACTTGTGAATAAAAAACGAGACTAAACAAAAACCGCATTATAGAGCCGTTTGCCGCACTTGGCTGAATTTGGCAAAACATCAGGTTTCTTTTCGTAATGCGCAGGTCGGGGGTTCGAGTCCGTTCACCAGCTCCAAAAATCGCTTAACCAATAGGGTTAAGCGATTTTTTGTTTTTCTTTTTTAATTACCTGTTTGTGGCAACACAATATCGGCAAATAATTATGTAAAACCTCTTGACAAGTGACCGCTCGTTCGCTATAATATATATTAAGTGAACTATCGGTCACATTTTTCTGCGGGAGGTTTTTATGGCTAAAGATACAAGAGACAGAATACTTATGGCTGCGCTGGAAATGTTTTCGCAGAACGGCTATGCAGGCACGAATATCAGGGAGCTTACTGCCTCGCTTGGTCTTGTGAAATCGTCGATGTACAAGCATTTTAAGAGTAAGGAGGACATCTGGAACACCCTGCTGGACGAGATGATTGCCTATTACAACAGGCGATTCGGCTCAGCGGAAAACCTGCCGCCCGTGCCTGATTCGCTTGATGAGCTGGTGGAGATGACTATGCGGATGGTGGATTTTACGGTGCATGACGAGCGTATAGTGATGACAAGAAAGCTGCTCTCTATCGAACAGTACCGCGATGAGCGTGCGCGGTCTCTTGCGACAAAGCATTTCCTCACCGGGCTGACCGAGATGTTCACGCATATCTTTGAAGGCATGATGGATAAGGGTCTGCTACGGCGTGACGACCCGGAAATGCTCGCCTTTGCCTACACTGCGCCGATCTCCGCACTCATACATCTCTGCACCCGTGAGCCGGAGAAAACGGCTGACGCTATATTACAAATCAAAGCGTTCAGCGAGCATTTTATCCAAGTTTACAGGCAGGATGACTGATTAAATAAAACTTGACCGCCCGGACAGGCATATGGTATTGCCCACAGTGAGAAAGGGATGACAACGAATGGTTTTGAAAACGAAAAGACTGTTGCTTCGAGAAATGAACCCGAATGATTATCAAGCGCTGTTTCTGGTGTTCGGCGACCCTGAAACCATGCGGCATTATCTGCACACCTTCGATGGGCAACACGTTAAAGATTGGATCGAAAGGAACATGAACCGCTATCAGAAAGACGGCTTCGGGCTGTGGGCTGTTTGCCTGAAGGAAACCGGTGAGCTGATCGGCGACTGCGGGCTGACACTCCAGAATATCCATGGAGAGATATTGCCGGAAATCGGCTACCATATCCGCCGGGACTGCCAGCGGAAAGGCTATGCCGGAGAGGCCGCTAAAGCAGTCCGTGACTGGACGTTCCGAAATACGGATT
>CAMVGH010000188.1 GCA_947166945.1 uncultured Clostridia bacterium
CGTCGCGGTAGATCGGGACGCCGTTCGCGTCGGCTATGTTGACTATTCTCTGGGCGAGTTCACCGAGCCCGGAGGCTACGACCACGGGGGCGTAGTTGAGGCTGGGGTTGTATTTGAGGGCGACAGCGGCTTTCTGTCCGTAGTTTTTACGCCGTGACATTCAGACCCGACCTCCTTTCTGTCAGCTTGGGGAATATCTGGGTGAGACTGTGGGGTTCTTTGAGAACGCCCGTCTGGAAATCGTCTATGCGGTACTTTGTCGATGCCGCGATACGGTTGACGCGCTGTACTATGCTGTCAACGTTGCGGGCGAATGTGGTGGGGTGGAGAAGGCTCACGCGGACGGAATTCTCATTGGCATACACATCTACCTCGAAGCGCCCGTAGGTATCGACGTCGAAGGTGAGGAACAGGTGGTGGTGGACGCCGCTGCCGGCTTTTCCGGTGGCGCCGGACTCGTCGTTGTTATCTACACACAGTTCCCCGAACGCGCGGGTATTCTCCACCTGAATGGGCAGAATGTAGTGGGCGAGGGGGGTGAGGACGCCGGGGGCGTTTATCATGCTCTGGAGCAGGTTGGAGGCGTTGAAGCTGTCTATGGATTTGAGGGCGGGGTGGTTGATGTTCTTTTCCACGAAGTCTGTGAGCGCCTGTATGGAGCTGGATTTCTCCTTCGGGGCATCGGAATTGCCGCCGTAGGGCTGCTGTCCTCCTCCGCCGTTCCGGCGCTCCTGATCGTCGCGCACACGGTGGTCGTCGGGCTGCTCTTCCGGCAGGTCGGGGAGCTGGCTCACCGCCTCCTCCAGTGCCTCATAGACCTTGTTTGTAAGCTCGCTTTCGGGCATGGCTTCGAGGATATCGTTCAGGAAGTTTATCATCTCGCCCGATGAGTGGATACCGGCGAGCTTGGTATCGAGGGCGGCTCTCACATCGTCGTTGTCTATGAGCGATTCGAGGATATCCCTGATAGTCTCCTCCGGGGTCGCGGAACCGCTCCGGAGTTTCTCCACCATTGAGCCGAAATCCGTTTCGAGAAGTCCTGACGACGATATGTAGTCATTATTACTAAGTGTGTTTGTTAAATATGCTGAAATTTCTTTATCCGGTTGGTACTCATTACCTAAAATAGCATTTTCCCCTTGATTTTTTTGTTCAATTGTAGTATAATTGTCAAGAGGAGCGTTCGGAGAGTTGTTCTCCGTCTGCTGCGCCTGAGAAGCCGCAGCCTGCTGTTCCTCACTGTCCGCCCCGTCCTGCACCGCAAATTCCTTCGGTACCGCCGCCGCACTGTCTTCGGCAATGTCGTCGCGCAGAGAGCGGGGGATAAGGTCCGGGTCCTTGTTTATCAGCTTGTTCAGAAGCCCCTCGAATGCGCGGGAAAGCTCGTTTCGCATCTCGTAGTTCGGGACGAGCGTAAGAAGCTGGTTGAAATACTCGCGCATCATCGACGTGTTCGTGTTGAATTTTGACAGATTGTGCGTCACGATCGGCAGAAGCGTCTGGGTGTGGCTGTCATTGAGCAGGCTCTCGGAAAGGTTCTGCAAAAGCTCGGAGGTCTGGTCGCGCAGAGCCGTGAAGTTCTGCTGGGACTCCGGCGACGCCCACTGTTCCGCAAGGTCGGCAAGCTTGCCGGAAAGCCCTCTGTTCGGTGAGAAATACTCCGCGAGGAATTTCAGGTTCGACGAGACCGCCGTGGTGATCTCGCTGCGGTTCTGCGAGAAGTTGATCGCCTTGAGCATATTGCCGATAGCTTCCTTCTGATCGCCGTCGGCGTCCTTCGCAAGTTCGCGCAGAAGATCGTAGAACTTGTCGCCGGAGAACATTGTGTTCTGCTTCTCCTGCTCGCCGATCTCCTTCAGAAGATCGCGCGCCGGTATATAGAGCGAAGCGGACAGGTTCTCAAGGTCGCCCACCAGTTCGGTGTAGCCGTTCATTTTCGCGGTGTTGATAAGTCCGGTATCAATGATATCCTTGACTGTCTCGACCGCTAAAGTCTGGTTCTTGGTACTTGTGACGGCAAGCGGGATCAGATCCTTCTGACCCATTGTCGTGGAGGCGTTGTTGCCCGCATTCTTCTCATTGACAGCCTGGAGCTGTTCCTGGCGCGGAGTCCCGTTGACTGAGAACGCCTCGCCTTCCTGACCGGAGCCGCTGCGGTTATTGAGGGCGGTATTCGTAAAGCCCTTGCCTGCGGAGACGTCGCGGACGTTTGAGATCGGCACTGTGTATCATTCCTTCCTTGCCGGATACATGGCGGATATACTTTTATAAATATAACTATAACACATTTTCTCTGATTTTGCAACCAAAAATAATAATTTTTAATAAATTTCGTCTAAAAGTACGAAAATATTTGTAGGAAATCACAAATATTTGATCGCGAACGGCAATAATGCGGTGGCAGCACCGTTTTAATATAAAGAAGTCCCAACTTTAAAATACACAGTCCCCGCACAGACGCGTATGAGCGGGGCGGAAAGGCAATGGAAAGTTATGGCTAAAGTCGAACCCGGAATGGAAGCAATGGTCGATGTTTACATCTTTGAGACCACAGCGCTCCTGGAACAGCTTGACGAGATCCTCCTCCGCACGGAGAAGGCAAACGAATTCACGGAAGAGGATATCAACGAGATCTTCCGCATCATGCACACCGTAAAAGGTTCATCGGCGATGATGGGGTTTGAGAACCTCCAGCAGCTCGCCCACAAGGGAGAGGATATGTTCTTCATAATCCGTGAGGCTCCCGAAAAGATGACCGATGTGGGATTTGTCTATGATCTTGTCTTCCAGATGTCCGATCTGTTCAAGGCGGAGATAGATATGATCCAGAACAACGACGATTACGAATCCACGGATTTCTCCGATATGATCGCAAAGCTCGAAAAGGGCGCGAAGATGCTCAAGGGCGAGCTTGCTGCGGAGGAAGTCTCCGCTCCCGCCGCCGCTCCCGCAGAGACGGAAGCTCCCGCCGTGGACGCTCCGGCGGACTGCACCACGGTGCGCGTGTTCTTTGAGGACGGCTGCAAAATGGAGAATATCCGTGCGTTCATGCTTATAAATAATGTGAAAGAATCCGTCGATGAGGTGGAGATAGTAAGCTATGTCCCCGAGGATATCGAGTCCAATCAGGATTCCGCGAATGTTATCATAGATAACGGGTTCCTGCTGTCGTTCCGCGCTCCCGACCCGAAGGCGGTGTTCTCCGCTATCGAGAATTCGCTGAACGTGCAGTCCTATGAAGTGGTCGATGCCGCTTCGGCAGCTCCGGCGGCGGAAGAAGCCGCACCCGAACAGGCGGCAGCTCCGGCGGCTGCGGATAAAAGCCCCGCACAGGCGGCTGCTCCCGCCCCCAAGCCTTCCGCGCCCGCGGAAAAGCCTAAGGCTCCGGCTCCCGAACAGAAATCCGCGCCTGCGGGAGGTTCCTCCGGCGGCAAACAGAGCCTTATCAGCGTAAACCTCCAGAAGCTCGACCAGCTCCATGATATCGTGGGCGAGATCATCACCACCGAGTCCATGGTCATCTCCAACCCCGAGCTTGAGGGACTGCGCCTCGAAAGCTTCACCAAGTCGGCAAGAGAGCTGCGCAAGCTCACCGCCGACCTCCAGGATACCGTAATGTCGATCAGAATGGTGCCGCTCACAGGTCCGTTCCAGAAGATGAACAGAATAGTGAGAGACATGAAGGTAAAGCTCGGCAAGGACGTCGAACTGGTCATCGAGGGCGATACCACCGAAGTCGATAAGTCCATCGTCGATAACCTCAACGACCCGCTGATGCACCTTGTGAGAAACGCCGTCGATCACGGCATCGAGGATACCTCCGAACAGCGTGTGGCTGCCGGAAAGCCCGCAAAAGGCACGGTAAAGCTCTCCGCCATGAGCAGCTCCGGTGAGGTCATCATCACTATCTCAGACGACGGACGGGGCATCGACACCGAAAAGGTGATACAGAAGGCGGAGGCTAACGGACTGCTGTTCAAGCCCGCTTCCGAGTACACCGAGAGAGAGATACAGAATATGATCCTGCTCCCCGGCTTCTCCACCAACGATGTGGTCACCGAGTATTCCGGCAGAGGCGTGGGAATGGACGTCGTGAAGTCCAATATCAGCAAAATGGGCGGCTCGCTCACGGTTGAGTCCAAGAGGGGCGAGGGTACAGCGTTCATCATAAAGATACCGCTCACGCTCGCTATCGTGGACGGCATGGAGATAAAAGTCGGCGACGCGGAATTCACTGTTCCTATCTCCGTAATAAAGGAAAGCTTCATCGTCAACCGCGACCAGATCATCAACGATACCAAGCGCGGCGAGATGATAATGATACGCGGGGTATGCTACCCGATGCTCAGACTGAACGAGAAGTTCGGACTGCCCTCCGATGTGAACGACATCGAAGACGGCATAGTGCTGCTGATAGAGTCGGAGAACAGGGGAATATGCCTGTTCGCGGACAAGCTGATAGGTGAACAGCAGGTAGTCGTAAAGCCGTTCCCGAAGTATCTGTCGCAGTATGACATAAAGGGTCAGGGACTCAGCGGCTGCACCATTATGGGTGACGGCAGCATCTCCCTCATCATTGATGTCAACAGACTTATCGAGTCACACTAAGGGAGGCGCAAACCTATGGCTATGGATATTAAAGAATTATTCGCAAAGCAGGAAGAGATAAAGCAGAAAAATCTCAATTCCAAGAACGAGAAGGAAAGCGAGATAACGAAGGTCATGACCTTCTATATCGGCGATCAGGTCTATGGTATAGAGATACCCTACGTTATCGAGATCATCGGGGTGCCGCATATTACGGTAGTCCCCGGCATACCCTATTACATAAAGGGTATCATAAATGTACGAAGCAAGGTCGTTCCGGTAATAGACATGAGAGCGCGCTTCGGCAAGGAAGAGCGTGAATATACCGACCGCACCAACACCATTATCATCGAGGAGAACGGCGTATCCGTCGGCGTTATCGTCGATGAGGTCATCGGTGTTATTCCCGTTTACCAGAAATACATCGCAAATTCCCCCGACCGTATCGGCGTAAACGACAACAAGTTCATCAAGTACCTGCTCGAAATGCAGGACGGCGTAAAGCTCGTTCTTGATGTCTCCAAGCTGATCTTCGACGGCGAGATGTTCACGGGAGAGGAATAAGGGCGCTTATCCGCAGCCTTATCCCGTCCGCACGGCGGAGAACGAAATCATTAACAGAGAAAAAGGTTTTTTACGATGCAGGTAAAGATAGACGATACCGAATTTAACAGACTGGTGAACTTCGTTCACGACAATTACGGCATTAATCTCTCGCAGAAGCGTGTGCTGATCGAGGGAAGACTGGGCAATGAGCTGAAGAAGAGAGGATATTCCGACTACAAGTCGTTCCTCGATATGGTGTTTGCGGACAGCACGGGTTCCGAAGTCGTGAACCTGCTGAACAAGCTCACCACCAACCATACCTATTTCAAGCGTGAACCGGAGCATTACACGTTCATGAGGGACGTGTGGCTGCCGGAGATCAAGCAGAAGAATGCCCAGAACAAGACGATCTATATCTGGAGCGCAGCCTGCTCCAGCGGTGAGGAACCGTACACCAACGAGATCGCGATGCTGGAGATCTTCGGCGCGGAAGCCGCGAGCTGGGATCCCAAGATACTCGACCCGGG
>CAMVGH010000189.1 GCA_947166945.1 uncultured Clostridia bacterium
GGCGGTGAGGTCTTTCACATGGAGCAGTTCCACCGACTTCTCGCCCACACTTTTTGCTGCTTTTTTAAGGTCAAGTTCCTTATCCACCGGAATGAGGAAGCAGTAATAATTTCCGCTTTTCCCGTGCGCGACAAGAGTCTTGAACGTCTCGTCAAGAGGCTGCCCCAGCGCGTTTGCGACGGTTATGCCGTCAATGAACTCATCGCACTCGTATGTACGTTCTTCATAAGGTATCCTGTTCTTTTCAAGAAAACGCATTGCGTTTGTTTTAACTTCTTTGGCCATTATCCGTTCACCACATTTTCGGGAGTACCGGCAAGAAATGCCGCGAGATTGTGTTCTGCTATACCGAGGAGCCTTGCCCTTGTACCGGCCGCCGCCCATGCAATATGGGGAGTAATGATACAGTTCAGCGCGCCGAAGAGCGGGCAGTCGTCAGTCATCGGCTCTGTACAGAGCACATCAAGCCCGGCACCCATGAGTTTCCCGCAGTCAAGGGCTTCCCTGAGAGCCTGTTCATCTATCACCGGACCGCGCGATGTATTTATCAGCACCGCGCCTTTTTTCATTCTGCCGAAAGCCTCCGCGTTCATCAGCCCCTTTGTCTGCGGAGTCAGCGGACAGTGGAGAGTAACGACATCGCTCTCGCGCAGCAATATGTCAAAATCAACAAATTCATAGGGGTATCCGCTTTTTGGCGTGCGCGTATTCACCAAGACCTTCATTCCGAACGCGTCCGCGACTTTTGCGACACGGCTGCCGATAGTTCCGAAGCCTACGACCCCGATAGTCTTACCCGCCATTTCCTGTATCGGATACGGGAAATACGAAAAAGTCGGACTTGTCTTCCAGTCCCCTGCGTCAACCGACGCACGGTACTTTCCGAGATTGCCGAACAGCTCGGTAAGGTATGTAAAGACCAGCTGTACGACACCCTCGGTGGAGTACCCGGGTACATTTGTGACTGTTATCCCCAGCTTTTTTGCCTCATCGAGATCAACATTGTTGCAGCCTGTGGCGAGTATGCCGATATATTTCAGCTCCTTCGCACTTTGCAGCACCTCCGCAGTCATAAGCGTCTTGTTGCAAAGCACGATGTCCGCGTCAGCCACCCGCTCAATGACTTCTTCGGGAGCCGTAACTCCGTATCTTATCACAGTACCGTGATCTGCGAATGCCGAAAAGCTCAGATCGCCCACGGACACTGTATCGGCATCTGTAAAAACTATTTTCATGCGTGTATCCTCATTTCAATTCATATATTGTCAATATATACAATGATGTTGAACATCCTGCCGTTTAAGTATATCATATTTCGGAAAGATTTGCAACAAAAAACAGCTGTATTTTTCCCAATACGAATAAATCCGGATAATTTTTGTCAAAAATAGCGCAAAAAGCGCAAAACTACACAAAATCCGAAAATGATGTTAAAATTTTTATGATTTTTGTCAAAAACAGTATTGACATTAATATTTTGATGTGGTATAATGTTAGAGATATGAAAATAAATGATATTTTCTTAACAAAGATGATATGACCGATCAATATAGTATATTTCAAACGGAGAACAGGAGAATAAAATATGAATGATATCGAATTCGGAAGGAGTTTATATAAACTTTATCACAGCGCTGTCAAGCTCGAAACCGCAGAGGTTCGTGACAACAAGAACTGCGCCGATCTTACGGTAAACGAACTGAACCTCATTGAATGTATCCGTTCGCTCACAAAGGGACAGGACGGACCCACCATAAGCTCTATCGCTTCTGAACTGGACATAACGCGGCCATCTACAACAGTCGCGGTAAACAAACTTGTCAGCAAGAAAATAGTTACCAAGTCTGAATGTGCAAATGACGGACGCTCCGTAAGGGTAAAGCTCACCGCAAAGGGTGAAAAGGCATACAGCGCTCATCATTCCTATCAGAACGCTCTCGCAAAGGAAGCAAAACAGTATTTCAGCGAAGACGACTACAAAACGATAGCGGAAAGTATATCAAAACTGCTTGATTTCTTTGCCGGTAAGACCGAGAACATAGATCCCAAGGATTGAAGCACAATACAACAGTACTTATTTTTTACAGTCTCTCGACGGGACTGTAAAAATTTACCAAAATATTTTAGCAGTTAAAATCAATATCACTAAAAAGTGGTAAAAGGTATTGACATTATCACTTTAATGTTGTATAATGAGTTATCATTCAAAATATCTTACACGTAAAAATGAAAGGAGATACCCGAAATGGGAATGAATTTCAAAAGAAAACTGCCGATACCGAAGCTGATAAAGGAATTGTACCCGCTGTCGGAAAATGTGGCAAAGATAAAAGATGAACGTGACGAACAGATAAAGGCTATTTTCCGCGGAGAGGATAAGCGGTTCATACTTATAATAGGTCCCTGCTCCTCCGACAGAGAGGACGCTGTACTCGACTATGTAACAAGGCTCGCAAAGGTGCAGGACAAAGTAAAAGACAAGGTATTCATAATTCCCCGTATCTACACCGCAAAACCCCGCACCACCGGTGATGGCTATAAGGGAATGGTACACCAGCCCGACCCGAACAAGGCTGAAAATATGCTGGACGGTATCGTTGCTGTCCGCCGTCTGCATACAAAGGTGATCGAGGAGTCCGGACTTACAAGCGCGGACGAGATGCTCTACCCGGAGAACTACCGTTACTTCTCGGATATCCTCGCCTATGTGGCAATCGGCGCCCGCTCGGTCGAAGATCAGGAGCACAGGCTGCTCTCCAGCGGCATGGATATCCCGGTAGGTATGAAGAATCCTACCGGCGGTGACTACTCCGTAATGCTCAACTCCATAACCGCCGCCCAGTCCCCGCACACGTTCATATACCGCGGCTGGGAAGTCGAATCCACAGGCAACCCCTACGCACACGCTATCATGCGCGGCTATATGAATAAGCACGGCAACACTATCCCGAACTATCACTATGAGGATCTTAACCTGATACATGAGATGTATCTCGCCAAAAATCTACAGAACCGTTCGGTAATAGTTGACTGCAACCACGCAAACTCCGGCAAGAAATACCTCGAACAGATACGTATTGCCAAGGAAGTCATCTACAGCAAGAGACACAGCGAAGATCTTGACAGCTTCATCAAGGGACTCATGATCGAAAGCTACATCGAGGACGGCGCCCAGAAGATCGGTGAGGGCGTGTACGGTAAATCTATCACCGACCCGTGTCTCGGCTGGCAGAAATCCGAACAGCTCATATATGATATAGCAGACGCTCTTTGAACGACCTAATTAAAGAAAATAAAAAACTTCGCGATCATAGCCAAAAGCCGAACGCGAAGTTTTTTGTTTTCTTAAAAACAGACTAAATCTGTAAGCCGGGTTTTGTATTTGATGAACATCTATCTGGTCTTTTCGTCGCCGAAAAGCTCAAGCCGCCTTAAACAGGGTGCGCCGAGCAGGCACATATCTCCCTGAACCAATCAGCGTTGCATCGGGTAGGGTTTACATGGCATACGCGTCTCCGCGTACCCGGTGAGCTCTTACCTCGCCGTTCCACCCTTACGCACGGTCGCCCGCACGCGGTATATTTCTGTTGCACTCGCCCTGAGGTCGCCCTCGGCTGCCGTTAGCAGTTACCCCGCTCTGTGATGCCCGGACTTTCCTCACGGTTTCCCGCGCGTCCATCTGGTTTAGTCTGCATTTGTATTATAGCATATATTTACTTTTTTTTCAAGTATTATTTCCCAAAAAGGAGCAGCATCTCCGTCCCCTGCAAGGCGAAGCGGTCACTCTTTCCGGAAGAAGAGTGGGGTCCTCTTCCTTCCGTTGGCAGCGCCAGCCGCTGCTCTCGGCGCAAGCGACCTCACGTCTCGTCGTATCTTTCGTCGATAACCCGGGCTGTTTTCTTCATGCTGCGCGGAAGTACCCCGACTTCGACAGCTTTGACTATGGGGGTGAAACCTATGCGGCTCTTGACCTTTTCCGCAATGCGCTTGGTGAGATCAGCAAAATCAATGTCGCCGGTAGTCTCCACATAAATGCGCATGGTATCCTTTCCGTCAAGGTGAGATATGCGTATCTGATACTCACTGGAGATCTCCGGGAATGCCGCGAGGACTTCCTCGATCTGGCTCGGGAACACGTTGACACCCTTGATCTTCATCATGTCGTCGGTGCGGCCCATTATCATGTCAATGCGCGGATATTCACGCCCGCAGCTGCACTTCTCAGGGATTATGCGGGAAAGATCATGGGTACGGTAGCGTATAAGGGGAGCGCCTTCCTTGACAAGAGTGGTTATAACGATCTCGCCCATTTCTCCGTCGGGTACCTGTTCGCCGGTCTTGGGATCTATTATTTCAAGATAAAGGAAGTCGTCCCAGTAGTGCATACCGCTTTCCTTTTCGCAGTTTATACCAATACCCGGTCCATAGATCTCGGTAAGTCCGTAGATATCGTACAGCTCAATACCCAGTCCGCTTGCTATGCGGTCACGCATCTTTTTACTCCAGCGTTCGGAACCGATGACGCCTTTTTTCAGCTTGATCTTGTCCTTTATACCGCGCTTTTCTATCTCCTCGGTAAGCAGGAGCGCGTACGACGATGTGGCGCAAAGAACGGTGGATTCCAGCGACACCATCATTTCAAGCTGTTTTTCGGTATTGCCGGGTCCCATTGGGATAACCATTGCGCCGAGCTTCTCCGCGCCTGCCTGAAATCCGATACCCGCCGTCCAGAGTCCGTAGCCGGGAGTTATCTGTATCCTGTCCTTGTTGGTGATGCCGGCAGTCTCATAGCAGCGTGCAAACATAGTCGCCCAGTCATCAACGTCTTTACGGGTATAGGGTATTATGACGGGAGTTCCGGTCGTACCGGAGGAAGAGTGTATGCGCACTATCTCCTCTTCGGGTGCTGTCATGAGTCCGAGAGGGTACGCGTCACGAAGATCCTTCTTTTCCGAAAAAGGCAGTTTAAGGAATTCCTCGGGCGAGCTGACATTGGTTATGCCTGCTTCTTTAAGCTTTTTCCCATAGAAACTGTTTGCTTTCAGGAGCGCCTGAATACGGTCGTTCACTTGTGCGAGCTGTTTTTCTGATATCTGCATGGTCGTGTCCTCCATTTATTTTACTGTATATCCGAGCGCTTTCGCGTTCATTTCATGGAACTGCGGTTTGACTGTCTTTCTCATTGTCTGTTCGACTTCATCGCGTGTGAACGGCATAAATCCGCTTGCGATCGCAGCGCCGAGCATTATCATATTCAGCACCTTCGGCGAACCTATCTCCGCGCAGGCTTTCTCGCCGTCAATGAGGGTGACATTATCGGAATTGCGCTTCAGATAATCGAGCATTTCCGTCCCTGTGTATGCCGTGCCGCTGAGAGATGCGGTGACCGGCATTATCGGGTGGGTGTTGACGATGACCGAGCCGCCTTTTTTCAGATATGGGAACATTCTCACCGCCTCGGCAGGCTCAAAGCCTATCAGGATATCGGCAGTCCCCTCCGGGAACATGGGACTTGCGATCCCTTCTCCCAGCCGCAGAAAACTGAATACGCTTCCGCCCTTCTGCGCCATGCCGATAGTCTCGGCACTCATTACGGGGATATCCTCCTCCATAGCAGCGG
>CAMVGH010000190.1 GCA_947166945.1 uncultured Clostridia bacterium
GTTCCTGCTAAGAAAACTCCCGCGGAAAGAAAACGGAAAAACAGCGGAAAAAGCACCGCTGAAAACGACTGTTACAGGCGGAGTATGCTGCGGTTTGCTGTTCTGTATCGCGGGTATGCTCCAGCAGTACGGTATCAGTATGACCACCGCGGGAAAAGCAGGATTCGTTACCGCACTGTATGTCGTGATCGTGCCGGTCATAGAGTTCATTATTTTCCGCCGCACCAACATAAAGGATCTGCTGCCTTATCGCTATCGCAGGATTCTATCTTCTGTGCATCAAGGAAAACTTCAGCATAGGCCTCGGAGACATTCTTGTGCTTATCTGCGCCGCGGTATATGCCGTACATATCATGACCGTGGACAGATTCAACTCGAAGAATGCTGACGGCACCCTGATGGCCTGCATACAGTTCTTCACCGCGGGTACGATAATGGTGATATGTATGTTCATCTTTGAAAAGCCGGATCTGAGTTCGATCCTTGCGGCGTGGTTCCCGATATGCTATGCGGGCATAATGTCCTGCGGAGTAGCATACACACTACAGATAATCGGACAGAAATACACCGACCCCACCGTCGCTACACTGCTGATGAGCCTTGAATCGGTATTTGCTGCATTATCCGGCTGGCTGATACTGAATGAGAGCCTGAGTCCGAAAGAACTTGCCGGCTGCGCACTGGTATTTATTGCGGTGATATTCGCGCAAATAAATATAAAAAAACTGTTTAAAGGAAAATCAAACAAAGGAGACACACTGCCAAATGAAAAAATATCTGAGTAAGATCATTTTTGCCACGATAGTCGTAGTGTTCATTATCTGCTGCTGTTTCAACGCACCGATAACCAACGCTGTCGGCACACTCTGGTCTCTTCTTCCTCCCGTTATCGCGATAGGTCTTGCGCTGATAACAAAGGAAGTCTATTCTTCCCTGTTCATCGGCATACTCGCCGGCGGCATCATCTATGCGGCTTCTTCCGGCACCGGTTTTGAAGGCGTATTCAATACCGTTGTCAATGAAGGCATAATCGCCAACATTGCGGACTCATACAATGTCGGTATCCTTGTGTTCCTTGTAATACTCGGCACTATCGTCGTTATGATGAACAGAGCAGGCGGAAGCAGGGCATACGGTGAATGGGCGGCAACTCACATAAAATCCCGCAAGGGGGCAAGCATCGGTACTTTCCTGCTCGGTGCGCTGATCTTCGTCGATGACTACTTCAACTGCCTTACGGTAGGTTCGGTCATGCGTCCCGTTACGGACAAGCATCAGGTATCCCGCGCTAAACTTGCTTATCTCATAGACGCCACAGCAGCTCCTATTTGTATCATCGCCCCCATATCCTCGTGGGCGGCAGCTGTTGCGGGAACCGTTGACGGCGTGAACGGGATCCAGCTGTTCATAGATACTATCCCCTACAATCTCTACGCGCTACTTACGATCATTATGGTAATCTACATTGCTCTCGGAGACTTCGATTACGGTGCAATGAGACTTCACGAAAACAATGCGAGAAAAGGCGACCTATTCACCACAAAGAACACCGCGTATCCTCCGGACGACAAGCCTGCACACACCAAGGGCAAGGTCATCGACCTCATACTTCCGGTGATTATCCTCATCGTTATGTGCGTTCTCGGAATGGTATATACAGGCGGTCTGTTCAGCGGCACCGACCTTGTTACGGCTTTTGCGGATTGTGACGCTTCCTACGGTCTTGCTATCGGTTCGATCGGCGCCCTTCTCATCGTTATAATCTATTTCATGGCAAGGGGCGTACTCAGCTTCACTGCCTGCATGGACTCCATTGTTGCGGGATTCAAGCAGATGGTACCGGCAATCCTGATACTCTGTTTCGCATGGACACTGAAAACCATGACTTCCATGCTGAAAGCAGGACCTTTCGTTTCCGGCATCGTTGAGAGTGCAAAGGCAATACAGATACTCCTGCCGCTTATACTGTTCGTTGTAGCTATCGGGCTTTCCTTCGCAACAGGTACTTCGTGGGGTACATTCGGTATCCTTATCCCGATCGTTACGGGAGTATTCAGCACCGATCTCGCGGCTACCGCGGAAACAGGCGTTATCCCCGAAATGGTCATCATCTGCATTTCGGCATGCCTTGCCGGTGCAGTCTGCGGCGACCACTGCTCGCCTATATCAGATACGACAATCATGGCTTCCACGGGCGCGCAGTGCGACCATGTGAACCATGTCTCCACACAGCTCCCGTATGCGTTCACTGTCGCGGGGGTCTGCGCGGTGGGCTATCTGATATCCGGGTTTGTTCAGAATGTGTTCGTTGTCCTGGGAATTTCGGTAGTTCTGATGTTTGCGGTACTCACATTTATCAGATTTATGTCGAAAAAGAACAACAAAGCATAAATAAGACAATATAAATGAAACATAAAGCCGTATTCTTATATGGATGCGGCTTTATTAACAGTTAAAGGAGGGAGAACATGAGAGCAGACAGCGAAAAGAACATTTCAGAAAAGCTGTGGAGATACTTCCTGAATATCTTCAATGTTGTTCTGATTGCCGTACCGTTCGCACTCTGCTGGTACTGGTGCTATGCTGATACTATCTATATACCGTTCTTCCACTGGGGAAATGTCGTACTCATAATACTGTACGCTTTTATCTATTTCACTATATGCAAACTGTATTCCGGGTTCAATGTATCTATCGTGAGGATATCTGAGCTTGTGTACAGCCAGCTTCTGTCCATACTTGTGACAGATATCATAACATATATCATCATACTGCTGCTGTCCTATCGTTTTGCTTCCGCGTGGGAGCTCGCGGTCCTGTTCGTGGTTCAGTCGGTGCTTGCCGTGCTGTGGTCGCTGTTCGCAAACAAGAGCTTTTTCAGGAACAACAAGCCGATGAAAACAGTTGTAGTATGGGACGAGAGAAAAAGCGTAGAGGAACTCATAAAAGAATACAGGCTCGATAAAAGATTTGAAGTCGCGGGTACTTACCATATTGACGAATGTATCGGAGACATCGGCAGAACTCTCGGAAATGCGGAGGCAGTTTTCCTTTGCGGTATTCACAGCAGAGAACGCAATATGATCGTAAAATACTGCATAGATACTGATATAAAGATGTTTGTTATTCCGGGCGTCGGAGATGTGATAATGAGCAGCGCGAAACCGCTTCATATACTGCATCTGCCGATAATGTCGCTGGAACGGTATGACCCGTCTCCCGAATACCTGTTCATCAAGCGCGCCGCGGATATCATCATCTCCGGTATCGCGCTCGCTGTACTTTCACCGCTTATGCTCGTCACGGCTGTGTTCATAAAAAGAGACGGCGGGACTGTGTTCTATAAGCAGAAACGTCTCACAAAAAACCGTCGGGAATTCGATATCATCAAATTCCGCACTATGAGAATGGACGCGGAAAAGGACGGTATTGCCCGCCTTTCCACAGGAGCGGACGATGACCGGGTCACAAAAGTCGGGAAGGTCCTGCGTAAATTCAGGATAGATGAACTTCCCCAGCTGATCTGCGTGTTCCTCGGCACTATGTCACTGGTAGGACCGCGCCCGGAACGTCCTGAGATAGCAAAGCAGTATGAAGAGGAAACGCCGGAATTTGCTTTCAGATTACAGGCTAAAGCGGGGCTTACAGGTTTCGCGCAGGTATATGGGAAATACAATACCACACCTTATGACAAGCTGCTGATGGATCTTCAGTACATTGCAAGACCAAGCCTTGTCGAAGATACAAAGCTGCTGTTCGCTACAATAAAGATACTCTTTATGCCAGAAAGCACCGAGGGTGTGGCAGAGGGACAGATAACCGCTTCACAGAAAAAAGTCAGATAAAAGCGGCAGGCTTCCCGCCTGCCATTTTCCGGAGGATATCCAATGAAAAAGAAGATCGCTGCTGCCACAGTCACCGCACTCATTCTTATCGCTGCAGGGATCTGCGCATATACAGCATTGTTCGCAAAGTCCGGCGCACATATCGCCGAGATAAAGCAGAACGGGCAGCTGATACGAACGATAGATCTTTATTCGGAACCGGACGGCACTTTCACCGTTATGAACGGCGAGGGGTGGAATGTCGTATGTGTGGAGAACGGTGAGATATTCGTGAAAGAAGCGAGCTGTCCGGATAAGATATGCGTAAACCACGGTCCCCTGCACTCGGAATTCCTGCCGATAGTATGTCTGCCGAACAAGCTTGAGATCTCACTGAAACAGTGATGTATGATAAAAAACGAACATGAATGACAAATCCCGCCCTGACATCTCAGAGCGGGATATCTTCTTTAAAAGGAGTCTTACGGCTTCTCCGCCAGTTCCTCATACTTCCGTTTGGTCGCCATACCGCCGCGGATATGCCGCTCTTCCTTGTTCCGGTCAAGCACTTCCCTTACCTGCCGGTGCAGCTCGGGATTGACTTTTGCGAGACGTGCCGTGATATCCTGATGTACTGTGCTTTTGCTTATTCCGAACGCTTTTCCTGCATTTCTGACCGTCGAACCGTTGTCGATTATGTACTGTGCGAGGCTTACACATCTTTCCTGTTTTGTTCCGCTGACTTGCGCAGCTGCTGTTTTTCTTGCTGACATGGTGCCGCCCCTCCAAAATGTTAGATTTATCCAATTTATATGCGGGATCTGCTCCGGATATGTTTGATAAAAAACGGACATGATGTCATTTATAAACAGAAAACGGCATCAGAAAAGCTACAGATTTGTTGAATTGCAACAACATTCTGTTATATATCTTGATTATTGCGCCGATTTTGTATATAATAAATATGTATATCTTAAACGGAAAGGAAACCGGTTCATGCCAGTTGAAAGAGAGACCGAAAACGAGATCGTAAACCCCAGAGAGGGCGAAAAGAAAATAATCGAGGAGCTGTACGACAACAACCTCAGCAAGGGAACTATCGACCTGTCACTTTATGTCGAGTACGATGTCAAGCGCGGACTGCGTGACAGCAGCGGTAAGGGCGTGCTTGCGGGACTTACCGAGATATCCGATGTGGTGTCCTACGATATAGTTGACGGTAAGAAGATCCCCTGCGACGGACGGCTCTACTACCATAACTACAATATCGTTGACCTTGTGAAAGGCTTCGAGGGCCGCAGACATAATTTCGAGGAGACCACATATCTCCTGCTGTTCGGAAAGCTTCCGAACGCTGAACAGCTCTCCCAGTTTGACAGCCTTATCAGCAGATATCAGAGCCTTTCAAACAACTTCACCCGCGATGTTATCATGAAAGCACCCAGCTCCAATATCATGAACGCGCTCCAGAAGAGTATCCTCACTCTGTATTCATACGACGACAACCCGGAAGATATCTCCGCCATGAATGTGCTGAGACAGTCTATACAGATAATAGCGAAAATGCCGCTCATTTCTGTATATGCTTATTGCGCGTACAAACATTTCAAGCTGCACGAGAGCCTTATGATACGCAATCCGAAACCCGAATACTCCACTGCCGAGAATATACTCTATATGCTGCGCGAAACGGGTGAATTCACACCGCTTGAGGCAAGCGTTCTCGATACGGCACTGGTGATCCAC
>CAMVGH010000191.1 GCA_947166945.1 uncultured Clostridia bacterium
ATACACATCCATGCGAATGCCATGAATGTCAGGAGCTAACTTTTCTGTTTTTTCCGCTTCTACATATTTAAGATCATAAACCTTAATTCCGAGAACTCTCTCAATACACTTCTTTGCTATATTGGGTCTTTTCATTACCTGCCCGAATATCACATGGTTTTGAATTGTATATTTCTTAGTCATATAACTACCTCCTAATCCTAATTAGTACATCCGATAACACTAAAAATCAGTTATCAAACGATTAGGCGGAGATCTCGGAACTCCGATCAAATATTTATTTGCTTCAATTTGTTGCATAAAAAAATCCTTTTTTTTTATTACCGGAATTTCGGTAACAAAAAAAGGATTTCCAACCGACTCAAATTTAACACATACAATTATTATAATCAATAGCTTTTCAGATATTTTGCTTCAATCTCGCCGCCTGTTTTCACAGTCTCGGTGTAATCCTTCGGTACGGCAGGAGTAAATGCTGCCTTGATAAAAAACACTGCTGCCAAAATAATAATTACTAAAACAATGATACCCACGATCTTCATCACCTTTTTCATTATACTTCCTCCTTGACTTCTCAGCAAAAGTAGGCAGAGTGTCATTCTACCGCAATTTCACCGATAAGGACGATATTCTGCGCTATTATATCGACACGGAAACAAGCAAGTGGCTGGAAAACTCTGAATTTAACTATCTCACCGCAGAAAGCAAGCAAACCTATGTGATTTTTTTACTCACGCATCTGTATCAGTACCGTAATGTGATAGACCTGATGATGCGTGACGGCAGAATGTACCTGCTTGAAGCGGAGTTCGACAAGCGGTTTCATGTGGTCTTAGCGGATGTGTCCGATCCGTGGCATATCGCCTTTACGATAGGCGGATTCTACAAGCTGTTCTGCTATTGGGCGGAAACGGGATATGAGAAAACGCCGCAGGAAATAGCGGAATATGTGAAGTAAGCAAACAAGCAGCCGACAAAAATGCCGACTGCTTTTCTTGTTATGATGCCATTTCAAATAGGCTTTTGAAATTCTTTTTGGAGAACGAGGTCAGCCGTCCATTGCTCACGCATTCTATGAAAACATTGTCGAGATCGTCGATGTATAAGACCGTGGCGATGCTGCCGACAAAAAACACGCTGACAAAATGTACTACTTGCAAGCGTGTTTTCTTACGATATATTCCATAGGCAAAAAGCCGTGGATGAAAGATATCGGCAAAAGTGAGCCGTCATCTGACGCTATCTGAATATGACAGAGGCGTGTATCTATATCGTACATTGACACACCGATCTGTTCGTGGTATAATAAATGTGTCCGCAATAACTGCCTGAAAGGCAGTTATTGCACGACAGTCTGTTTCACAGACTGTCGTATACTTTAAAAATACGCTTTCAGCATCTTTTTAAAGCGGGCGCATTTCTTGATGTCAAGCTCATTCCGCCCTATGGGCGGAAATTAAATAGTCTATAGGGTACCTCTAAAAACCCAGCGGTATAGCCTAAATACAGCAGAAGGAGCTGTTCATGGAACGTCAGAAAATACAGGAAATGGTAAAAATAGCTGTGCCGGCGATCCTGGAAAGCATGGTAAGTGTGATCATTTCATCTATAGACACCAAAATGATATCTGTTCTCGGAAAGCCTGCCATATCTGCCGTATCCTTTACCTCGCAGCCGAAGCTGATATTCTTTGCGGTTTTTTATGCGTTAGGCACTGCGGCTTCCGTATTTGTCGCTCAGGCATTCGGAAAAAAGGACAAGAAGGAAGCAAACGGGTACTTTCATCTGATCCTGCGTATCGCCGTGATCCTGTCACTCATATTGGGAGCATCATCGGCGCTGTTGGCGGAACCTATTATGATGCTGTGCAACCGTCAGCCTGATACACTGGATATGTCGGTCTCATTCTTCCGCATTATCATGATGTTCCTTATATTTCAGGCGCTTACCACAGTCCTTAACTCTTCACTGCGAGGTATCGGAAAGACAAAAGTGACGCTGATCTCCAATATTGCAATGGGGGTCACGGATATCATCTTCAACTATCTGCTGATCGAGGGACACTGCGGATTTCCGAGATTAGAGATCGTCGGCGATGCGATAGCGACAGTCCTTGGTACCGCTGCGGCATTTGCGGTCAGTCTTTTCTTCATTATCAGGGAGTCGGATTTTCTCAGCTTATCCGGGCTTTTTAAAAAAGACCGGCACACGGATCCCGTGATCTTCGGGAATGTGCGCTCAAAAGCAGGCGATATTGTGATAGAGAATCTGCTGACACGGGTAGGTTTTCTTTTGTCAAGTATCATTCTGTCCGGGTTAAGCTCCGATCAAACCGCAGTTTACAGTGTAGGAATGATCCTCATGAATTATTCATTCGCTTTCGGGGACGGCATACAAAGCGCTGTTGTTTCTCTGACGGGAAGAAGCATGGGGGCACGGAAATATGATGAATTGAAGCAATATCTCCGGATAGGTGTCATGATCGGCGCGATATGCGCATCGGGGCTGTGTATTTTGTATATTTCCGGCGCAGAATGGTTTTTCGGGGCGTTTTTCAAAGATGCCGAAGCGATCTCGGAGGGCATTGCGACAAGTATGATCGTGGCATTGATAACGGTTCTTCAGATCCTGCGCATCATTTGTGTCGGCGCTATGCGTGGAATGGGAGAGACGAAGGATCCGCAGCGTATATCAACGATCTGCGTATTTGCTCTCAATCCCCTGCTCTGCCTGTTCTTTACTGCTGCAATACCGCTCGGTATATGGGGAATATGGCTTTCCTCCGTCATATCGCAGCTCGTATGGTTTCTGACGGGTGTGCTCCTGTGCAGAAAACATATCATGCGGCTTGGAACAAACGGCGGTACATCATAGGAGGAATGCAATGTTTATAAACTGTACAAATCATCCGTATGAGATATGGAGCGAGGCGCAGCGGGAGGCTTCCGCTATGTACGGTGAGGTAGTGGATATGCCGTTCCCGTTCATACCGCCGGATCTTTCCGTGGAAGATATACGAAGACTTGCAGGAGAATACGCGGAAAAAATAGAAGAAAAAAAACCGCTGGCTGTTCTTGTGGCAGGTGAATTCACATTCTGCTTTATGCTGGTGGACAAGCTGCTGTCAGACGGCGTAAATGTGGTAAGTTCCTGTTCGAGACGCCTGACTGAGGAGAACAGAAAAGACGACGGCACGAATGAGAAAAAATCGGTATTTCTGTTTGAACGCTACAGAAAATACGAATACTTCAAAGGAAACAACTGATGGAAAGCTATCTCTTAAATAAAGAAGTTCTCTGTATCCTGGATACCAGACAGATACAGCGGTTCATGTTCAGATCGAATACCTATATGGATACAGTCGGCGGGAGCGACCTTATCAAACATATTCTGGACGATGCGATCTTTTTCGCACTGCATCATATAGATACCCCGTTGAGTGAAGAAGAGTATGACATCTCTGCGGATCCTGATGAAACTATCCCTTATTTCAAATCGGACAGGATCCTGTTCCAGCTGATCATCTGCACGGCAGGAAACGCCCTTTTCATCGTCAGAAGTGGAGAGCTTTGCCGAAAGATCATACGAAAGGTATCAAGGTACTATCTGGATAATGCCTATTCTCTCAACATAGCCGCCGCTGTCACGGAAAAGACAGATGACTTCGGAAACGACATTTTCCGGCTTTACCGGAAGCTGAATGAGGTCAAGGCGTCATGTGACATATCGGAACCTCTCGGGACACTTGCCGTAGTGATGAAGGAAAGGAATACAGGTGAACCGGTCATCGGGATCGCGGAAGGCTCAGGCGATACATACTCCGTTTCTTCTTCTATCCGCCGTAAAGAAGCGCAGCGCAGAGACGCTGTCGTTGATATGAAGCAGCTTTCTGTCTGCGAGACTTCCGACGGCAGAGAATATGTTGCGGTGATCCATGCAGACGGGAACAATCTGGGGATCACAATAGGCAGAATTCTTCAGCAGACGCCGGATTACGAGCTTGGTATCAGAAGAAGACGGCAGATAAACAGAAGCATAGAGGAAAACTTCGCAAGAACAATGGCAGGCGCAATGCAGCAGCTTGAGGCATATTATCATGCGCACTGCAAGAACGGTTCGGATCTTGCACATTCATTCAGTATTATACACAGAGGCGGAGATGACATCAACTGCATTTGTGACGCTGCGCTTGCACTGCCTTTTATAGAATATCTGTACAGTTATCTGTCAGGCTCCGTTCTATGGAGATCTGAGGAACTGACAGTCCCTCTGTACGCTTGTACCGGTATCGCCTTTGTGCCGCCCGATATGAGTTTTCATTCCGCTTTTTCTCTTGCCGACGAATGCTGTAAGAGCGCAAAGACTGCCGCAAAGCTGGAAAGAAATCTTCGGAACGGATTTGCCGGAAACTGGATCGATTTTCAGATCTGTGATAATAATATCACCGGCACTCTGGATATGATCAGGGAACGTTTTTATATGACCCGGGAGCAGGTCGATCTTCTGGCACGTCCGTACTGTCTTGACGATGCGGCAGACGGTAAGCCGTTTTCTTATAAAAAACTCATTGACCGCGCACGAAGACTTACCCGTTCACAGCTTGACAGCAATACAAAACAGCTCATAAGGCAGTCATTTGCTATGGGGCGCATGGAGTTCCGCCGGTGGATCGAAGACTGTCGGAAACGCGGGTCCGATCTTACGGAGATATTAGGTGAACCGTTTTATACCGATGAAGAAAAGCAGCTTCACTCGTTATGGACAGATGCGGCAGAAATAGCGGACTTTGTTTTCATGGAATGAGGTGGACGATGTGTATGAGGTCAGGATTACAACTATCGGCAGAGTTGCATTCGCGGACGGTATAAACAGATCATTGGGCTACAGATATGATGTTCCCTTTGACGGGCTCGGTATTCCGTATCTGCCGCTGAGCAGGATCATGAAAACCGAATACAGCGTTATGGATATGTCACGGCTAAGAGTCGGATTTGCCCACCCTGACGGGTATATCGGTCTTCTCGAAAGTGCCGGTAAGATAAAGGATTGCGTATCAAAAAGCTCCGACCATATCCGGAAATATTTTACCGAGGAGCGTTTCATTGCAGAAAAAGGATATAATATCCGCAGTCTGAGACCCGGACTGGTATTTATCGCAAATGTTTTATCTGATGAAGACAATTTGTCTTCGCTGAAAGAACAGCTTGAGAGCATCACGAGGATCGGTGTGACCGATGACGGGATAGACGGGAGAATATCTGTGAAGCTGCGCAGCACATCTCAGATATACGCTGCCTGCCCGGAACTTCTGCCTGACTGCTCCTATTCTTCACTTGATTATTCCATCATGCTTCTGACTCCCGGCTGTTTTTACGCGCCTTATGCCGACGGTGCCAAAACCTATCCGTATGTACCCGGCGAGTATATCCGTGAAGAGCTTCGTCATACCATGACGAGAGAGAACGGTGTAAACGTTGACGGG
>CAMVGH010000192.1 GCA_947166945.1 uncultured Clostridia bacterium
AGCAGAGAAAAATAGTAATGATGAAGTCCGGTGTCATTAGGTACATATACACACGAATACTCTCTGTATCCATCAGAGATGCCGGTCTCCTCCAGTTTTGTGAAGCGTTCCTTGTATCCGGGGCGGAACACGACAAGCACCGGTTCTTCGACCATGGTATCTTCAGGGAACCTTACGGTAAATTTACATTCCTTCCCTCTCTCCATTGCTCCGAAAGGATATTTGTATTCCTCCGAGAAGCAGTCATAAATTGGTTTCATTGTCTTCTGCACTCCTTAAACTATGTATTAAAATATCAGCTCTTCACCTGTTTGCAGGTATTGAAGCCTGTCTCCGAGTTTCTGTTTCATTATCCCGTATCCGGTTATACCGGTACAGTGGAAAGTATAGATAGTACCCGTGCTTATCGTCATGATCTCGTTTATTGTCCGTTCAAGGTGATCCACCGAACAGGATAGTTTTTTTGTAGATGATCCCATAAGGTGAAAACCGCCTATCACTGAAATGACGGGAACACCGGGAAAGCGTTTCATTGCCGTTTTCACCATATTTGTTATTCCACACAGCGAGCAGCACGAAATGATCACCATTCCGGAAGACCGGTCATTTTCCGGAAAAAGTACATAGAAAGACTCATGCGAATAATCATCATGCACGATCTTCCCGTCTTTCTTCATATAGAGATTCTTGTCTTCGCAATAAAATGAAGAATCTGGGTGTTCGTTTGACATGGCAAAGAATCCGGTGTCGATCTGCTGGAAGCTGTTGTACAGAATGAAATTGTCCGGATGCTCCTCATATATATAGCTGAACCTGTTCATGTGGACCCTTATCAGAGATTTCTTCAGAAAAAAATCATTCAGACAAGCTTTCTTTGAATAGACCATTACGTCTTTATTCTGCTTGAATACTTCATCAAGACCGCCTGTATGGGCATAGTTGTTATGCGAGATCATTACTGCCGATACCGATTTAAGATCTATCCCGAGTCTTTTCGCATTATAAACTATCTTATCATCAGCACCTGTATCTATCAGATATCTGACCCCCGCGTTTTCGACATACAGTGATATCCCATGCTCGACTTTAAGCTTATCCGAAGCGCTTGTGTTCTCGATAAGCGTTACTATCCTCATAAAAGTACCTCTCTGTACGATGCGCTGATAAGATCAGGTATCATCGTCGTCCTCATCAAGTTTTACCCTGAGGATCGGGCTGACTTTCGTCGGACCGAACAGCGCGTTCATAACATGCTTTGTCTTATGTGAAACGGGAAGTCCGTCCGAATCGAGAGCGGTCTCATCTCTGGAAAAACCGTCTTCTCTGGTGATACCGTCAAGAATATGAGAAAAATCGGCTTTCTGAAAATCCTCATCGCTTACGGTGTTTCCGACCGCACTGTACCCTTTGTACGCAGCGGCAGCACCGGCGGGGATTGCGGCGGGAGCGGTTCTGATTATTTCTTCGGTAAGTATCTGACCGGCAACTTCCTCTTCCTTCTCTTCTGCTTTTCTTTCACTTCTGTATTCTTCGAGCGGCTGCTTCAGTTTTTCATAGGGCGAAGGTTCGATAAAGTCATCGTTCTGTTTTGGCCTGATGAAATTATTTTTTCTCGGTGTGAATACTTTGACATCTTCTTCAGGCTCACTGTATAACGCACTCCGGGAAATTGGTCTGTCAGAAGATTTTTCAGTCACAGACGAGTCAGAAGATCTGTTTGCGAAGTTGTCGGAAAGTCCTGCGCTCTCGGTATTAACAGAGGTATCCGACTCACGGATACCAATAAATTTGCCCGTGGCGTTTTCTTCTGTAACAGGTTTGCTTTGATTACCGTTTGGAATAACAACGGTTTTCGGTCGTATTACAGATTGATCCTGCGAAGCAGCACCGCCTTTAATGACTTTTGCGGTGCCCTGACGCGGCTGCTGCCTGTAATATTGAGAAAAAGATGCAAACTGCTGGCTGTTATATTGCCCTCCGGAAGAAAACGGCTGCTGACCTGTCGGCGGATACTGCTGCTGATAAGGGTATGACATACCGGCCGGATCGTATTGCTTATCATAACGGTATTGCTGCTGCGCAGATGTACGATTTCTGTTCTGATCGGCATTGAAAAGTTTTCTGACAGCTTCCATTGCCGCTTTTTCCGATTCTACCACAGATGATACGGGCGTTGAAGACGCGGAAAGATTTGCCACTGACTCACGATCGACCTTTTCAAAAACAAATTTTTTAATATGTTTTCCGTTTTCGGTGATCTCTTCTTCTTCGGCTTCCTTGTCTGAGGGCTTATGCTCAAATAAAGGAGGCTGTTTCTTTGAGGCAAATTCATTTCCCCTTGACAATTCTATGAAATCATTAAGTTCTTTCTCCCCTGCTTCTCCGAGAAGCAGGCTGTCTTTCAGACGAAGCTCACGCTGATACCACAGTGAGAAATCTCTTTGGGTGAGATCGACATTTACCCTCGCGGCCATTTCTTTATAAAGAGAATCAAGCCTTGAATTGACTGTATCTTTATCAATATAGATGATCTTGGGTTCGCCGTCGTCCGTTTCATTCACAGTTGCTGTTGCAGCTGAAACAGCGATCGCTTCTGCAAGTTCGGGGTCTTCCCCCTTCATAAGTTCAAGACAGGTGGAACCGTCTTTGTGGAGACGGCTGCAATAATTGAAATCATAGTCGATATCACGTATGTAGAAATCCCCGCATCGGGCGCATCTCTGTACATATACTCCCTCTCTTGCCGAGATGTCTATTTCAAGGTCAATTATAGCCTTGAATGAACCGGGGACATAAACGTATGTTGGAGAAGAAGTCAGAGACTTGATTATTGTTGAGGCCATACTGTCGTTTTTATCCGGGATATACCGCTTAACGGCAGCAAATGCATCCATAGCGATCTTATCGGTAAGATCAGGATTCCTGCGAGATTTATAGTTATCATGATACTCCATATCCCGGAGCTGATTTCTTGCGATCTCTTTAGCTGCCGAATTCATTACAAACGGTGAATTCGGCAGTCTTCCGGCAGAGAAAATATTGGTGGAAGCGATCTCACCTATCGGAAAGCCCTGTTCGTTAGCAGCGACATTGAACAGCAGGTCAAAATAATTGGATCTTGCCACAGCCTGCTGAGACGAACGGAGATCTACGCAGAAAACAAACTCTGTTTTTTCGCGGGCATACTCCTGCATACGAAGAAGGTTTGTCCATTCGTTTATAGCGCGATTATAGCGATAATCCGACAGTCTTTCGAATATCGCTTTCTCAAACGGGTTACGGCATTTCATAAAGCTCTGCCATAGTGTTCCGGTACCGACTTCACTCTGTTTGCAGAGATAATCTATCCAGCAATCGACAACTATTTTTTCAAAGACAGTTCTCATATTCTGCTCGTAATACTTATGGCAGGCAGAAATCGAGTTCCTGATAGAATAAACATCATCAATATTGTATTCACCCGTTCTTGCGGCAAGTCGGCAAAGATCGGTGCAATGCTCAAGGAACAGTGAAAAATCATATCTGAGAAAATTCATCAGATTGCTGGGGTAGAACAAAGTATATATCTCACTGGAATTTTTGCCTGCAATATTCAGCTGACGGGGCATATCCGCACTCACCTTCTTTTGAGTAAAATGGATAAATAAAGATCATTCGTAATTCTGTTCAGCAGATTCAGGTTCCGTTGTAACATTCACCGCAGATGCGACAGTCTCAGCCGGACCAAAGTATTCTTCATCATTATAATCATGTTCTTCGTAGTAAGTCTTTACTATTTCATCTGAATCGTCAGTATTATCATCTGTTTCGGTCGATCTGGCTGCTTCTTCAGCCTGCTCAAACAGTTTCGGGATATTTTTTGCCCTTCCGTCTATATACAGATCATCATTTGTGAGCCATTTATAGATGACCGAGTCCTTATCCATAGTTACAAGCACTTTCTGGCTGTTTATATGCTTGTAGCAATTCAGATAAGGCAGAGAAACATCATCTTCCGTCTTTTCCACATAGTAAGAAGTCAGGCTTCTTTCATCTCCCGCATCGTCTATATACATTACGATCCGGTATGAGTAGTCAGGTGAATAAGTGTAGTTTTCGGAGCGTTTGGAAATATCACATTCGGTAAGGTTGGCGAGAGTCTGAACCGTAAGATTGAAATGAAGCATCGTAAGATATACAAGCGTGCCTACCACGAACATAAGCAGATATACAGTACCGAGAATGGTTTTCAGGGTTTCGTTGGAACCTGCGGCAAGGAAAGTAACCGCACATATAACCACAGGCGGAACAATAAGATACCACTGTCCGAAAGAAATGATCAGCAGTATAAAAGCAATTATCGGGCTGATACAGGTCACAAGCTGAGTGATAAGCTGTTTTCTTGTATAGAACATGATACCGGCAAATACAAAGTTTACAAGAACATACACCAAAAACAGGGGTACATTGTTTACCGGCTGAAGGTAATAGGCAAATGAAAGCCAGTCCACATACAGCAGAAAAGCGGGAAATCCCAGTGACAGCAGTGAAACTGCCCGTTTGAACCATTTATTTCTGAAAATGTCGAGAATCTTATCCATCGGCAAGCCTTTCTTTCCGCTACACATTGATATTTGTCAAAGCATAAAAATCCAATATATACTCTATTGTACACCAAAACCAAGAAAATTTCAATAGGAAAGGCAAACTTTTTATTAAATCCCGGAAAAATAAGCCACAACTGTTCATTTGTGTAATAGATAGGAACATGCGTATTGTAGCAATTGTCTTTTGGAAACGATTAATCCTGGAAAAATTTGTTTAAAACAAAGAAATTATTATAAAATGATGAAAATTGGTCCGGATTGTGCTATAATGGAATCAATAAAAATACAGGAAGGTAATTCTTATGAATATCGCAATCGCACAATCCGGCGGTCCAACCTGCGCCATTAATGCTTCTCTTGTCGGAGCATTTGCCGAAGCCCTGAAATATCCGGAAATAGATGCTATCTTCGGCTCTATTAACGGTATCGAAGGGATCATTAACAATAATCTTATCGACCTTAAAAATTTTATACGAACCAATGAAGATATGGAACTGCTCAAACAGACTCCTTCAACGGTACTCGGTTCATGCCGGTATAAACTGCCCGACGAAGAAAAAGACTGCTCGACCTACGAAAAAATAATGTCCTGTTTCGTAAAGCACAATATAAAAGCTTTCTTCTATATCGGCGGTAATGATTCAATGGACACGGTAATGAAGCTGTCCGCATACGCAGAAAAGCATAACCGCGATGTACGGATAATCGGTATCCCCAAAACAATAGACAATGACCTGTGTGCTACCGACCATACCCCGGGATTCGGTTCTGCTGCCAAATATGTTGCCACTACCGTGCAGGAGATAGTCTGCGACAGTTCGGTTTACAGTGTCGAATCCGTTACCATCATCGAGATAATGGGACGTCACGCCGGCTGGCTGACAGCTTCTACCT
>CAMVGH010000193.1 GCA_947166945.1 uncultured Clostridia bacterium
ATCATCACCGAGCATCGAGCTTCACTCCCCTTGAACTGGGAGGATTCGGTCATCTCTCCCGTAACGCTCCCGCCTACAACCGCGTCATGGATATCAGCGATAATATCATCGAAATCTCCGTAAAGTTCTCTCTGTATTTTTGCCATTTGTATATCCTTTCTGCGTTGCTACCTGTACGAAAACGCGTCTATCGTATTCTGTATCGTATCGAGGAAAGCGCTCTCACCGAATGTGTTTACCTTGAAGAACAGCGCCTGACTGCCGCCCGACGCGATAGCGGAGATATACACATGACCGCTTGTTTCGTAGAGCGTCACCGACAGTGAAACACGGTTTTTTCCTATATAGCTGTACCGTTCATACACTCTCACCGAGCAGCGGGAATCCCTGTCGTAGAAATCCGAGGAATCCTCCAGCGTTGCGCTTATGCTCCCGCCGCGTACCGCGTTATCGACAGCATTCAGTATCATATCGAAATTCCCGTACAATTCGCGCTGTATCTTTGCCATTTCAGCAGAACTCCTTTTTTACAGTATCGGCTATCATGTTGGTGTATTTATCCACAAGAGCCGCGTCCTTGCCCTCTATCATCACGCGCACAAGCGGCTCGGTGCCGCTTTCGCGGACGAGGATCCGCCCGTCTGTGCCGAGTGCTTCTTCAGCTTCCTTTATTGAAGCGAGTATCGCGTCGTTCTTATCCCAAAGACCCTTCTTGTCGTCGGTTATCTTCACATTCACAAGCAGCTGCGGATAATCGGCAAACTCCTGATTGTACGAGGAGAGCGGTCTGCCGGAGCGGGACAGCAGGGAGATCAGCTGTACTGCGGTAAGCTCGCCGTCGCCGGTAGTGGCATGATCGAGGAAGATTATATGTCCCGACTGCTCACCGCCGATATTGTACCCGCTTTTCAGCATTTCCTCCAGCACATATCTGTCGCCCACGGAAGTGCAGACTGTCCTTATGCCGTGTTCTTTCATGTATGTATGGAATCCGAGGTTGCTCATGACCGTCACCACGGCGGTATCGTTTTTCAGTGTTCCCGCGGCTTTCATGCTGTCCGCGATAATGGCTATGAGCCTGTCGCCGTCCACGATACTGCCCTTGTCGTCCACGGCAAGGCATCTGTCGGCGTCCCCGTCGAACGCCACGCCGAGGTCGTATCCGCCCTCCGTGACCCTGCTTTGCAGCTTATCTATGTGTGTGGAGCCGCAGTTCTCGTTGATGTTCGTGCCGTCGGGCTGTGCGTTGATTATGGTGCAGTCGGTGCCGAGCTTTGCGAACAGTCTCTCCGCGGTGGCGGAAGCGCTTCCGTTTGCGCAGTCCGCAATGACGCGGAGCTTCTTCCGTCCGGGCTTTGCGGTCTGTGCGAGGTGGTCGGTGTATATTTCGGCAGCGTCGGGCAGGCGGGAAACTCTGCCGACCCCGGTGCCGTCTTTCATGGCTATCTTTTCCGGTGTATCGAGTATCAGCGCTTCTATCTCGTTCTCCACCTCGTCCGGCAGCTTGAATCCTGTCCCCGCGAACAGCTTTATGCCGTTGTACTCTACGCTGTTGTGTGAAGCGGATATCATCACGCCCGCGTCGGCGTTCTCACGCTTTACGAGGTAAGCCACGGCGGGAGTCGGCACGGTCCCGAGCAGTACCGCGTCCGCGCCCACGGACATGATGCCCGATATGAGGGCTGCTTCGAGGATATCGGAGGAAACGCGTGTATCCTTGCCTATCATTATCTTAGCCTTGCCGTCCGATTTCTTGTGCTTTGTAAGCACTATGGCGGCGGCTCTGCCGATATTCATGGCAAGTTCGCAGGTAAGCTCTGTTATTGCCACGCCTCTTGCACCGTCTGTTCCGAAAAGTCTCCCCATTACTCATTATCTCCTTCGTCTATCTTTATCTGTTCATATTTTGATCTTGCGGTATCGTTCGGCTCCAGTCCGAGATGCTTATACGCGAGCGCGGTAGCCATTCGCCCGCGGGGGGTCCTCGAAATGAATCCGAGCTGCATAAGGAACGGCTCGCACACATCTTCGAGTGTGACGGCTTCCTCTCCGAGAGCGGAAGCGAGGGTCTCCAGCCCCACCGGACCTCCGTTGTAGCTCCGGATTATCATGGTGAGCATACGTCTGTCCAGCCCGTCAAGTCCGAGCTTATCTATTTCAAGGCGGTCGAGCGCGATATCGGCCATATCTTTTGTGATGCGTCCGCTTCCCATTACCTCCGCGAAATCCCTTACTCTTTTGAGAAGGCGGTTTGCGATACGCGGAGTCCCGCGGGAGCGTTTCGCAAGCTCTCTTGCCCCGTCCTTGTCGGTAGGAATGGAAAGTATCACGGACGAGCGCATAATTATGTCGCAGAGCTGGTCTTCGGTGTACAGCTCCAGTCTCTGTATCACGCCGAAGCGGTCTCTCAGCGGTCCGGTGAGCTGTCCGGCGCGGGTAGTCGCACCCACAAGCGTGAATTTCGGAAGGTCTATGCGTATGGACTGTGCGGCGGGACCTTTTCCGATTATGATATCGAGGACATTGTCTTCCATGGCGGGGTAGAGTATTTCCTCCACCTGTCGTGACATACGGTGTATCTCGTCAATGAACAGCACATCGCCGTCTTTCAGGTTGGTGAGAATGGAGGCGAGATCGCCGGGTTTTTCTATTGCGGGACCCGATGTTATGCTTATCCCCACGCCCATTTCGTTAGCGATGATACGTGCGAGGGTAGTCTTACCCAGTCCGGGCGGACCGTACAGCAGTACATGGTCAAGGCTCTCGCCGCGTGCCTTTGCGGCTTCTATGAACACGGACATATTTTCCTTCACTTTGTCCTGTCCGATGTACTCGCTCAGGTGCTTCGGGCGGAGGCTGTACTCTATATCCGTATCTTCCGGCATCAGCTCCGGCTCTGTTATCCGTGTCTGCTGCTTGACAGCGTCACGGTCGTTGTTCATTTCTATCAAGGTTTCTTCTCCTCCATTTGAGCGCCTTGCGGCGCGAGTGGGCGCCTGCGGCGCGAGACCGGGGGAAACCCTTTTCTGAAGAAAAGGGCTTTCCCCCGGACCCCCTTCCCAAAAGACTTTGAATGCTTCGCACGCAGACCCGTGTGTATCTGCCGCTGTTATGGTTCAGTATATGCGAAAGAAATTATGCGGGTACTTTCACGTTGATGTAGTGATCTCCGAATTTCCCGTCACTGCTCGGGCGTCCCCATACCTGCGTTATCTGGAAAACAATTGTGTCACCCTCGCTGTAATTGAATATCCTGCCGTCCGAAGTGTCAACAAGTACGTAAAAGCAGATAAATAATGCAGACAGTATTGCGACAGGTCGTTTCATGGCTTTGTTTCCTCCCGGACTGTTTTATGGGTGCGAAGCGGTTATCGCCGGTCACTTTATGCTGCCGATCTTTTTCAGGGCTTCCTTCACCATTTCGGAAACAGGTGTGTCGGGCGAAAGTCCCGCAAGCGCTTTCTGCGCCTGATTGCTGTTGAAGCCCAGCGCCACAAGTGCCGCAGCAGCCTCGGCGGCATTCCCTCCCGTGGGTATCGAAGGCTTTGAAAGCTCCGCGTAAGTGTCCGAGGATATCTCCCCGATGCGGTCGGTCATCTTGTCTTTCAGTTCAAGAATGATGCGCTCGGCAGTCTTCTTGCCTATGCCCGGAACGCGGGTGAGTACCTTGCTGTCACCCTGCGCCACACACAGCGCAAATCCCTGCGGCGACATATCCGAGAGTATGGAAAGCGCGGCTTTCGGTCCCACTCCGTTCACCGAAAGAAGCAGCCTGAAACAGTTGAGTTCCGCCGCCTCTCCGAATCCGAAAAGCTCTATCGCGTCTTCCCGTACGTTCATGTAGGTCAGCAGGAATACCTCTTCACCGACTTTCAGCGGGGAGAGAGTATATGTCGTTGTGCGGCACGCAAAGCCTACCCCCGAACATTCCACTACCGCGAGATCGTTTGTCTTGTGTGTGAGTTTTCCGCGTACACTGTATATCATTGTTGTCTCCTTATCACATTATATCGGAAATGAATGGGGATCATCCGTACCTGCTCAGCTGTGAGTTGTAGGAATGAGCGTGACACACCGCGATAGCAAGCGCGTCCGCCGTATCGTCCGGCTTTGGTATCGCCGGAAGTTTCAGAATGTTCTTTGTAAGCTCCTGTACCTGCTTCTTTACAGCCTTTCCGTAGCCTGTTATGGAACTTTTCACCTGTAACGGAGTGTATTCCGCGATCTCTATATTGCGCTGCCGCGCAGCCAGCAGGACTATCCCGCGGGCTTCCGCGACCGCTATCGCGGTTTTCTGGTTCGTGGTGAAATACAGCCGCTCTATCGCCATGAATTCCGGCTTGTAGCTGTCAAATATCCGGCAGGTATCGTTGTATATCTCCATGAGCCGGGTGTTGAATTCCGTTTCGGCGCCGGTGGTTATTGCACCGTAATCTATTACGCTGAATTTCGGGCGGTCATAGTCAACCACGCCGAAACCTACTATCGCATAGCCCGGGTCGATCCCGACGATCCGCATAACAACACCCTTTCCGGTACATTTTTCCCATTTTATAATATATACCATAATATTATAGCACATTTTACAAATAAATGCAAGCATTTTTATCAATTTTGCCCTTTTGCGGAAAATACAAAAAAGACTGCCATATATCATGATATGACAGTCTTTATGATGTTTATTCCTGAGGGGGTCTGCCGCTCCGCGGAGGTTCACCGGGAGCGCCCTGAGGGGGTCTGCCGCCCTGCGGAGGTCCGCCGGGACCGCCCTGCGGGGGCGGGAAGGGGAGTCCGTTAGCCTTGAAGACGATCTTCATGAACAGCGGCATGAAAATGAATATCAGTATGTAGCCGACTATCATGCAGACAGCGAATGAGCCGAGGAACATCTGCATGAACGATGGCATGTGCGCGAGCGCTTCGGGCGCCGCGTTTGCGCGGGAGGTGAAGTATGCGAACGCCACCATTGCGAGAGTTATCACCGGTGTATATACAAGGTCGGAGATAAGCGCCTCGACCAGCCGGGCCTGTATCGTGCCGGGCTTTGCCTTGAAAGCGCGGACGGCGTTCTCGCTCCATTTTCTGTGTGGAATACAGAAACCGATGATAAGGCTCAGTATGAAGCTTATCACGAAGCTTATCAGAAATCCCACTATGGTGAAATGACCGCCGAGGAGATTGCCGACAAGCGACAGGCAGAAGCTCATCATCGCGCCCATGAGCAGATTCATCATCGCGCCGATTTTTTTCATTGTTTTCGGATCCGGCATAGTCTCATATCTCCGTTTTCCACAGACCGTGCAGGTTGCAGTATTCATATACCGCTACCGGCTTGTCGTCTGCTGTAAGCGCGAATTCGGCGTAAGGCTTGTCCGCGGGGGTAAGCACCTTTCTCTGCATACCCTGTGTGGATTC
>CAMVGH010000194.1 GCA_947166945.1 uncultured Clostridia bacterium
TCATAGGCTCGGTACATATCGAGGTCCCGGACACCATGACAGCGGATCAGATATTCGTGCTTGAAAATGAGATCACGAAAAAGGTGTACGCCGAGCATGGGGTTTTCCTTACTGGCGTTTCGCTCTACCCCATGAATACAAAGAACGATGAAGCCGCACAGATGCAGGCGAAGGTAAGGGAAATAGTATCTTCTTACCCCGATGTATTGCAGATCCACGGTTTTTACGTGTTCTTTGAAGAAAAGACTGTCAAATTCGATGTTATAATCAGCTTTGACGCGAAGGACCGCGCAGCGCTTTATACCGAGATACTCAGCAGGGTAAAGCAGGAATTTCCGGATTATACTCCGGAAATATCCCTTGATATCGACATATCCGACTGACCGGATAATTCTCATATCCGATATATTGCGAACTTTTGTGTGTAACAGGACATTTCATAAACAGGGACTGCACTATTTCCGGAATAAGAAAATACTGCCATATCATCTGATATGGCAGTATTTTTACGTTCTTTCATTAACCTCAGGATCGTCTTATCCTTAAAAGCTGCGCGTTCAAAATGCCGCTGTAAATGCGATCAGAGCTGTTCGGGCTTGCTGAAATCAAAAGTTTCAACGGAGTCTTCGCCAACGTTGGAGATCGAGATACTGTCAATATCATCTGCCGCCGCGGTAACTTCGTCTTTGATCTCGGTGAAGGTGCCTGCGAGATCTTCAGCCTTATCTTCTACAGCTTCCCTGATCTCTTCAACCGCTTCGGGGATACGCTCTACCAGCGGCTCGGGATTTGCTGCTGCCATCTGCTCGTCAAGGTCTGCGGGTTTCTCCGCTGCTGCGTCGGCAGCTTCTCCGATAGCTTCCGCAAGTTCTTCCGCACCGTCCGAGACATCTTCAGCCTTCTGAGTTACCTTGTTCTTGATGCTTTCGGCTGTATTCTTCGCGAATTCAACAGCCTGATCCTTCTTTTCAACTGCGAATGTCTTTGTTTCCTCAAGAGTCTTTTCGCCCTTGGAGATCATATCGTTGTTGATGATATCGTCGATACCTTCCTTGAACTTCTCGGTGCCGGTCTTTATAGCGCCTACCGCGAACAGGGAAGCCTTCTGTATTTTCTCCTTGGGGGTGCTGTGATGTTCTTCAACGAACAGTTCCGAATCGTCCTCATAGATATGAGATGCTCTTTCTTCCTCTTCGGCATTGCGCTTGTCGATGACCTTCTTGCCGATGTAGTAACCGAGTCCTGCGAGAGCGGCAATGCTGATAAGTGCTGTTAATTTGCCCATTTTAAGTCATTCCTTTCGGTGATTATTGTTACGGCGGTCATAGCGTCTGAGCCGTCCGTATATTAATACACATACTATTATACAATATTTTTTTCGGTTTGTAAAGGGCATTTGTGAAAAATTTCTAAATTTTTCCGATGACTGCCTCACAGTAGAATATCGGAAGCCCCTGTTCGAGAAAACGCTGCTCATACTCGGTAATAATATTCCCGGTTATGCCGCTGTTATGCAGATCGCGTGTCATATTGCGGACTTCAAAGCCGTTTTCGCGGTACTGCTCCAGTGAATAATCAAAAAATCCTTCATTGTCGGTCTTTTGTACAATAACGCCGTTTTTGGTAAGCAGTCTGCGGTATATATCAAGAAACAGCGGGCTTGTGAGACGGTGTTTCGCGTAGCGGGATTTCGGATACGGGCAGCTGAAATTCAGGTATATCCGCTCCGCGCAGTGTTCCGGCAGCACCTTGGCGAGGTATTCGGCATTCCCCATGAGATACCGCAGATTGGTAAGCTGTGCGGCTATGGTCTGTTCCATTGCCATGACGATGACATTCGGGGATTGTTCCACCGCTATGAAGTTCGCTTCATGGTCGCGTGCTGCTATGGTGTTGGCAAATTTACCCTTGCCGCAGCCTATTTCCAGCCGCAGAGGACTTTCATTCCCGAAAACCGCCGGTATATCGAGCATCTGAACGCCGCCCTTGTGGATACCGTCCGGTATCCACCCGAGACATACTTGTTTGCAGGCATCGAGCCGCTCGTCAAGATGTTTCTTCTTTCTCATTCTCATTGTGTGACCGCTCCGTTCTGCATCTCGCGCCACTTATGAAGCATATCTATCCCGTAGGCTCCCTGAAACAGCGCTTTTTCAGCCTCTTCCGGCGTGAACCATTTTGCTTCGCTCACCTCGCCCGACAGTTGAAGCTCCGACTTTCGCACCCGGCAGGCAAAGGCAAGCATAAGATTGTCGTGCTTTTCAAAATATCTGCTGTACAGGAAGTGCGCCGAGAGCATCTCCAGACCGGTTTCCTCGGCTATCTCTCGTTTTGCGCATTCCTCGGCGCTTTCTCCCGCTTTTATATAGCCCGCCACGCATACATACCGTATGATACCGTAGCTCTGTTTTATAAGCAGCACATCGCCGTCTTCGGCAATACACAGGCATATAACGCACGGATAGGAAAAAGGGAAGAAAGGCCGTCCGCACTTTTCGCAGAACGGCACCTCCCCCTCATCTCCTATCGGTTTCGGCAGCAGCTTTTCACCGCACAAGGGACAGTATCTGAATGTCACTTCTTGTCACCGTATTCGCTGAAATCAAAGGTAGCGAAGTAATCCTTCGGTGTCTCCGCACGGCGTATCATCTTGTAAGAGCCGTCCTCTTTCAGCAGCACTTCCGCCGAGCGGAGCTTGCCGTTGTAGTTGTAGCCCATTGAGAAGCCGTGGGCTCCCGCGTCGTGGATAGCAAGGATATCGCCCATGTCGATCTTCGGAAGCTCTCTGTCCTTCGCGAACTTGTCGCAGTTTTCGCAAAGACCGCCGACTATATCGTACACATGGTCGCAGGGAGCGTTTTCCTTGCCGAGAACGGTTATGTGGTGGTACGAGCCATATACAGCGGGTCTCATGAGATTCGCTGCGCAGGCATCAACGCCTATGTACTCCTTGTAGATGTGCTTCTCACGGATAGCTGTGGTGATGAGCATTCCGTTGGGGGCGAGCATGAATCTTCCCAGCTCAGTGCAAAGACTGATATTTCCGAGCCCCGCAGGAACAAGTATTTCCTCGTAAGCCTTGCGGACGCCCTCACCTATGACTTTGATATCGTTCGGTGTCTGGTCGGGGCGGTAGGCGATACCTACACCGCCGGACAGGTCGATGAAGCTCAGTTCTATGCCTGTCTTTTCCTTTATCTCAACGGCTGTGCGGAACAGAATACCCGCGAGTACGGGGTAGTAGTCATTCGTGAGGGTGTTGCTTGCAAGGAATGAATGCATGCCGAATACCTTTGCTCCCTTGTCGCGGAGTATCTTATAGCCTTCGATCAGCTGATCGTGGGTGAAGCCGTATTTTGCGTCCTGGGGGGTGTCCATTACATTTCCTTTTTCGCTGGTTTTGAACTCTCCTCCTGGGTTATAGCGGCAGCAGATAGTTTCCGGGATACCGGTGAGCTTGTCAAGTATCTCAATGTGTGTGAAATCATCGAGATTGATTATCGCGCCGAGGTCGTAAGCGAGTCTGAAATCGGCGTCGGGAGTCTCGTTGGAACTGAACATGATATCGTGCTTCTTTGCCCCTACCTTATCGGAAAGCAGCAGCTCGGTGTAGGAAGCGCAGTCAAATCCGCAGCCCTCTTCCATTAATATCTTCATTATAAAGGGGTTCGGTGTGGCTTTGACTGCAAAGTACTCCTTAAAGCCCTTGTTCCATGCAAAAGCCTCGTTCAACGCTCTCGCGGTAGCTCTGATGCCCTTTTCGTCGTAGATGTGGAAAGGGGTCGGTATCTCCTTTTTTATCTCCTCGATCTTTTCTTTTGTAACGAACGGTATCTTTCTGCTCATGATAGTCACCTTTCTTAAATATATTTTACGGGGCAGACCCGCAATTATTTACAAAATACATTAATATTATACACCTGTTGCCGGAATTTTGCAAGTCTTTTTAAATAATTATTCAAAATTCCGTGGGATCGCTTAGTTTTTTCAGCTGATATAACAAATCTGTCCGAATGGAGCAAAATTTGTGTAAAACGCCGAATTGAGCAGAATACTATGGAAAAATCCACAGATCCGTGGTATTATATTATTAAGTGAGATACAACTAACCAGGAGGACGAATGAGTACACTGAAAGAAACGGCTGTCGGCACGACAGTCAGAATAGAGAATGTACACGGTGAAGGCGCGCTGCGGCAGCACTTCCTTGATATGGGACTTATTCCCGGCACAGAGGTCACTGTGGTGAAGTATGCCCCGATGGGCGATCCGGTGAGCCTCAGTGTGCGGGGCTACGATCTAACGCTGCGTCTTGCGGACGCGGAGAAGATAGATGTGACTTCCGTAGATGTGCGTAAAGTACAGGCATCGGTAAGATCGGACAAAAAGAATAAAAAAGCGGAACACCCCGGTCTCGGCGAGGGTGGGCGATTCCACCCAAAGGGCAGCGGTGACCCGCTTCCGGACGGTACCGTGATGCGTTTCGCCCTTGTCGGGAACCAGAACAGCGGCAAGACCACACTGTTCAACCGTCTTACGGGTTCCAAACAGCACGTCGGCAACTTTCCCGGCGTGACCGTTGACCGGAAGGACGGAGCCATAAAGGGCAGACCCGATACCCTTATCACCGACCTGCCGGGTATATATTCCATGTCTCCGTACAGCAGCGAGGAGATCGTCTCCCGAAGCTTCGTACTGGACGACAAGCCCCATGCCATAATCAACATCGTTGATGCCACGAATATCGAAAGAAATCTGTACCTCACGATGCAGCTGCTTGAAACCGATATACCCATGGTCATAGCCGTGAATATGATGGACGAATTAACAGCAAACGGCGGCAGCATCGACATAAACACCATGGAAGAAATGCTCGGTGTGCCGGTGGTGCCGATATCTGCGGCGAAGAACAGCGGTATAGATGAGCTTATAGACCATGCGGTCCACATAGCGCATTACCGTGAGAAGCCCCTGCATCGTGATTTCTGCGGTAAGGACGAAAACGGCGGCGCACTGCACCGCTGTCTGCACGGAATACGGCATCTTATCGAGGATCATGCCGAGAAAGCCGGACTTCCGCTGCGTTTTGCGGCAAGCAAGGTCGCGGAGGGCGACCGTCTGATAATCGATCGGCTTGAGCTTGACGACAGCGAAAAGGAAATGATCGGTCATATAGTAAAGCAGATGGAGAACGAACGAGGGCTTGACCGGAGCGCGGCAGTCGCCGATATGAGATTTACCTATATCGAAAAGCTTTGTACCAGGACCGTTTCCAAGCCTGCCGAGAGCCGTGAACACAAGCGTTCGGCGAAGATAGACCGCATACTTACCGGTAAATGGACAGCGATCCCGTCATTCATAATAATAATG
>CAMVGH010000195.1 GCA_947166945.1 uncultured Clostridia bacterium
GTATCGAACTGTGTGGATCTGTCTGTAAAGCTGTTTGGCGGATATTGGGGTATTGACGGCAATCTGTCTGCTATACGTGATATAACGGCAGGACCGGGTAATTTTATGTATGGCTGTTATGCAGGAATGATAATGTCGGTCTATATGCTTGCGGCAGCGGCTTCCGGGGTAATAGGACGGTGCGAGATGCCCCGTCTTGCCTATGCAGCCGAAAAAGGAATGAGAAATGAAACGACCCATGAGATCAAGCTTCTGATCAAAGGTACCGCTGTAATAACGGCTCCCCTCACAGCGATAATGGCTGTACTTGCCGAACCTATATTAAGGATCTTGTATCCCGTCCGTGAATTGGAAGTGACGGTGAGCGTTGTTCCTCTTGTCATACTTTGCGCGGGCGGGATATCTGCTGCATTGCTCGGGGCAGTATGTATTGTATTTCATGCTTACGGTGATTTTACGTTTCCGATAAAAGTTACGCTGATCGGAGGCGTATTGAAACTGATGTTTAACGTTGTATTTATAATATTCCCTGTATTGAACATTGCCGGAGCGGCAATATCTGCTGTCCTTTCAAACACAATTTGTCTGATATATGCTGTAAAAAGTGTAAAGAGAACGCATAATGCGGAAATAAACTGCCTGATGTATTCTTTGCCGTCTGTGTTCGGGGCTTTGGGGGGCGGTACAGGAGCGTACCTGTTCTATAACGGCCTTTCGCCCCGGCTGGGAATGATACCGGCAGTCCTGTTGTCGGCTGTTCTCGGAGGGATCATGTACGCACTTATGCTTTATATCTATGATAATAATGATTGTGTGGAGGTAATAAAAGCGCTCAGACACAGAAAAGCATAATTTTTCGCAAACATCTTGTTTTTTCTTTCCGGATATGCTAAAATATATCATATTCAGTATTGATGACCGGAAAGGAAGCGTAAAAATGTTTGAGATCAAAGAAAAGTATGATATCAATGACCTTCGCGAGATAATGAAGGAACTGCGCAGTGAGCATGGCTGCCCGTGGGATAAGGAGCAGGATCATAAGTCCATACGTATGGATGTGCTTGAAGAAGCGTATGAAGTAGCCGAAGCTATAGACCGCGAGGATCCTGAATTGCTTAAAGAAGAGCTCGGAGACTTGCTGCTTCAGGTTATTTTTCACAGCGAGCTGGAGGATGAACAGGGCTCGTTCGATTTTGACGATGTCTGCGACGGTATATGCAAAAAACTTGTTTACCGTCATCCGCATGTATTCGGTGATCTGAAGGTGAATACTTCTGCCGAAGTATTGAAGAACTGGGATATCCTCAAATCAAAATCGAAACATGAGGAAAAAGCTTCCGACAGGCTCAGAAGCGTTCCCGGTCTGCTTCCTGCACTTATGAGAGCCGAAAAAGTCGGAAAACGTGCTTCAAATGCAGGCATGGATTTCCGCTCAACGCAAGAGGTGATCGAAAGACTCAGAAGTGAGATAAATGAGCTTGAATGCGCTATTAAAGAGGGAAGCGACATAAAAACCGAGGAGGAACTCGGTGATATTTTGTTTGCTTGTACAAATTTGTCGAGATTTTTGAAAAAAGATAGCGAAAAAGCCTTGACATTTGCGATAAATAAGTTTATAATACGATTTAGTGATGTTGAGGCACTGCTTGAAAAAGAGGGAAAGACTTTCTCCGAGGCATCTGACAGCGAGCTTGATGAGCTGTGGGAAAAGGCAAAAAAACTCAGTCACTGACCTGTTTGTAGGTGATACAGACAGTATCAATATTAATTTATACTTTTTTGGAGGTTTAAAATGACAAAGGCAGAACTTATCTCGGCTATTGCAGAAAAGACCGAACTCAGTAAGAAGGATTCTGAAAAGGCTCTTAACGCTGCAGTTGCAGTGATCACAGAGTCTCTCGCAAAGGGAGACAAGATCCAGCTTGTAGGTTTTGGTACATTTGAGACACGTGATCGTAAAGCCCGCACAGGTATCAATCCTCAGACAAAGAAGACTATCAAGATCCCCGCAACAAAAGTTCCCGCATTCAAGGCTGGCAGACAGCTCAAGGACGCAGTTGCTAAGTAAGAGCGGATTATTCGTGTATAAAGCGGATCCGGTTCACCCGGGTTCGCTTTTGCTATATGTGGAGATGTATTATGAGACTTGATAAATATTTAAAAGTATCCAGACTGATAAAAAGACGCACTATCGCTAACGAGGCATGCGATGCGGAAAAGGTAAGTGTCAACGGAAAGCCGGCGCGTGCATCATACGATGTGAAAGAAGGCGATGTTATAGAGATCAGCATGGGCAGAACGCCTCTTAAAGTAAAAGTAGTCAAAGTGGCGGAAGTTGTCGGAAAAGACGGCGCCTCCGATCTCTATGAAGTTATCTGAGCATTACAGCGGTGTTCTAAAAGCTTGTTCGATATCATATTATAGTTATACGAAAGATAATAATATTTCTGAAGGGAGATATTATGAACAGCAGTATAACCGTAAATGACCGTGAAACAGCTTTTTTTACCGGAGTAAAATCAGTAGAAAGTATCACAGAAACAGAGATCATCTTATTCACTGAGCTTGGAGATCTGCAGATCAAAGGACACGACCTGCAGAGCGACGATTTTGACCCGGAAAAAAGTATATTCCGGGTCAAAGGACATATAGAATCCCTCGTTTATCTCACAGAAAAGTATCATCTTCCGGATAATTTCATCAGCAGACTGTTCAGGTAGGTGATAGGATATGTTTGATATGTATGAAACAAACGACATAATACTTCAGATGACAGGGATATATCTTGCTGTAGGTTTTGCTCTCGGAATTATATATAATATTTTTCGCTTTTTCAGATACCTGCTGCCTGATGTCAGACTGATCTCGGTAATTTCGGATTTTATATTTGCAATAATATCGGGTATAGTGCTTTTTATTTTTTCAGCGGCTTACGGAAGAGGATATTTCAGACTTTATTATCTGTTGTCCGCAGCGATAGGTTTTACAGGGAATATGCTTACACTGGGATTTCTGATCCCACCGTCTGCCAAAGTATTAAGACGGCTGTTTCTTAGGTTTAATGTCTTCATTTCAGCATATTTTGTAAAAATAATTAGCTTTATTCGCCAAAAAATGACAGCTGTTTTTATTAAAATAGGCGAAAAAATAACAAAAATCGTTAAAAATTTCAAAATATACTTGAAAAAACTATATACAAAGGTGTATAATAAAAGCAATCATAAAATAGGGGAATTATATCAGGAAAGCGGTGAAACGGGAAATGCCATTAAAGCAAAAGTCAGGAAGGTCGGCTAAATTGCCGTTTATATTTGCAATAGCTGCTTTTGTTGCTGTGGCGTATGCCGTTGTGTCTATCATCACTATGCAGGTTGAAATAGCTCAGAAGTCTGCGGAATATGCTGAATTGTCCGACAGACTGTATGCTCTCAAAACAGAGAATGAGCTTCTTGAACGTTATACAAGTGAGGAATACAGAACAGGTTATATTGAGAATATGGCTCGTGATGAACTGGATTATTCTTATGCTGATGAAAAAATATACTATTTTGTTCCTACGAACTGATGAAGGAAAGTCATGAAAAATAAAAACAGAGAAGGTTTAAAGCTTGCATACCGTATAATAGCGCTGGTTGTCGCGGTTATAATGATCATAGGTATCTTATATGGAAGTTTCAATTTCTGACTCTCTCAGATGAGAGAGTTTTTTTGTATGCGAAACGAAAAAAAAGCTCCCGGAAACCTGATGTTCCCGGGAGTTTGTTTTATTACTGAATATCGTTTTCGTCGAAAAGGTCGCCGCACTCAGGGCAGAACTTCGGAGGCTTTTCGGGATCCGGAGGAACCCAGCCGCACTTATCGCACTTGTACTTCTTGGGAGCAGTGGGCTTCGGCTTGCCGCAGTTGGAGCAGAACTTTGTAGTATTGGTAGAACCACATTCGCAGGTCCAGCTCAGATCTGCTGCTGCCGCGGGAGTGGCTTCGCCTTTCTTTGCGCCGCAGTTGGAGCAGAATTTTGTCGTATTTTCCGCACCGCAGCTCGGGCACTTCCAGCTTTCCGGAGGAGCAGGCTTTTTAGCGCCGCAGTTGGAACAGAAGTTAGTGCTGTTTGCTGTACCGCATGACGGACAAGTCCAGCCGCCTGCTGCGGGAGCACCTCCCTGAGGATTCATAGGCTGCTGAGGCTGCGTATTATATGTTCCCATGAGATTAGCGCCCATATTCATCATCTGGCCCATACCCATGATGCCCATCATTCCGCCGCCGCTTCCTTCATTTGAACCCATAGCTTCGATGCCGTTGGCGATGCTCTTGTTCATCATAGCTTTCTGTACACGGTCATCAAGCTGAGTATCTGCTTCGAGACGTGCGCCGAGACGCTTCTTGGATTCTTCGGACAGTGTGACCGGACCCTTGAAGGCAACTCTCTTGATCTGGAATCCTCTCTCGGTCCAGTCAACTGCGTTTCTGGAAGCTTCCTGAGCAAGCTGGGGAAGGTGAGACTGAATGCTGGAATATCTTACTCCCTGATCGGAAAGAGCGGACAGACCGGCGAGAAGAGCCTGAATGAATTCGCCCTTGTACTGATCCTTTCCGAACACTTCCTGTGCAGTAAGATCGCCGGCATCAACGCCCTTGGGGCATACTTCGGTATAGAATCTTACAGCGGCTTCAGCGTCGGGTATCTGGATAGAGAACGAGCCATAGCATTTAAGCTCGATAGATGTGTTGTAATAAGGATCAAAGTAAGGCATGGGCTCACTTGTGCCGAACAGAAGCTCCGGGATCTCCTGAAGGTTGATGTAAACGACCTTCTGTTCCGCAGCGGGAGTACCGCCGTATGTGAATCTGCTGAGCACATCTTTGAGGGAAGCTTTGATATCACCCGCAAAGATAGAGGGAGCGGAAGAGTTGTCAAGAATATAGCGTCCCGGCTCTGTAACGATGTTGGTGATCTTACCGTTATCTACTGTAAGCATGCATGTTCCGGTCTCTACCATGATAGCTGAACCGTTGCTTATGTAGTTATCGGTGCCTTTTGTGTTGCTGGATCTGTTGGAACCGTCATGCATTTTGGTTCCGACTTTCATAAGGATTTTGTTGTTGATAGACTCGCAGTGGATGGCTTCCTTCCAGGTGTCGCCGAGAGTTCCGCTGACAGCGCCTATCGCAGCTTTGATAAGTCCCATAGGTTATCATTTCCTTTCGTTTTTATTTATTAAACATTTCTGTTTATTTAATGAATTTATATT
>CAMVGH010000196.1 GCA_947166945.1 uncultured Clostridia bacterium
TATGATCGGACTCAACAACAAATACGCCCTGGACGGTGAGGATATACTTAAAGAATCAGCCCGGATACTGCTTGACTGTATTTTCAGACCTTATTTCGAGAACGGGTATTTCCCGGAACAGAGTCTGGAGCTTGAAAAGCAGAATCAGATGGACGATAACGACGCAGAAATAAACAACAAAACACAGTATGCCTACCTTAAAGCTTATGAGGAAGCATTCAGGGGCGAGCCTGCCGAAATACGCTGGGGCGGTAAGAATGAGGAAGTAGAAGCTATCACTCCCGAAGCGGCTCTGGAAGCGTACCGACGTATGATAAGCGAGACACGTATCGAGATAATCTGCGTGGGAGAAAGCGATTTTCCGGGTATGGACAGGATCTTCTCGGACGCGTTCGGTAAGATCGAACGCAGACCGGGGAAATTCATACCGACAAAGGTAAGTCCCGCTAAGACCCAACCGCTCCGCTTTACAGAGACACTTGATATCGAGCAGAGCAAGCTCGTTATGTTCCATAAGACAACATCGCGCAGCAGATATCCGCTTATGGTGCTTTCAAGCCTGTACGGAGGGACAGAATCATCAAAACTGTTCAGCATTGTGCGGGAGAAAATGTCGCTCTGCTACTACTGTTATTCAAGGCTCGGATACGCGAAGGGATTTCTCACCACGGAATGCGGCGTAGATGAAAAAAACATCGGACGTGCGGAAGCAGAATGCCTCAACCAACTGGAGGATATCAAAAAAGGCAGCTTCACAGAAGAAGACATAAACAAATGCAAGCTCTATATCGTCAACGGTCTGCGTTCAAGCGTAGATACCATAAACGGCGTTTCGTCAAAATGCCTGACCGGTATTCTTTATCCCGATAACGCTGTCCCGATAGATGAAATGGTCAACAGAGTAAACGCTGTCACAAAAGAAGAAATAATCGAAGCGGCAAATACTCTTACCCCGGATACCGTGTTCATACTGAGATCGGATAAGGAGGCCGCGGAATGAAAAAGGAAATACTCACGAGCAGCCGCCTCGGCGAAAGCTGCATACGCATAAAGCATGACAGCGGTCTTACGATATGTATGTACCCCATGAAAGGATTCAGCACCGCTTACGCTATCTTCGGAACAAGATACGGTTCCGTGGATACAACATTCAGGACAGACGACGATGAGGATTTCATAACTGTCCCGGAAGGTATCGCTCACTACCTTGAGCATAAACTGTTCGAGGGAGAAGAATGCAACGCGTTCGAGAATTTTGCAAAAACCGGCGCATACTCCAACGCGTTCACAACATTTGACGCTACGGCTTACTATTTTTCATGCTCCGCAAACTTCGGACAGAATCTGCGCACACTTCTCGATTTCGTTCAGAACCCTTACTTCACCGACGAGAATGTACAGAAGGAACAAGGGATAATCGCACAGGAGATAAAAAGCTACCTTGACGACCCCGGCTGGAGAGTTTTCTTCAACGGATTGCAGGCTGTATATCATAACAATCCGGTGCGCATAGATATCGCAGGCACGATCGAAAGTATAGCACAGATAAACAAGGATCTGCTTTACCGCTGCTACAACACATTCTACAACCTGAACAACATGACCCTCTCGATATCCGGAAACTTTGATCCCGACGAAGCGCTCAGGATCTGTGACGAAATGCTGAAGCCCTCAAAGGATATAGGACTCCGGGCTATCGTTCCGGACGAACCGCCGGAAGTCATTGAGAAAAAAGTAACACAGAAGCTGTACTGCGCACTCCCGCTGTTCCAGCTCGCGTTCAAGATGCCGAATCTGCGCGGAAAGGAATGCACAAGGCAATATTATATCTGGAATATGATGCTGGACTCCGCTTTCGGCTGCTTCTCACCGTTCTACACTAAGAACTATGACAGCGGATTGATAAATGATACCTTTGCCGCAAGTGTTTTCAGAGGGAGAGGATTTTTCCTGCCTATGGTAAGCGGTGACGCCAGAGAACCCGACAAGGTTGCCGAAGCGGTCATAGACGAGATACACCGTCTGAAGAAGGAAGGCATACCCGAAGAGGATTTCGGGACTGTGAAGAAAATGACCTACGGGGATATAATATCGGCGTTCAATAATGTAGGTTCAGTCGGAAAAGGTATGATGAATGCGGATTTCAATGAGATCGGAATATACGAAAATCTCGAACTCGCAGCAGCCGTCACATACGAGGACATCATGAACGCTCTCGGCTCCCTCGATACCGGGAACAGCAATCTTTCGGTCATCGAACCTTTAGAAAGATAAAATAAACAGATTGAAAGGAAAAACAAATGGATAATTATACCATACGGACAGAGTTTCCGAACCTGTTCTCGGGAGATATACTGCTCAGCCGTGTAGCTGTAAGCATCGGAGACTTCAATATCTTCTGGTATGCTATAATCATTGCGGCAGGGCTTGTACTCGCCGTGGTGTACTGTACAAAACGCGGAAAAAAATACGGACTTACAAGCGACGACATTTTCGATGTTGCGCTGTTCGGCGGTATAGCGGGATTTCTCGGAGCAAGGATATTCTATGTCATATTCTGGAACCTCAATCCCGATAACACATTCAAATATGACTTCATAACCACATTCACAACTATCCATGACGGCGGTCTTGCAATATACGGCGGTATAATCTGCGGTTCGATAGTAGGGATACTCACTACAAAGATACGTAAAGCACCCGTACTCCCGCTCGCAGATATGGGCGGATCGGGATTTCTGATCGGACAGGCGATAGGCCGCTGGGGCAATTTCATCAACCAGGAAGCATACGGCGCCCCCACGGCGGGCAATCTTCCATGGGGAATGACCGGAAGCATTATTGAAAATGACCCGGTAGTAATAGCCGCACAGGCGGATCTGCCGGTCGGCGAGTACGCCCTCGTTCACCCCTGCTTCCTTTACGAAAGTTTGTGGTGCGCACTCGGGATATTCCTGCTTCACTTTGTTATTTCAAGGATACAGACTTTCGACGGCGAGCTGTTCCTGTGCTATATAATCTGGTACGGGACCGGCAGAGGCTTCATTGAAGGGCTTCGCACCGACAGTCTCTATGTCGGAGGGACAGGAATAAGAGTCTCACAGCTTATCGGGTTCGCTACGGCGGCATTCTGTCTTATCCTGCTCGTTTATTTCAAGATCAAAGTAAAAAAATCGAAAACATACGTCCGCTGGAACAAGACGGAAGCCTGCAAAGAACGAATGGAAAAGTTCGTCATAGATATGAAGAACGAGAAAGAGACAGAAAAAGCTCTCAGAGCATTCAGACATACCGAAAAGGAACAGGTCGAAGCACCGAGTATATTCGATGATTCGGAAAATCAGGACAAATAATCAGGAGGAAACAATATGGCAGCTCTTATCGACGGAAAAGCAGTTTCACAGAAAGTAAAGGAAGAGGTCCGTGCAGAGATCGAACGTGACGGACTTAAAGTCGGTCTTGCGGTGGTGATAGTCGGCAACGATCAGGCAAGCAGAGTTTATGTAAACAATAAGAAGAAGGCCTGCGAAGTCTGCGGGATACGCTCCTTTGAATACGCTCTGCCGGAAGAAACCACGGAGAAGGAACTTCTCGATCTTGTTGATACCCTCAATAACGATCCGGAAGTGAACGGAATACTCGTACAGCTTCCCCTGCCGGAACATCTCGACTCCGAAAAAGTGATCGCACGCATATCTCCCGAAAAAGATGTTGACGCTTTCCACGCCGAGAACGTCGGAAAGATCATGATCGGCAACTACGCTTTCCTCCCCTGCACTCCCGCCGGAGTAATGGAACTTATCCACAGCACCGGAACAGATGTCTCCGGAAAGGAATGTGTGGTAATAGGACGCTCCAATATCGTCGGCAAGCCTATGGCAATGCTCCTGCTCCATGAGAACGCAACCGTTACTATCTGCCACTCCCGCACAAAGAACCTTGCGGAAGTATGCAGAAGAGCCGATATTCTCGTAAGCGCAGTCGGCAAAGCGGATTTTGTGACTGCCGATATGGTAAAGGAAGGCGCAGTGGTCATAGATGTCGGCATGAACAGAAACGCTGAGAACAAGCTCTGCGGAGATGTAAAGTTCGACGAGGTTGAACCGAAAGCTTCCTATATCACCCCCGTACCCGGCGGAGTAGGCCCCATGACCATAGCTATGCTCATGAAGAATACCCTCATGGCAAAGCGCATACAGAGCAGATGAAAAAAGGCAATCCGCCGCTAATCAACGGCTTCATACTCGCCGCAGCGACCATATACCTTGCGTGGTATTTTACCCACAACGATATGTGGAACCCGGCTACTGTTGTTATCGAGATAATAATGGCTCTTCTTGCCGCCGGTCAGGTCATTATATGGTATATGTTTTTCAGAGATCCGAAAAAAAATAAAAAAAAGAAATAAAAGGTTGACAAATATAACATTGAGATGTTATAATGTAATTGGTAATTTTTGCCAAATCTTTATTATGGAGGTACAATACCATGGAATTAAAAGGCTCCAAGACCGAACAGAACCTCTTGACCGCATTCGCAGGCGAATCGCAGGCACGCAACAAGTACACATACTTCGCTTCCGTTGCAAAAAAAGAGGGTTATGAGCAGATCGCCGCTATATTCGAGGCAACTGCCAATAATGAAAAGGAACACGCTAAGATCTGGTTCAAAGCTCTCGGTGAACTCGGAAGTACAGCTGAAAACCTCGCAAAGGCTGCTGAGGGAGAGAACTATGAGTGGACAGATATGTATGACCGCTTTGCAAAGGAAGCCGAGGAAGAAGGCTTCACAAAGCTTGCTGCCCAGTTCAGAATGGTAGGCGCTATCGAGAAGCACCACGAGGAGAGATACCGCGCACTTCTCAACAACATCGAAATGCAGAAAGTATTTGAAAAGAGCGAAGAGACTATCTGGGAATGCCGTAACTGCGGTCACCTTGTTATCGGCAAGAAGGCTCCCGGCGTATGTCCCGTATGCGGTCATCCGCAGAGCTTCTTTGAAGTACGCAAGGAAAATTATTGATACGATGATAATACATATCCCGGCATCTTCGGCTGCCGGGATTTTCTTATACAGAAAAACAGCTCCCGAAGAACGGGAGCTGTCTTATTCTGTAAATTATGCGCCTAACTTTTCAAGTGCCGCATTCAGTTCGTCAACGGACGCCTGGATAACATTGT
>CAMVGH010000197.1 GCA_947166945.1 uncultured Clostridia bacterium
GGCTGGCCGCCGGAGGCACTCAAGCGCAGCGACCACTCAAGCGCAGCGACCACTCAAGCGCCAGCGACCACTCAAGCGCAAGCGACTACTCGGCTTCGTCCCACTTATAGCCGAAGCCCCAGACGGTCTGTATGTACTTAGGGGCGGAGGGGTCTTCCTCGATCTTCATACGTATACGGCGTACATTGACATCTACGATCTTGTCATCACCGTAATAGCCCTCGCCCCAGATCTTGTTGAGGAGGGTACGGCGGTCAACCGCGCTGCCTTTGTGCCGGATAAAGTATTCGAGAATGTGATATTCCACCTGTGTTATGTCAAGAGGCTCGCCGTCCTTGGTTATTCGGCGGCTTTTGAGATCTACCCGGAAAGGACCGGAGACAAGTTCGCTTTCGGCATCGGCGGCTATTCGGGAAATGCTGACACGGCGGTAAATGGCATCTACTCGCGCAATAAGCTCGGAGGGCGAGAAAGGTTTGGTCACATAGTCGTCTGCCCCCATCATAAGGCAGTTCACCTTGTCCATTTCCTGGCTCTTGGCAGAGAGCATGATAATTCCTATCGTGCTGCTGCGGTCACGGAGGAATTTGCAGACCTGCGTTCCGTCCATGCCGGGCATCATTATGTCAAGCAGCGCCACATCAAAACGCATACCGTCATTCCATGCCGCTATCGCTTTTTCGCCGCTTTCCACATCATAAACATCATACCCCGAACGGCGCAGGTGTATGACAACGAAATCCCGTATAGCGTCCTCGTCTTCACAGACGAGTATCCTTTTCTCATCCATTATGGTTCTCTCCTGCAAATTTACTGTAATCTGAACAATTGTTCCAGCTCGGCCTCCGTGGGGGTGAGATCGCTGTTTCCGAGCTGTGCGAAATATGAATAGCCTGTCGAGGGACTTGTACCGAGCAGGATATAATTGCCGCCTTCATAGCGGGCAAGATTGCTGCCCGCAGCTCCGAACAGCGTCAGAATATTTTCTCCGGTGACTCCCGATATCGCGCTGTATCGGTTGAATCTTACGATACCCTCCGCAATGGAGACCGAAGCTGTGATCTTGCCGCTCCAGCTGTCGGGAAAGATCAGTATATAATCTCCCTTTGTGCCGACGAAGCTTCCGAATTTTTTCTGGAGGTAGGTGCCGTTGCGTGTGAGATAGTACCAGTCGGTCGAACACAGCTGCTCGGCACGGGGGGACTCTTCATACTGCACAAACGGTTTTGTCGCGGGTATCTCTATGCTCCCGTCCCCGTCGGCGTCCGTGCAGGTGATGTACGGGGTGTAGCTGTTGGAGCTGCGCACTATCGCTTCGGGGGTGAGGGCGGGGGAGAGGAAGAAGAACCCGTTTCCGCATACGACCGCGTCAGTCCCGAATGAACCGTCCGAGAAGGCGTAGTCCACGAACACCGCTCTTGTACCCGATGATCCGCACATTCCGCAGCAGACGCTGCGGATCTCCGCAAATCCGCTGTTGAGATTAGCGGCTCCGATCTGTGTGAATTTCTCGTCCCGGAACCCGTATATCGACACCGAGGTTATTCCCGATGTACGCTCCGAGGAAATGGCGAAAAGGTCGTCCGTGCCGTTGCCGTCGGTATCGAATATGCCGGTGTAGATATTCCGTATGCCGGCAAGCTCTTTCGGGGCGCCGCCGCTGTACGACATTACGCTTGTATAACGGTCGGACGAGCTTTGCACGAGGTAGTCCACGAAAATTGTCGTCTTTCCGTTCCCGAGGTCGCGGAACATTATGCTCTCGACTTCGCTGCCCTGTGCGGAGAAGTCATATACCGACACCCAGTGTCCGTTCTGCTTGTCAAGAAAATTTATACGGAGAGACGAACCCGCGGTAACATTCGGCATTTCGTAAAATACGATAGCCTCGTCCGTCGGCTCGTCATCTATATTCTGTACCACGAAAGCGCTCCTGTACTGTCCGCTCCGCGGGTATTTCAGGGTGATACCCTCATTTGTGAAAGCACGGAGAGCATCATATATCTCCGACTGTTCGCCGTCAAGTCTCGGCGGGCTGAGCAGCTCTTCCACCGAAGACGCGTTCGCGCACCCCGAAAGTAATATTATAGCCGCCGCGACCGCTGCCGCCGCTGTACGCTTGTGTTTCAGTCTGCTCTCCCTCCTTCCGGCACAGATCACACTATTATTATTATATTATAACACGAAATTTCCCTATAATCAAGTGCTTATTTTTCTTTTGCGTACGCTCTTTACCGCGGCGCTGCGGAAACTGTTTTCAAGATGTCCTGTCGTTCCATGCGGTACTTGATTTTTCATAGATATTGTGTTATAATAAAAATAATTTGCAGATATATTGTGTTTTAATATAAAGAAAGGCTGAGATGAATGGCGAAGATACTGGATTTTAACAATGAATACACGGGTCTTGACGACGAGAAGGTCGAAGAGCATATAGACCTGTACGGATACAACAGCGATACGAAACTTGACGAGACGGACAAGCGGTACAGCCCGACGCAGGCATTCCTGAACCTGCGGTTCTGTATAATGTTCTCGGCGGCGGCGATAAGTATGTGGCACGGGGTCATAACCTCGGAGAACAGCATACCGGAGATATGCGCGGCGATAGTCCTGTTCCTGCTGTGCGGTGCTTACGCGGCGACGGAGATAATCAAGAACACCTACTGCGACAAGTATTTCTTTGCGCTGAAAGAGCGTTCCAAGGTGGAATACCGGGTAGTGCGCGGCGGCGAGCTGCGCAGACTTACAAGGGAACACCTTGTTCCGGACGACATACTTGTGCTGGAAGCGGGGGAGAGCGTTCCCGCAGACGCGCACCTGCTGGAGATACGCAAAGTCACCGTTGATGAGAGTATCCTGACGGGAAGCAAGATTCCCGTGAAAAAGATAACCGGCGCTGACAATCTTTCCGAAGAGTACAAGAGAAGCTGCATCTACAAAGGCACCAAGATACTCACCGGACAGCTCATAGCAAGAGTGACCGCTACCGGCGTGGATACCAAGCTGTTCAAGCAATACGGCGCGGTGCGTGAGGCGGAAGTCTATTATACCAATCTCGAAAAGCTCATCATGCGCGTGTCGTGGATATTCAACGCGATAGCGGCGGTAATGCTGGCGCTTGCGGCATTCACATTCGTCCATGTAAGCGTGGATATCCCGTTCTATGATACCATTTATTCCACATTCTATCCCGCGGCGGCATTTGCGCTGTGCTTTATCCCTGCCGAAACAGCGTCGCTTGTGCGTCTTTATTACATAAAAGGGTCGCAAAAGCTCGAAGAAAAGGGGATATGGGTCAAGAGTTTAAAGACCGTCGAATATATTAACGCCGTCACCTGCATACTTATAGAAAAGAGCGGAATGGTGACAAAGAAGAATATGCAGGTAGCGGATACCCTCACCACCAACCCGGCAATGCTTTCCAACGTGTCGGTGCTTGCATGCTCACGGACGCCCGGCGATCCTTTCGATCAGGCGATCATTCTGAAAGCTTCCTTTGACGGGCAGGACACCTCCGAGCTGACCGCGAATGAATGTCTGAAAGAGTACGCGTTTGACGGGAACGAGGGCGCGGCAGGAAATCTCTGGGTCGTGGGCGGCTCACGGCTGCTCTGCATCAAGGGCAATCCCGAAAAGCTGCTGCCGCTGTGCGATGTGCCGAACGATATGCTCTACACCGTGCAGAATAAAATGATATCCTACGCGCAGACCGGCTACAACGTGCTTGCGGTCGCGTATGCGACGCTTGCCGAAGACGCGGATATCCCGGATAAGATAAGCTCCGCCCATTACAATTTCATGGGACTTATCGCGTTCGAGGAGCAGACAAAGGATTATATCCCGGCGGCGATACTCGGCTGCCGCAAAGCGGGCGCCCGTGTGATAATGACCACCGGCGACAGCGCGGAGACCGCCCTCTCGGTCGCGAAGAAAATAGGCATCAAGGGCGACAAGGCGGTTACCGGAGAAATGCTGACGATGAGTGAAGACATAGACCTCACCGATGTGGCTGTATTTGCCCGCATAACGTACGATATGAAGCGTGACATTATCCGCCGTCTGAAAGACGCGGGCGAAGTGGTGATGATAACCGGCGAGGCTGCGACCGACAGCGACCTGCTGGAGCTTGCTGATGTGGGCGTTTCTATCGCGAGCAAAGTAACCGGCGCGGCATTCGAGGAATGTGACGTCGCGGTGAACAACGACAGTTTCGAGACGGCGACGGATATTCTTACCGTGGCTCGTCAGGCGCATCTGAATATAAAAAGGTGTATTTCCGCGGCAATAACTGCTCTTGCGGCAATGATCGGATTTGCCGTGTTCAATATCGCGGTAGGCTCGGAGCTGCTGATATCTCCGGTTATGGCGGCGCTCATAACCATACTCGTGGTGCCGTTCGCTATGCTGATGTTCTATGAGAATGTCACGGATATGCGCAACATGACCGAGCCGTCCCGCTACATAGGGCGCGGCAGGCTCCGGAAAGGCTTCTTCGTCAGACCGCTGCTTCAGGCTCTCGGTTTAGGCGCGGCGGAAGTGATCTATTATCTCATATCCTCCGGATATAACAGCGCGGAGCGTTCAGCCCCCGCCGAGCTTACCGCCCTCACCCGCAGTGGATTTCTGATAGTGTTCGTGTTCGGAATGCTCTTTACCTGCATAGCGAACCTCAGTGAACGCGGCATGATCGGCGCTCCCAAAGCCGGCGGCACCCTCGTCTGGATGATATCCGGCATAATGTTCGCGGCTTCTCTCGCCCTCGTTTTCGTCCCCGGTCTGAACTTTGTGTTCGGTTTCGCAGCCCCGGATATCCTCACCCTGCTCGTCGCCCTCGTCCTCACCGCGCTCCTCCAGCTCCCCGCCGAGCTCATCGGTATCTCCCTCAAAAAACTGAAAGAGTGAAATTCTGCTGAGAGCGCGGGGCGACGGGTAGTGCGGTGGGGGTGTGAGGGGGAGGTTGGGGGGGGGTGGGGATTGTGGAGCAAGCTGTATGGTATGAAACACAAACACAGCGCCCCCCCCCATAAAAACAAAACAAGAACCCCACACCCGCCCGGAGGCCAAAACAGGGCAGACAGACGGGCGCCAGCC
>CAMVGH010000198.1 GCA_947166945.1 uncultured Clostridia bacterium
AGATCACGGACGCACTCGAAAGCTGTGACTTCGACGCCGACCAGATAGACAAGCTCTATGACGACGTAGAAGCGAACCACATTGATATCGTCGATGATTTCACGGTAGATGAGGACATAGATACGGCGCTGTACATCGCGTCGGACGACAACCTCGATATGACCGATGACCCTGTAAAGATCTACCTGAAGGAGATAGGCCGCGTGCCGCTGCTCACTCCGGAGGAGGAGATCGAACTTGCGCAGAGAATGGCACAGGGCGACCCCTACGCAAAGAAGAGACTTTCGGAAGCGAACCTGCGCCTTGTGGTAAGTATCGCTAAAAGATACGTCGGCAGAGGTATGCAGTTCCTCGATCTCATTCAGGAAGGCAACCTCGGTCTTATCAAGGCTGTTGAAAAATTTGACTACACCAAAGGTTACAAGTTCTCGACATACGCAACATGGTGGATAAGACAGGCTATCACAAGAGCTATCGCCGATCAGGCGCGTACTATCCGTATCCCCGTACACATGGTGGAGACTATCACCAAAGTAAAGAAAGTAAGCAGCACACTGCTCCATAAAAACGGCAGAGAAGCTACCGCGGAGGAGATCGCGGAAGAGCTGAAACTCCCGCTGGACAGAGTGCGTGAGATAATCCGCATCTCCCAGGACCCCGTATCCCTTGAAACACCTATCGGCGAGGAGGAGGACAGCCACCTCGGCGACTTCATTCCCGATGAGGAAGCCCCCGCACCTGCGGAGGCAGCCTCGCTCACCCTGCTGAAGGAACAGCTCGATGAAGTTCTCAATACCCTTACAGAGCGTGAGGGTAAGGTGCTGCGCCTGCGCTTCGGACTTGAAGACGGCAGACAGCGTACCCTTGAAGAAGTGGGAAAGGAGTTCAATGTTACCCGTGAGCGTATCAGACAGATCGAGGCAAAGGCGCTCAGAAAGCTCCGCCACCCCTCCAGAAGCAAAAAACTCAAGGATTTTCTTGATTGATCATTTTGGATATGAAAACAAGCTGAAAGGAATATGCAGATGAGTACCGAAAAAACCAGAGAACTCAAACCGCAGGGCGACCTTATCTTTGCCCTCGATATCGGAACAAGGACAGTTGTCGGAATTATCGGAGAATACATCGACGACAAGTTCTACCTCCATGATTACATAAGCGTTCCCCATACCAAGCGCGCTATGGTGGACGGACAGGTCGAGGATATCAAGCAGGTCGCAAAGATAGTTATGCAGGCAAAGACCGCCCTCGAAGAAAAGAACGGAGTGAAGCTCACAAAAGTCTCCATAGCCGCGGCGGGACGCGCCCTCAAAACAAGACAGGTGACTATGGACTTCGATGTTTCCGATAAGGATACCCTCACCGAAGATACCGTTAAGTCCATGGAAGTCGAAACTATCCAGAAAGCACAGGCAGAACTCGACGCAAGCAATACCGGCAGCAGAACTCTGTTCTACTGCGTGGGTCATTCCATAATCAACTATATGCTCGATGATTATAAGATCATCAGCCTTGAAGGACATAAGGGCGAAAAGGCTACGATCGAGCTGGTCGCCGCATTCCTCCCGAGCATAGTTGTAGAAGGTCTGTATTCCGTAATGGATATCTGCGGGCTTGAAGTCAACAGCCTCACACTGGAGCCTATCGCCGCCATGAACGTTATAGTTCCGCCGGAGATCAGACTTATCAACATCGCCCTCATAGATATCGGCGCCGGTACGTCGGATATCGCTATCGCAAAGAACGGCTCCGTTGTCGCTTACGCAATGGCGACCACCGCGGGAGATGAGATCACCGAAGAGATAATCCGCACATACCTCGTGGACTTCAATACCGCCGAAAAGATAAAACAGGCAGTTTCAAACGGCGAAAAACAGGTCGAATATAAGGATATCCTCGGGAACGAACACGCCGTTCCGAGTGAGGAAGTGGCAAAGATGATGAGCCCCGCGGTCGAGACCCTCGCGGATACTATCTGCAATGCCATAAAGGAAGCAAACGGGGCTTCACCCGCCGCAGTGTTCCTCGTGGGCGGCGGCAGCCTTATCGACGGACTTACTTCACTTGTGGCGGACAAGCTCGATCTTGACGAAAAACGTGTCGCTATCGGCGGAGGGGATTTCCTCAAAAATGTCGATGAATGCGGCGCAAAACTCGGCGCGGAGTACGTTACTCCTCTCGGCATAGCAGTAACATCTATGCTCGAACAGGGATATGATTTCTCTGTGATAACCGTAAACGACAGCAAGGTGCGCGTGTTCGACACCAAGCAGCTCAGCGTGTTTGAAGCGCTCACCATCGCGGGATACAAGTCCTCCGAGATAATGGGAAGAAGCGGACATTCCCTCACCTATACCATAAACGGACAGCGCAAGACCATAAAGGGCGGCGCTATGGTGCCGGCAGAGGTGTATGTGAACGACCGCCCCGCCTCCATAATGACAAAGGTCACACAGGGCGACAGGATCCGCATAACCCCGGCGGTAAGCGGACAGAACGCCTCCGCAAAGCTCTCCGATATAATCAGCTTCGGGCGCTTCAATGATGGTACCGTACGCTTCGGCGGCGAGGAATACAAGATCGGTCTCCATGCCCTTGTGAACGGCGAAAATAAGGATCCCGACTACCGCATACAGCCCCTCGATACTATCGAGACTTCCGGCATCGTCACTTTCGGCGATCTGCTCCACGTCATCGACGCGGGGTATGAGGGAATGGAATACCGTGTGGGTGACAGCTTCATAGACGAGAATTATGAGCTGAAAAACGGCGACGAGATCATCGCTTACGACAGCTACGGGAATGTGATCGGACTTATGGATACCCCCGAAGAGCCTGTTCCGCCTGTGCAGGACGTACAGGCGCCGGTTCATACCGAGCCCGTGGCGGAAACGCCCGATCTTCAGCCTGCCGCCGGTACCGCAGAGCCTGTTTCCGGCAATGCCATACCCTTCAACGGCGCCGGTCTCACAGTGGAGATAAACGGCGAACAGGTGGTACTCCCGCCCCGCAACGGCGAATATATCCTGCTTGACCTGCTCAACAGCATAAATATTGATCCTGCCGTTCCGGGCAGTGAGATCATTCTCGAAATAAACGGACATCCCGCCAATTTCAGCAGCTACCTCTCAAACGGCGACAAGGCTGTGATAAAGGTGCAGGAGCGCCGGGAGGATCCCGCCGCCGCGTCTCATATCGAACTCAGCACCCCCGAGGAGAGACTTTCCGCAAAATGAAAAAGAAACTCACGGCAGGAACGCTTGCCGCACTTCTCGCGCTGACCGGCTGCACCGCGGAGATAGACTATTCGCAGGTAACGCTTTCTCCGGAATACACCGAAGCCCCCATAGGCGACGGGTTGGATATCACAAAGGACATCATGCAGGAGACGGTCATAATACCCGATCTTCTCTCGTCCGACCAGTACCGACCCGCCGATCATATAATCGATCCCGCGGAATTTGAAGAGACCATACAGGCGGAATCCGCGGAAGGTGTCGAATCCTATACCAGCGGTCTTGACAGCTGGAACGGTATCGGCTTCATCTGCCTTACCGACCACGAATACGCCACAATTCCCGTGACCGTCCCCACTTCGCAGCACTACGATATCACAGTCCGCATACACGGTAACGGCGCGAAAGCCGCCCTGTTCACCGGCGGCGTCCGTGAGACGGACAGCCCCGACGGTGATTACAAGACTATCGACGGCACCCAGTGGGGCGGCATTTATACCAACCGTGGCGAGGAATTCGAGGAATGCAGGATAAGGGGAGTTTACCTCAATAAAGGCGAAAATACTATCACGATCCAGGCGCTTATGGGGACTTCCTATATCGACGAGATCACCGTGAAAAACGGAGAGACTGTCCCGAAGCTCGCCTACGGCATATCCAATTCCTGCATCGACCCGGACGCAAATGTTACTACAAGGACTGTCAAGCGCTATCTCGCGGATGTTTACGGGAACCGTGTCATCACCGGGCAGTTCTGCTCGGCAGGCACCAACACCGAGATCAACGCCGTATATATGTCAACCGGCAGATACAGTGCCATACGCTTCGGTGATCTCGGGATATTCACCGCCTACTACGACGGTGCCGACAAGGACAGCGAATCCGAGATCGACACAGCAGTGAACTGGTGGCAGAACGGCGGACTTGTGGGCTACACATGGTACTGGCAGTCCCCGCAGGCGGAAAAGTCCTCCTGCTTTACCGAGCTTACCGACTTTGATCTGAAAAAAGCTGTCCCCGAGACGAACGTGGCGCAGATGTCCCCTGCCGCCCTCGAAGCATACCTCCAGACCGGCAGGATCAGCACCGAGTGCATGGCTCTCATAAACGACATCGACCTCGTGGCGCAGAAGCTCAAACTGCTGGAGACTTCCGGCGTTACGGTGCTTTTCCGTCCCCTGCCCGAAGCCGGGAACGGCTGGTACTGGTGGGGTACCGACAGCACAGCTTACCTGTGGCTTTATAATTTCATATACGAACGGTTCACCGAATATCACGATCTTTCAAACGTACTCTGGGTATGGGACGGAGAAAGCAGCGAGTTCTACCCCGGAGACGACAAGGTCGATATAGTCGGTATGGATCTTTACACAAATTATGATATATCCGGCAACAATCGTATGCTCGACGCCATAGGCTATACGATCAGGTGCAAGCCTACCGCCCTCACCGAATGCGGCTCCGTTCCCGACCCCGATCTCATAGCCCGTGACAACGCCTACTGGCTGTGGTTCGCTCTCTGGAAGGGCGATTATATCATCAACAGCAACGGTTCTATCCATTACTCCCATGTCAGCGCTGCCCGCCTCGATCAGGCATATAACAATGAAATTTTCATTACCCGCGACGAGCTGCCCGACTGGAGTAAGTACTGAGTCTGCCGCCGGAGCTTGAGTGGTCGCTGCGCTTGAGTGGTCGCTGGCGCTTGAGTGGTCGCTGCGCTTGAGTGCCTCCGGCGGCCAGCCCCCTTTAAAAAGGGTGCTGGA
>CAMVGH010000199.1 GCA_947166945.1 uncultured Clostridia bacterium
TCAAGCCGTTTATCCCCGATGCCGTTTATGGTGCCTATTTCCGCCGCAAGTTTACCCATGTCAAGGTCAATGACCGCATTTTCCAGTGCGTCCTTCGCGCCCATATCATAGATATTGTTGATCGTTTTCTCCATTGCGTCCCTATTCATAGACTTTATCTGTCTGTAAAGGTCGCGGGTAAGTAAGTTTGCTTTCGGCATTGGTATCTGCTCCTTTGTTTTATGCTGCAATAATTATAACATAAGACCGCAGATAAATCAAGTCGTTGCCGGAAATGCTTTACAAATAGGCTGATTTGTGGTATAATCAGCATTAACCTGTTTCGGTAATTTCCATTTGAGCCAACAATTCAGCTAATTTGAGGGACAAATTATGAAAAAACTGATCATATTGCTACTGCTGACCGTCCTGATGATATTATGTGCTTCCTGTGAAAAGAATAGTGATGTTGATACACTGACATATGCGGTATTTCCGTATCTGCCCGATACCGAGTATTATCAGGAACTGATAGAAAAGCGCTGGTCTGAGCTTGAACCTGATATAAAGCTTGTCCGTGCCGAATGGGACTGCTACAGCGACAGCGCACCGGCAGGAATAGATGTTGTGATGTATGATTGTTTTGTACAGGACAAGATTATCGACTCAGGCTGGGTAAAGCCGATAGAACGTTCTTCAGTACAAAATATAAACGATATTTTCCCCTTTGCGTCTGAAGGGGCGTCCCGAGACGGAAGACTGTACGGAATACCTGTCTTTTTGTGTGGAAACTTTCTTATTTACGACACAAACTGTGACATTCTGAAAAAAGCGGAGCATCTAACCGATCTTTCGCACTGTTCCGAGTTGCTTGTCATAGCATCGGAAGACCCGATGGTGCGTTCGCAGTATATTCTTGAAGCCGAAACGGATATTCACGAAAAATTCGGTCCTCCGGCAGATAACTGCGCCGAAGAAGAAAAGATCCTTGCGCTGATTGATGTTTTAGCTGTAAACGGTCACAAGCAGGATACTTCCGATGAGCTTGCCGTGACCTATGACAACGGAGTCGGAGAAGGCTATATAGGATTTTCGGAAAGTATGCGTTTTCTCAAAGAGCGTATGCCGACAACAGATATTAAAGCCGTCAGCTTTAGTTCCGGACGCAATTTACCTCTGCTTTATGCCGACGTGGCAGCTGTTACAGCCGGCGTTAACGGTGAGCGCTACAATAAGTGCGTGGAGCTTATGAATGTTATGGCTGATGCGGAAATTCTGACATTTCTGTCTGACGATAACGGAGAACCAGCGTATCTTCTTCTTGCACGTCAGTCTCCATACACAGTCCTCTCAGAAAAATTCCCGCTTTATAATCAACTGGAAAAAATAGCTTCCGATGAAAATAATCAGATTATCACAGGATAATTACTTATTCAGCCATAATAAATATATATGTGTCAAGCCCGTTTCATACGGGCTTGTTTTTTTATTCATCGGTAGAATAGAGATCGTAGAACCATATAACATATCTTAAATTGGTTTCCGAAACCACTATAACATTTTGGAAAATATCTTTTAAGTCAGTACTTATTCAGCAGCTTAAAACAATCTTCGTTACTTCATTGATGATCTCATCAAGGCTGTTTGAACCGTCGATAATTTTTCAAAGTCATCCGGAGAAAGATATCCGCAGTGACTATGAATTCTGACTGTGTTGTAAAATGCTTCGATGTATTCAAACACAAGCTTGTACGCATGCTCGTAGTCTCTTATCCTTATCCTGTTCAGCCATTCGCGCTTGATGAGCGAGTGAAATGATTCAATGCAGGCATTGTCATACGGGTAACCTTTCTTTGAATAGCTTAGAATAAAACAAAAAGAGCTGTCAGATTCAAAACAGAATCAGATAGCTCTTTTCTATTCAGACAATTATATTATCATTGCCGCCAGATTGCCGCAATTCAGCTTGACCGTCCCATAAAACCCGGTATTGCGCTGTTTTGGCAGGCGTTTTAATTATTCCTGCTCAACACCCTGACTTGTTAATATCAGAGAAAAGGAGAGTATCATCTCATATAGCCTTCCATTACATAAACCGAGGAACAGGGTGAATATAAGCGGACCCGGCACGCCAAAGGCTGTGTATTATGAGCAGCCGGCTGGTTTTGATTTAAGCAAGATCATCTATGTATTTCGTAAGCCATTCTCTGTCGAACAGATGCTCATACTTGCTTATGGTGAAATCGGGCTCAGCTCCCTGATCCACGTTATAGAACGAACCGTTCTTTATATAGCTAAGACGTGTATTGCCGGAAATATCCAGGACAGTACCGGTAGCTGTAGAGATCGTACATACCGTGCAAGCGCCGCCGCCTGACTTCTGTCCGATTATAGATACATGAGGATCTTCCTTGAATATGCATGGCACAAGGTTTCCGCAGGAGAAGCTTGCCTTCGTGGTAAGGCAGTAAAGGTTGAGTCCCTTGCCTGCAAGCGTCTCGTTTATGTCAAACTTCGTATCAAAATTGATGTCGCACATATAATCGTTTGTGATCCGGGAACCGCTGAGAGCATTTTCGACACTGAATGAAGCCTCGCCAAGGAACGCAGCGACAACATAAGCAGCCGCATCAACAGCTCCGCCGCCATTTAATGAGAGATCGAGAACAACGTTCTTTATCGGGCTGTCCTTGCGGAGTATCTGCTGAACAGAATATGAGATCAGTCCTATTGTATCATGTACTCTGTCCAACGTAATATTATTGGATTCTCCGAGTTCATCTCCGAAAAGGTCTGCTAAACTGGAAAAATCGAGTTCAAAACCATCGAATGTGATATATGCAGTATCGCCGTGCTCCTCGTATATTTTCAGATCAGGATTGTATTTCTTTCTGAATTCTTTAAGTTCCTCATCGAACGCAAAAATGAAATCTCTTGCGTAACCCTGTCCGTATTTTTCATTGAGCTTCCATTTGTAATCAGCACCGGACGCATAAGAGCTCAAAGCATATCTGCTGTGAATATCATCGACATTCTGATAAATGAGATTCCAGAGTTCTCTGTCGATCTTCTTGGCGTTTGTACCGTACATATTGAGTCCGGTATCGCGTTGAACGATGACCTCTTTGAATGAATTGATATTATGCTCTTTCTTAAGGCCATAAAGAGTGTCCATAGCGAAGCAGAATTCATTCACGCTGAATTCGGACATAGTTTCACTGACTTTGCATGTCGCGTATTTGCCGTCTTTGCCGTAATACACCTGACCGAGCTTGCTGTATTTGCCTGTTGTGTTATTATAAAGCGATTCTATTCCATCAAGATAGAAGATCAGCGAGTGGGTATTATAAAGTGCCACACCCGCACCAAAACTGGAAAGGAATATATCAGAGAACGTCTGTACAGGGATATAATACTTACTTCCTCTGTGGACAAAATCAATGTCGTAATCACCTGCATCCAGAGTAACTGTATTTCCGGTGCGTTCGTTAGAGGCCAGAGTCTTCAGCATAAATGTGAAATCCGCGGTTTCGTAAACCGGCATGATCAGATCCAGAAGAGTCTTGGTCTTGCTTGATGTAAAGAACCCGTCATAATCCCAGAAAAATATAGTGTCGTCTTCAAAATCCAGAACAGTAAAGAATCCATTCTCTCTTGTAAGAGTGACTTTATTGCCTTCTTTCTTGACTTCAAGATCAAATTCAGGCCTTCCGCACTGTTTAAGTATCGTTATAAAAACAGATACCATATCCGTGATCTCGAAATACGGAACATCACTGCCGTTCATGTAGTAGAGCGGTATCTTCTTGTTGTCTTCCGAATTGTATTCGAAGAAATATGTAGGGATATTCCTTTTTGTGATCTTGTACGACTTTGATGCCGTTTCAGTGACAGCGGCGGTCGTCTCATTCGCCGCATATACCGGTGCGGCAAGCGATGTAATTGCTAGACACGCCGCAAGTCCAAGACCTAAAATCTTTCTTTTTTTCATAGAAAAGCTCCTTTTTTGGAAATTTTATGAAACGCCTCAGCGTTATCATCTGAACATAGCTTTTGCTTTTGCAAGGTAAACGAAATAAATAATATATCCCACAAAAGCAAGCACCGCCGCAACTATCCCCATTATACCGTCCGAAAGTCCCGTTACCGCGGATGAAGCATATACTATCGACTCGATAATGATTATCGGCATACTCATTGACACAATATCCTTTCTGCCGAGCTTTTCCGCGATCGTCTTTATGCCAAGCACGGTCATTATAAGCAAAAGCACTGTGCTGAGCGGTACAAGACCCGCAAGGTAATTGTCGAACTGAGCAAGAAACGGAACAGTCGAGCCAAGGCCTCTCAATATCTGCGCGACGAGCACCAGAACCGCCAGACCCAGCGCTCCGCCGAAATATTTGGGCTCGTCCTTACGCGCCAAACTGAGTCCCTTGATCTGAAGCACCGTCGCAACAATAGTGAGAACTATCAGCGCTATAACGGCAAACAGCGCGCCGATACCGGCTCCTACCGCGGCGACCGTGGCTTCATCAGCTCCGGCTTCCACGGCAGTGGCGGAGCCTACGAACAAAGCGGCGAGTACCGCGATCAAAATACCGAGCAGCCCTATAACTATCTCGATGATCTGACAGGTAAAGAGCTTCCCGATCCCATTCCGGGCATTTTCAAATTCCATTATGATTTCTCCTTTAAAATTATCGGTTGACCGATTTAATACATATATTATAACACACCCACTATCACAGCAATATCACAAAAAACGGCGGTTTTGGCACTTTTTCAAAAAAAGTCCGAAATTTCTGCGCTTTGCACAATTTCTCACAAGATGATTTGTACAACAATAATAAAAAACCGCCGCGGGAGAGCGACGGTCATCATTCTGTTTTATTGGTTAAGTACAGCCCAGCTGTACTGGCTCATATATTCTCCTCTGTATTCCGAAATTTCATTTCTTTTCAGCG
>CAMVGH010000200.1 GCA_947166945.1 uncultured Clostridia bacterium
AGAGCAGCAAGGGGCTTTTCGAGACCGTGATTGTGTGGAAGCTCGACCGTTTTGCCCGTAACCGTTATGACAGCGCCCGCTACAAGATGCTGCTCCGGAAGAACGGTGTCAAGGTGGTGTCCGCGACAGAGGTGATCTCCGAAGGGGCGGAGGGCATTATCCTTGAATCCGTGCTTGAGGGGTATGCAGAATACTACTCCGCGGAGCTGTCAGAAAAGGTGATACGCGGTATGACCGAAAATGCCTTGAAAAAGCAGTACAATGGGGGAAATGTGCCGACCGGCTACTACATTGACGAGCAGAAGCACTATCAGATCGACGAGCTTGCGGCTCCGTTTATCCGGGAAGCCTTTCAGATGTACATCAACAACCGTCCGATCAAGGACATAGTGGCGTATCTGAACGAGAACCATGTCACGACCTGCAAGAACAAGCCGTTCACCAAGACTTCGGTTTCAGCTATGTTACAGATTAGGAAGTACATGGGCGAGTACAGGTACAGAGATGTGGTGTTCGAGGACGGAATCCCCGCGATAATAACGAAGGAGGATGTTTCGTATTTGCGGTGCAAATACTATGGCACAGCAGAGGCTCGAAAAGAACAGATATGCCCCCGCGTGTATGAAAGCTGAAATAACCTACTTGCTTACTACCAAGTTGATTTGCGGGCATTGCGGCGCATTTATGGTCGGTGAGAGCGGAACAGGTACAGGTAATAAGAAGTATCACTATTACAAGTGCGTGACCGCAAAGAAGAAAAAGGGCTACCCGAAGAAGACCATTCGCAAGGAATTTATCGAGAACCTTGTGGTTGACAGCGTTGTGAGAAATTTGTTCAATCCCGATACGATTGATAGGATTGCGGACGCGGTTATGGCAGAGCAGGATAAGGAAAGTACCGTGATACCGCTTCTGGAGCGGGAATTAGCGGAAACACAGAAAACTCTCGACAATGTTATGGCAGCCATTGAGCAGGGAATCATCACGGAGACCACCAAGCGCCGCATGAGGGAGCTTGAAGCCAAGAAGTCCGAGATCGAGACCAAGATCATACGCGAGGAGATCAAGGAAAAGCGGCTCAAAAAGGAGCAGATCGTGGCGTGGCTGACAAAATTGACCGAGTTCGACCTCGCGGACGAGGGTAACAAGCTCAGGATAATCGAGACCTATGTGAACTCGGTGTACGCCTTTGATGACAAAATTGTAGTCAATTTCAACTGCAGGGAGGAACCGGAAACGGTTCCCCTCCCGCTAAAAATAGTGACGGATGTTTCGGATTTGTTCAGAGTCGGGGAGCCAAGAAATCCCCTTAACCAAGCTGGTTGAGGGGATTTTCGTTTAGATATGGTACTTATTTTGGCTCTTATGGTCGTTGTAGTAGTTGCACATAATTGCAAACAAGAAAATGTGCAAACTGCACATTGGTTTGTAGATCAATCGCTTGCACCGATACAATGGATACGATGTTCATATTGTTATATTAATTGAGCGCTATTTTTCTCGATATCTGATCTGATTTTTCTGAAAATTTAATTGGCTAAAGCGAGAGCGGCGATTTTCGCGTTTGTAGTTCAAGCGCTGTCAATACAATTCTGTATTTGAATATTATGAAATAATTTATGCTCAACTCGAGGAGAATTGAGCATTTTTCTATTGTTTGTTGCAAGGTTTTGTGGTATAATAATTAATAATAGCATGTTCCGCGAAAGGAGAAGATCAATATGTCTGAGAACATTATGTCAATTAACGATATTAAGCGAATCGTCAGACCGCTTGCCGAAAAATACCGTATCAGCGAAGTGTATATTTTCGGGTCTTATGCAAGGAATGAGGCTACTGCTCACAGTGATATTGATTTTCTTGTATTCGGTGGGAATGATTTTAAGCTAACCTCTGTTTTTGCTTTTGCTGAGGAACTCAGACGGGCAATTGATAAAGAGATTGATGTATTTGAGATAAACGAAGTAAACACGGACAGCTCGTTTTACGAGACGATAATGAAAGAGAAGGTTAGGGTGGCATGAAATATTCTGATGAACAGCGCCTTCATAAAATATATGAAAAAGGTAATATGCTGCTTGAATATATCAGGGATCACGATGTTAAGAAAGACAATCTAATGAATGATACCGCTTTGCAGTGGCTTGTCACTACTCCGCTTTCAAATATCGGCGAGTATGCTTACTATATCTCCGATGAATACAAGGTTAAGTATCCGGAGATACAGTGGAATATGATTGCTGGGCTGAGGCACAGGCTCGTGCATGACTATGACGGCACAAGCTGGTTTATTATTGCTGATGTTGTATTTGATGAATTACCAGTCCTTGTGAAACAGGTAAAAGGACTTATATCAGCATGAACGAAAAAGCTAAAATGTACACCTACACAGTTTTTGACGTCGAAACGCCAAATCGTGCGAACGACAGAATGAGCGCTATCGGTATCACGGTCATCGGCGGTGGGAAGATCGTTGATGAATTCTACTCCCTCGTTGATCCGGAGACGCATTTCGACTATTTTAACACCAAGCTCACAGGCATAAGTGCAGATACCGTCAAGGGCGCGCCGACATTTCCGGAACTATGGGAAAAGATTGAACCCTATCTGAGCGATGGGATTCTGACAGCGCATAACGCTGTGTTTGATATAGGAGTTCTGAAAAAATGTCTGACCTGGTACGGCATTGAATGGAAGAAGTTCGCGAAATATCTGTGTACTGTCAAGATTGGCAGAAGCGCACTTCCCAGCATGAGCCACAGTCTCGATGTTATGTGCAAGCACTACGGCATTGCTCTCGATCATCATCAGGCTGCAAGCGACAGTCGGGCGTGCGCGGAGATACTGCTAAGATACATATATGCCGGGTATGATGTTAATTCGTTTATTAGGACGTATAGGCTTTTGTGAAAAGTTGGGATTTTATTGTTAAAATAGAAGGAATAAGGACTATGCTATGGTCGAAATCGAATATCTAAAAACCGAATCTGGCTATGATAATTGTTTTTCATTTCTATATAGGGAAAAAGAATATATTCCTGAAGAATTCTTTGACGAGAGTGAAACCGGAGTTGAACATAAGTTTATATTATTCTTGTTGAAAAAGCACAAAATTCTTGATAATGATGCAAAAGGCGATATGGTATTATGGGATATATCATATCAATGCAATTACAGGGGTATTCCATTCACAATGGTATATGATACTGATTGGGATATGGTAAGTTTCTCGGTTGATTCAAAAAACATTGAACATAAAACAATGATAGCTGAAAAAATCAAGAAAATGATAGAAACAGAGAAATCATTGAAAAAATGAGTGCTTCATACTTTTAAGAAAACAAAGAATAGCAAGCAAGGAAAGAAGTGCATTCCAAGTCAGGGGTTTCCCGACTTTTGCACATTCTTTCCGAAAATCGTCAATCTGCGACTGACGATTTTTGTATCAGGGGACCTGCAGCCCTGATACCTATAGAGGAACGATCTATGACAATCGACGATATTAAAAATGCAGTTAAAGATGTAGCTGTCGAATTTCCTATATCTCGCACAGTACTTTTCGGTTCACGGGCAAACGGTACATACACGCCTGAAAGCGATGTTGATCTGATAATGGAATTTAACGCGCCGGTAACGCTTATTACTATTTCAAAAATCAAAAACCGGCTAGAAAGTATTCTTGAAACAAATGTTGATATTGTTCATGGTCCGCTGCAAGATGATGATATGATCGAGATAGAAAATGAGATCGAGGTATATAAAGCATAAGGTGCAGGGTCTGATTGGAGAAATAATTATGAACTCTCTTGATAAACAGATATTCTTCAGAAAACTCAAAAAGATACTTGTGTGGAAGCTCGGCGAGGCAAAAGGCATTGAGATCTGGAATGATGCGGCGGCAGAGTATGACCGTATCATGCACCAAAATCCGGCATTAAGAAAACACAAGGGTGCAATGGCGATCCCGGCAGTTGCGCTGTATCGAGCATTCAAGGCTCACGGGATTAAGGCTGAGGAAACACTGAAACGCTACGGCACATACATGGGCAGGAAGGTCGGCAAGTTTGTACATAAGATCACGTCGCTGCCGAATGTTGACCGCAAGCTTTGGGAGAATATCGAAAAGATCATGGACGATGCGAGCAGCGAGAAAAAAGGTTACAAGCGCAGGATCGTAAGTGAGCCGCCGGAGATGTACGGCGTGGATATTCTGTCTTGCCCCTTTCATGAGATCTGCAAGGAACTCGGCTGCGAAAAAGCTGTGCTGTGCATTTGCAGTATGGACAAGGAGTACATGAAAAGTTTTAATCATATCCGGTATGAACGCACGACCGCCGTTTCCGAAGGTGCGAAGTGCTGTGATTATCGTCTGAGGTTTGATCCTGCTAAAGAATGAAATATCCCCGTTCGGCTGTGAAGCTGAACGGGGATATGTTTATTCTTTGTCTGTTATTTCGCAGTTGTTTATGCCGTATTCAAGCATTATGTTTATAAGCTCGTTTCGTGATCGGTTGGTTTCTTTAGACAATTCATCGAGCTTATTCACGATTTCTTCTTTAATACGGATCGAAAAGACTTTATAGCCGTCATCGCCCTTGATATTTGAGCGTTTTGAGATTTTAAGTTTGTCAGACATATAATCACCCTCTTAACATATATTATAACTTGACCGTGTAAATATTTATATGTTATAATATATGTTACAAAATATGTGAGGAGTGAAATGTGTGAAAACTTGCTGTTTTACCGGACATCGGATAATAAAAATAACCCCTGAACTTGTTCAGAGGCTGAAAGATACTATAATAAAGCTGATTACGCAGGGCGTGACTGACTTCTACAACGGCGGCGCTATCGGTTTTGATATGCTGTGCGCT
>CAMVGH010000201.1 GCA_947166945.1 uncultured Clostridia bacterium
CACGCATATATTTCTCCGATACGGGTGGGCAGAGTATGTTTACTGTGTTCACATCAGGCACACATAATTGCGCACTTTTAACATTTATGGTTGTTAGCTCAAGTGAATAACGTGCAAAAGTAGTTTCACATTCACAATTAATATTCTACGAGGAGGGGCTATTATGAAAAAAGCACTGGCAATTTTACTGGCTTTATCACTGACAGCAGCTCTTGCTGCCTGCGGAAAGCAAGACGAGTCCTCGGACAAGTCCGATGCTGCAACAACAACTACTACAACAGCTGCGACCGATTCTCCGCAGGATTCAAAGGTATCTGATGAGCAATCTGATGTCGGAGAGGTGCTCGGTTCACTTGAGCCGGGTAAGTTATTCGTATTCCCGCTTGAGGAGGGCGAGGAACAGGTGCTTCGTAACGTCCGTTTGGCAGGAAACCAAGCAGGCACGGCAGAATTTAACGAAAAGGATCCGACCGAACGTGTACGCTGCATTTTTATGCTTGATGAATGGGTAGAGATCTACCCAGATACCGATGCCGAAAGCGGACTGAAATGCTGGGCGTTCAGGCATAAGGACGACCTTGCCTTTTATCTTGATAACACGCTTTCCGAGGAGAGCGAGGGCTTTGTTCAGGCACTTGACCTTAATAAAGATCCCGATGATGAAACGTTACCATGGGGCAGCTTTTATCTTAACCCTGAGGAATGTGAGGCAGGGCTTTACGACCTTGTATTCACATATAACGACAAACCCGTCGGAGCGCTCATCACTAAGTTCTATAACAATGATGAGTTAATGGAAAAGTCTGACGAAGAACTGGAAGAGCTTATGAAAGGTATAATATCATAAATTTATTTGTGTTCATGATCAACAGTTATGGTCATAGAACCCTATAAATATGACATTAGTATGCTGTTTCCTTGTTGTATATACGACATTCCACATGGTATAGCCTATTGGCGCACCCGATTTCCGTTCCACACAAGTCATAATCAGAATTGTGGAGCATACCACAACAGTCACAAACCCTATTGGAACTGAATAACCGCAAGCTCTCGGAAACGCTCTGCAAGCGTTTCTGAGGGCTTTTTCTTTTCAGCGGTTAAGATTTCCGCTCCGCAGGCTTGTACGGCTCTGAGGGGCATTTCTGTTCGCCTGACGGTCAAGCTGAGGTCTGCTCGGTGAGCCGGCTCAATTTACGGGCTTAGAATATGCAGGAAGTAAAAGTGACCGTTAACGTCGGTATATTTCCGACGAAGAGTTGCAGGAGTACATCAAAAGAGGACGCTTGCAACACTATGATTTCTTATATATTGTATAGTTTCAAGGCCAGATAATTCGCCGGATTATATGGCTTTAAGTATTGATTTTTCCAGTTTTGTGTGATATAATAAACCATAATAAAAATGTTTGAAAGGAGGCATCGGAATAATCTATGAATTAAGGCACTTTGATGATGTGCTGCTGCGATTCTTGGCGACCGAGGATACAAGCATGCCCGAAATAGAGCTGCTCTGGGTAAATAATGAGAAAAAAGAACTGATGCCTCTTGATCTGAGCCTTGATGAAGAAGGTATAGCAAGCTGGCTGAAACACAGAACTATTCCCAAGAACAGAGCTTATGTCAGCGCTTTCCTGAGCAAGTGCGGTCTCAGTCTGAACAGACCGATGAACGTCATCAGTGTATCAAAAGGATTGTCTCTTAACGATTGCTATTGGGTAACGCCCGAAGGTTTCTTTTATGCGCACGTCCATGCACGCCTTTGGAAACCTTCTGTATTACATCGTGGTATAAGCGTATTTTTAAAGCGGACACATTCCTTGTTGAGCAGACATTAATTAGTTGCAAAAGTAATAAAATTTGACATACGAATCAGAAAGGATATTGAAACAATGACGACTGAATTACAATCGAATGTACTTTCCGCAGGATCCATAAAAAAGGTCATGCCGGCGTGCATGATTTATGCACTTGTGCAGTCTCTGACATTTATGGTAGATACGATGATCGCGGGACACTTTATGGGTGAAGACGCTGTTGCAGCAGTTGCTTTAGGTATGCCGATGCTCGGACTTATGCTATCTTTCACGGCAATGATAATGCATGGCGGCTTCCACAAAATGCTGCACTGTATGGGAAAAAGCGATATGGAAGGATATCGCAGAATGTATTCGCTCGCGCTCACACTTACTGTTATCGTCGATCTGATATTTATTGCGGTATGCCTATTCCTTACCGACGTACTTATAAATATAAGCGGCGGCTCAAAGGCTACCGAACAGGCAGTTGAGTATGCAAGGATGTATATACGCGCCGATTGTCCCATGGTGCTTTTTTTCTGCATGGGGACACTGTTTCAGCTTGTTGTGACTACCTTCGGATATCAGACGGAACGAATGATATGCAGCATCGTGAATGTGGGGGTAAATGTCGTGATTTCCGTCGCGGCTGTGATGCTGCTGCCGGAGGAATATAAAATAGCCGGACTCGGAATAGGTTCGGCAGCCGGCGCATTCGCGCAGATGATAGTGGCTTTTGTTATGATAAAGTACAGAAAAATATCGGTGAAGTTCAGACTGTATCCCATTAACGCGGAAAACATAAAAGACTCACTTGACTGTGTAAGGCGCGGACTTCCGACGTCTGTTGACTCTATGCTTGATTCCGTAAGCGGTTCTGTTGTAAACAATATTGTGCTTGGTGTTTTTGCGGACGGTACGGGTGTACTTGCGCTTGTCAGCATCATCAAGACTATAGGTACGGTTGTCCGCACGGTGGGGCGCGGCACTCTCTATGCAAGCGAACCTCTTTTCGGCATTCTTTTCGGCGGGCGTGACAAGGAAGGCATAAAAAAGACATTTACCGCTTCGATCAAATTCGGACTTATCTATGCTGCTGTGCTGGCAGTAATACTTATTGTTTTGCAGTCTCCGATACTGTCGTTCTATAACATCGGAGATTCGGAAGACGGACGCATCGGTCTCATACTGATAGCCCTGAGCGGCATTGTCTCGGTATTTCCGTTTACACTCAGCTCTGCATACGAATCCACCGACCACCTGTCACTTTCCCTGCTTGTTGCCGCGCTGCCCGACAGCGTGCTTTATCCGATCCTCGTCGCGGTACTGGGCAGGATATTCGGCGTTACCGGCATCTGGCTCGCATACGGCTACAATTTCGTAATATTTTTTGCGGTGTACTATCTTATTCTTGCAGTAGTAAGCAAACGCTTTCCCGTCCCGCTCGACAGACTGCTTGCTCTCGGAAAGATCAAAGACCGCTTCACCGTACTCGATGTCAGCATTCCAACGGAAGCGGAAAGTGTTACATTTATTGCGGAAACTCTGCAGAAGTTCTTTGACGAAAACGGAACATCGAAAAAGAACGCCTATATAAGCGCACTCTGCATGGAGGAGATCGCGGCGGATTATCTGTCACACAGGAAGCTCACAGCTAAACCGGGAAAACAGTCATATATGGACATAAAGGCTTTCTGTGATGACGGCAGGATAGAACTCGTACTCCGGAATTATGATGAGCCTTACAACCCGCTGATATTCGAGCGGGATGATGAGACATTCGCAAAGATCGGTGTTACAATGGTACAGAAAATTGCGGAGGATATCACCTACAGCTATTCGTATCATCTCAACATCATATCGGTAACTGTCGTATAACCCACAAATATCCTGTAAGAAGAGCTTTCAGACTTCTTACGGGATATTTTTATCTGTCCGGTTTCCATGAAAATCTTATGAATGTTTCTTTGTGTTGTTGAAATTATACGCAAAAGCCGGAAGTCTCTCGAAATCAGCCTCAGCCGCAAACCGATATCAAAAGCAGCTCCGAGCGCATTTATCATTCGGTCGGAACCGGGGTTTGACAAAAAAACTTCCCTGTCGAAAGTACGGTGGTCATTTCCTTTTAACTGCGCTTAGTACGAAACCGCGCGCGAATCTGAAATAACAAATCAACCGTATTCTCACATCGGGAATACGGCTGTTATACTTTTACGCAGATAATCTGTATTTTTCATGATACGAATTATAAGCGCCGATAAATTGTTCCGAACGCTGTGCTTTCAGTTCATTAAGATACACATGGCTTCTCATGCTCGACTTTGCGATCTGGATTATAGACACCGCTATATTTGAGCAGTGGTCAGATACCCTCTCACAATTGATGATCAGATCGGACAGATATACTCCAAGCTCCGGACTGCATTCGCCTTTGCGAAGTCTTTCGATATGCTTATCTCTGATAGCAGCGGTGAGATCGTCAATGACTTCTTCCAGCGGTTCAACATTCATTGCAAGTTCGGTATTATTTTCTGTAAATGCCTTGACTGTAAGCCCGGAAATTTCTGTCAGCGCGGCAAAAAGCGTAGAGAAATCGTCCTTCGCACTGTCTGAAAAGCTCTGGCTGTTACGTTCCATTTCCTGCGCTATCTCGATCATATTGATAGCGTGGTCGCTGATACGCTCAAAGTCGCTGATCGTGTGCAGAAGCTCGGTGACGGTACGGCTGTCCTCGTCCGTCAGGCTGACTGCGGATAATTCCAGCAGGAACGTGGAGAGCTGGTCTTCCATTTCATCAAGGAGCTGCTCTTTTTCCTCCACGCTCAGCACAGCCTTGTCCGAATAATCAAACATTGCCCGAAGCGCTTCATGCAGGGCTTCCTTTGCTCCCTGTGCCATATCCACCGTCTTTTCTCTGCACTGTGAAACAGCGAGAGGCGGTGTTGCGATAAGACGCTTATCGAGAAGAACAGATACCTCGGCTTCTTTGGAATCGGGTATCAGCTTTTTGGCGAGCTTTACAAGCTGATTGGAGAACGGCAGGAGTATCAGCGTAGTGAC
>CAMVGH010000202.1 GCA_947166945.1 uncultured Clostridia bacterium
GGGGAGCGGGGACGGTGACGAACCTGCCGCCGTCGAGGACGGAGTTATCTGCGAGGGACTGCCACTTGCCGGCGGGGAGGTAGAGGGTGCGTTCGCGGGCGCCGAGTTCAAGAATGGGGGCGACGAGGTAATCGGGACCGAACATGAACTGTTCGGGCAGCTCCCAGCACTGCTTGTCGTCGGGGAACTCGTAGAACATCGTGCGGATAAGGGGCGCACCGGTCTTTGAAGTCTCTTCCATGAGGGAAGCGATGTAGTCTTTGAGAGAAATGCGGACATCGAGATACTTCTTCATGATATTGTATGCTTCGTCGCCGTAGCTCCACAGCTCGTTCGGGTGACCGGTGTAGAGATATCCGCCGCCGAAATCACGGTCGTCGAGCGCCGGTATATCCCAGTCGGGACCGCGGTTGCCGTGCATACGGAATACCGGGCAGAATACGCCGAACTGGTACCAGCGGATAAGAAGTTCCACGAAATCGGGGTCGCTGCTGTCCTCGGTCATGAATCCGCCGATGTCGGTAGTCCACCACGGGATACCCGCGATACCCATGCTCTGTCCGGCTATGACCTGATCCTTGAACGACTCGAAGTTGGACTGCACATCGCCTGTCCATACAAGTCCGCGGTACTTCTGCGAACCTACCCATGCCGAGCGGATAAGGTTCACCGCGTCTGTGTCGCCGTTCTTCTCCTGCCCGTCATAGAAGGCTTTCAGATACATCTTCGGGTACTCGCAGCCCACTTTGGAGCCGCGCCCCGCGTAGTAGCGGAAGTTCTCGAAATCATAAGCCACGCTGTCCGGCTCGGAATTGTCCAGCCAGAACAGGTCTATGCCGAGATCGCGGTAGTTCTTCTTGCATACGTTCCACACATATTCCTGCGCTTCGGGATTGAAGAAATCCACTGTCCCGCAGTCGCCCTGATAGTCGTATGTCTGCTGTGAGCCGATATCCGTGTAGCTGATAAGACCGTGCTGATCCATGGGGTAGTAGTTCTCGCTGCGCTTATCGACCGACGGCCATACCGAGACCATTATCTTCGTTCCCATGGCGTGTATCTCGTCAACCATAGCCTTTACCTTTTCGGGCGCCCAGTACTTCACGTCAAATTTCCAGTCGCCCTGTACAGTCCAGTGGAAGAAATCTATGACGATAACATCAAGGTGTATGCCAAGTTCCTTGTATCTGCGGGCAACTTCGAGGACTTCGTCGGGAGTTCTGTAACGCAGCTTGCACTGCCACAGACCGAGATAGTCCCTGCTCATGACGGGAGCGCGTCCGACGCACTCGGTATAGTTGCGCACCAGATCGGCGGGAGTCTCGTCCGCGGTTATCCAGTAATCCACCATGTCCGATTCCGTGGATATCCACTTTGTTATGTTCTTCCCGAACTGTACCTCGCCGGTAGCGGGATTGTTCCACAGCATACCGTAGCCCCTGTCGGAGATGACGAACGGCACGGATACCTGTGAATTGCGCTGCTCCAGCGGGAGCGTGCAGCCTTTGAGATCGAGTATCGGCATCTGATACTGTCCCATACCGTAGAGCTTTTCCGAGGGATCCGACTCAAAGCGGACGGTTATCCTGAAATCGTCGGAGGAGATCCCCTTATACTCGCGGGAAACGATCTTGTAGCAGATGCTCTCCTTGCGGATAGAGCCGCCGTAGCTGCTGTAGTATTCCTGTAAGATGAGCCTGCCGTCGCGGTAGAAGCAGATTATTCCCACGTTGTTGACGGTAGCCTTTATGCGTCCGTTGACTATCTCCGCGCACCTGTTCTCCGCGTCTATGGAGACTTTCGCGTCATGTGACACGTTCTCGGTGAGCGCGTGAGCATGGGCGGGCATCTGCGCTCTTCTGGTCGCCCTTACGCGCAGGGCGTTCTTTCCCCAGCCTTCGATGATGAGAGTCTCGTCGCGCAGTCTCATCTTCAGGCTTGAATTTTCATCGTAAAATCTTATCATTGCGGTTCTCCTTTTTTTTCGGGACGAAATTGATAAATACATTATACACCAAATAACGGAAATAATCAAGGGGTGTAAACGATTTTTTTCGCTTGGCACAACGAACAGACCCCGCACATCTCTGCGCGGGGTCTGCCGTTATGGAAGGATAACTCAGGATAGTAAATGAGTGGTTGTCTGTATTATATAAATCGAACCGGATCCGTTGTTCTGTATTCATTATACAACACTTTCCCGCAAAATGCAATTACAAACCGGTTAAGATTTGATTACAAAGCGGTAACAATTTCCGGGGAAATGTTACAGATTGTAACCATTTGCCGGAGAAATGACGGATTTGTGAAATTACACAAAAAAGTTGCCGCTGTCTGTTGCAAAATGCAAAAATGTGTGATATAATAAACATGACCGAATAACAGAAAAGGGAGAAAGACAATGGACGAGAATACACAGCTTGCAAACCCCGGAGAGTTTCAGAACGTGTTCGGCTCCGGACGCACGGCGGAACTCCTCGAAAGCGCAAAGCCGTTTATGGAGCTTATGATGCAGAACGAGTGCGCTGTCCGGGAAGTGGAAACAAAGCTGAACGTGCTGAACGACGAGTTTTCGACACTGTATGACTATAATCCGATAGAAACCATAAAGACCAGAGTGAAAGACCCCCTCAGCATAGTCGAGAAAATGCAGCGCAAGGGTATCCCGCCGACCATAGAGAACATCGAGAACACCCTCAGCGATATAGCCGGAGTGCGGGTAATATGCTCGTTCCCGGAGGATATCTACGCGATAGCGGATATACTCACCATGCAGGACGATGTGAAGCTCCTGAAGCGCAAGGACTACATCGCAAACCCCAAACCCAACGGCTACCGCAGTCTCCACCTCATAATCGGCATACCCATATTCCTCTCCACCGGCAAGAAAGAGATGCGCGTGGAGGTGCAGTTCCGCACCATAGCCATGGATTTCTGGGCAAGCCTTGAACACAAGCTGAAATACAAGCACAACATCAAAAACCCGGAGGAGATAGCCGCCGACCTCAAAAAGTGCGCGGACGCTATCGCCGTGATAGATGATAAGATGCAGGCTATCCATAACCGGATAGAACGCGAAAGCTGGGAAAACGATGCGGACCGATAACGGCTGTCCGCCCCTCACAGACCGCGGTATCGTTCAAGGGTGCGCTCGCTCACGGAGCTGAACCCGTTAGCCGTCTGTAAACTCTGCACAGGCGGGGCAGGGGAGTACTGGGATTTTTCTGTTTCCTTTCTCTCCCACATTCTTACCGCGGATCTCCAGTCCCTCATCGGACTGTTTCCTACCAGCCAGCCTTTTGTGCAGTAATAATCATAAAATCTCTGCGGGTCTATGCTGTTGTTCCTTTCGGTGCAATATTCTCTTATCTGCTCCACCGCAGGTGCAAAGAATTCAGTATTCCCTTCGGGAGTGGTTGTTGTTGTTGTTGTTGTTCCGGCAGTCGTTGTTGTTTCTTCGTGTGCCGCAGCCGCTTCACGCGGCGGCACATCATTATCATCAACAACTACAACAACAACTTCACTCTCATTTTCATTCTCATTTTCATTCTCATTTTCATTCTCATTCTCATTCTCATTAACAACAACATTATCATTATCAGGTAACGTTTGGTAACGTTTGGTAACGTTTGGTTCCGAACGCAGACGTCTTGCTTCGATCGCTTTTCTGGAAGCCTCGGAACGTTTCTTACAGGTTTCGAGATATTTCTCGTAATCATCATCGAGACGGGCTCGGATAAACGAGAAAGCCATTTTTACCCCGCCGGAGAGTTCCGACATATCGGTATCGGCTCCGTTGACATAGCGGAGAATGAGCATGATAAGGTCTGCCTGTTCATTTTTTGAGAGCATTTCAAACTGTGTGATATAGTCGTGGTACATCACGAATGATTTTTTTGTTTCGGGCATTGTTTTGTCCTCCCCATAGTTTTCTATAATAACAATATAGCACATTCCGGCATGACATACAATGACATTTTTTCAGATTTTCATGACAAACAATGACAAATTTAAATTAAGAATTAAGAATTAAGAATTAAGAATTAAGAATTTTCGGTGCCGCTTTTATGCGCGCTTCGGGCGGCACCATACAACGCATCGTGCGTTGGGTGTCGCTCCGCGACAATCTGAATCGTGACGAAATTAAAAGAACTCAAAACAGAAAGAAGCTCCTGTGAAAAAACGCAGGAGCTTTCTTCTTTTGTCACAATTCAAATTATCGCCGCGCAGCGGCGCACATTCATTCTTAATTCTTAATTCATAATTCTTAATTTGTATTGCAGTTTTCTCTCATCGCCGCGAGCCGCCGGTACCTCCACCCATGCCCGGTCGGCGCTGGGTGAGTTTTTTTGTCTCGTTGGCGGTGAAGACCACCTCGGCGTAGATAGCGGCTACGATCTGATACAGTTCCTGCGGGATAGCCTCGCCGGAGTTGAGCATGACGAGGAGGGCGGCGGTGCTGTCGTCGCGGTAGATCGGGACGCCGTTCGCGTCGGCTATGTTGACGATACGCTGTGCGAGCTCGCCGAGACCCGAGGCTACGACGACGGGTGCGTAGTTGAGGCTCGGGTTGTATTTGAGGGCTACGGCGGCTTTCTGGCCGTAGTTTTTACGCTTTGACATTCAGACCCGCCCTCCTTTCGCTGAGCTTGGGGAATAT
>CAMVGH010000203.1 GCA_947166945.1 uncultured Clostridia bacterium
TTATGTTCGATAATCTCGGCTCGGTCGATGAGGTTTCAAAAAGGACAGGCTTCAGTCGCACAAAAGTAAGCAACAGCATTAAGTACAATCAGCTTGACCAGGGTAAACTTGTTAAGGCTTGTACTGCTCGGCAGGTATCTATTACCGATCTGAACAGACTGAATGAGGTCGATGACATCAACGACAGAAACGGTCTTCTGGAGTGTATAGGAACCGACAGCTTCGTTTACAAGCTCCGCACTGTGCTCAATAAGCAGGAAGCGAAGAAGAAAAAAGCTATAATAAAGCCGCTGCTTCGCAAAATGGGTTTCAAGCCGAAAAAGTGTGAGCGGTACTCCTATCACGGCGATGATACCGCCAATAAGAACGAGCTGGATGTCGAAGAGCTTACCGAAGAGGCGATAAAGCAGTTTATCAAGGATCACGGCTATCCCGCCGGTGAGCAGATATATTACTGCGTATTCGACAATAACGGTGATACTTTCCTGTTTAACGATGCTCCCGAGCCTACAGCGGCTCAGAAGATCAAAAAGGCATCTGAGGAAGCAAAGAAAGCCCAAATGGAGGCGCTTGCCGAAAAGTTCGCTGAACTTGAAAAGGCTGCATATCAGTGCAGAGTTGAGTTTATCAGCAAGTGCAGCGCTACGGTTATAAAGAAGAATCTTAAGGCGGTCGCTCTGCTTCTGAACTATTCTCATGACAAGTACACGAGCTTCGACAGGGCGGCATATAAAGACCTTTTGGGGCTTGTCAAGCCGGAGGACGGAGAGATAACCCACGAAATGGTTGCTCAGGCTGTTGAAGGCTCACCCGAGAAGGCTTTGCTGTATTACGCTTACTCGGAACTCAGAGACAGTGAGAAGGAGAATTACAGAGGCTATAACCTTTCGTATGATGTAAACAAAACCCTTGAGATCATCTACGATACGCTCGTAGCACTCGGATATGCTCTTTCCGATGACGAAAAGGCTTTAAGAGACGGTTCGCACGCCTTATTTGCAGAGGCAGCGGCAATTAAGAAGCCGTCCGGCGACAGCGATGATTCGGGAGAGACCGAGACCGATGACGATGAGGACTACTATGACGACGAAGAAGACTACGAAGATTACGAGGATGAATATGAGGAAGACGAACAGGCAACGGATGACTTCCCGTTTGGCGGCTGTAATGCCGATGAAGACGAGGAGGACGATGAGGAACTGCTTGCAAGCTGATTTTATAAGGTAAAAGATAGCAATATTCGATGTACGGGGGCAGCTGCTCCCGTACATTCTATCAGAAAGGAACTGTTATGAGTGAAATAAAGGAATATACTATTAAAATCGAGGTCGAGAACGAAAAAAATGCCCATTTTGAGACGGACATCTTTGGCAATGATCTTGATGTGCTGAAAGAAGCTGTTCCGCGCACTATATCCGAGATATGCCGTAATAATGGCATAAATGGCAGAATATCGACAAGGATAGAGGTAACGGCTGATTCTGAATATTTTGACAGCGATGAAGCTGACCTTTATGTAGAGACCGATACTATATGGTCTATCGAGGCTTATTTGTACAATCCGAAATATTCAGGCAAATCCTCGGCATATCAAGAAGTAATAACCCCCGAGGCCTTAAAGTCCTCGATGCGCATAAGAGTTTCTATTATAACGGGGTATCCAAATCCTTGTGCGTACACGGACAGGTATCAGGAAGAGTATAACGCTCTGGCAGTATATCTCGCTGTACATTATCCCGATGAAAAGGAGCTCTCGACATACGCACCGGTGTTTACTGACATAAGTACATGGGAGCAGGCTGTCAAAGCCGCAAATGACGGTACGGTGACTAAGCTGATCGCTATCGATGATGGGATGAAAGGAAACTTTGGCACTAAGGATACAGAGGCGTTGAGAGCTTTCTACTACAGAAGACTTGATACCGCCGGTGAACCCGGTCCGCTGTGGGATGAGATCAGAGCTCAAACGAACGAAATGATAAAGGATAAGGAGGAGATAATCAAGCTCTTTCCGCACGCAAAGGGTCTCGTTGAAAGAGTATCCGAAATGAGCAACGACATTTGCAGTATGCAGCTTTATAACGAATTCGCAAAGGGCTTCAAGCTGGGAATGCAGCTTACTATGGAAGGAATGTCGGCGCATCATGAGGCAATACCCGGCAAGAAGATCTATACTCACGATGAGGCTTCAAGGGTGCTGGATGCTTTTGAAGATGTCCTGAGCAGGTATAACATCCATGTTCCCAGCCCTGAAGATGACGAAAGGGAGCCGGACAATATGATCGGACTGTACGGTTCGACATATTCCGACTTGCTGGACGATATAGAGAGTATGCTGATAGATTTGATCTCCGCAGCCAAGAGCGGCGCGGAAGTTATAACTGATGTGTACAGCGGCAATTATTAAGGGGGAACTTATGGAATTCAGCATTGACGAGATCAGGCAGAAAGCAATATCCGCAATGGAAACCTGTATGGCATACTGCACGAAAAACGATGTGAACAATGCGTACAGAAGCAGAGGCGAGGCAAGTGTATGGGAAAATATGCTTTTAGAGCTGGGCGTGGATTTTGAAACCGAAGACGAACACTACGGGAAAATGCTTGAGATGTGGGTAGAATACAAATTGGCTGAAAGAAGCTGATAATAGCAATAACAGGACTCCGTATCGGAGCCCTGTTTTTCTTAAATCGGAGATATAATCTTTATTCGTTCGGCGGTGCTCCAATAAGTGCTGTAACACCGTCGTCATCGGCATCCGGGAAAATCTCCCGAAGGTGAACAACGATACGCTCATATGAGTCGCTCGGTGCTTCGCCGTATGCGGAGGTGACCGCTTCATATCCCCACACCGTTTCCGGCGGGAACATCACCGATACCGACATTCCGTATTGCTCGCCGCGCTTGTTCACGCGCCTGCGGAAGTCCGTTGTTACCAGATACAGCATCATTTGCAGATCGGTAATAATACCGGGATAGTTCTTTTCGCCGCCCTTGCCGAAGCCCGCGAGCTTTTTAAGGTCGGTGGAGAGTATCTCATCCTTTTTCCATAAGATGTCGCCGTTTGCGTCCTCGCCCATATAGAAGTCCATTATGAGTTTCTGGCGGCGATTGGCAAGCATATCGGAAATGTTGAGGATATGATATGCGAGTATATCGAACAGAAAATGAAGGCAGAGGTGTGCAGACCGTTTAAGGGCGGAGACGGAACGCCTTGTTACAAGACTGAGGACTGTGAGCATCCATTCTGCATATTTAGGTTAAGAACAATAGGCATACTATTATTATAATGCCTCATCCGGTCCATTAAATGAACGTTTGAGGTTTTTTTGACATTTGATTTTCTTTCCTATTACGTCTCTTTTAGGAAGCATTTGATATATTTTATGAAATAAATATTGAAAATATGAAAAATTAATGATATAATATTAAAATTATATTTATTGTAATGGTTACACAAAAGATAAATTTACAATTTGTTTACAATTTACAAAGTTTGTCATTTTGCAAAATATTATTAAAACAGTGTCTTGTTTTCAGTTTTTGCTTTGTTTTATATTATGAGAGATAAAGCAGATAATAATAACGCACTGTAGGCAGCACACATTGCGGAGGAGGTTTCTATGCTATTCTTTTATCTCTCAATGGTGGAGACCGAGGAAGAACGAGATATTGTCACAAGACTGTACATAGCATATGAGAAAATGATGTATAATATCGCTTTTGGTATACTTAAGAATAAGCAGGATGCCGAGGATGCTGTATCCGAAACTTTCATCAGGATAATAAGAAAGTATCTCGACAAGGTAGCAGAGCCGGAAAGCGAGAGCGCAAAGGCTTTTGTCATAGTTACTGTCAAGAGTACAGCCACTAATCTATATAGGAAGCGGCGAAGGGATGCTCATGTCAATCTTGATGAACTGTACGATATTGGAGAGGATAGTCTTGATATGGACTTTTCTCGCAGATGTGACGCAGAGACTGTTCAGAAAGCTTTGGGCAAGGTTGACGAAAGTTATAGAGAAGTCTTAAGATACAAGTATTACTACTATATCAGTACGGCTGAGATTGCAGAAATGCTTGGTATCACCGAAGATGGTGTGAGAAAAAGATTGAAAAGGGCTGAAAAAAGCCTGATGAAAATAATTATGGAGGAAGGATTATGATAGATAGCAATATAATGTATTCGGCTTTCGAGGGAGAGACACGAGCGCTCGCCGCTTATTATGATATAGCCGCAATGCCCGATCATAGGTTCTCTTGGAGATATAAAAGGCGTAAAAGAGCTATAATCAAGGCTTATCAGCGGTCTTTGGAGAAGCCCGTGGATTTTGTAAAGGAATATAACAATATAAGCTTAAGGCAGCGTGTAAGGCTGGCGGTGCTTATTGCTACTGCAGCGCTTGCAGCGACGGGTGCAGGAGTCTATGTTACACACATCATAGGCGGCATAATGGCAAATCAGCAGTCTACACATTCCGATGCTTTCGCTATGGATTGGGAGAGTGCGCCTAAAAAGCTGGAAAAGTCTTATAGGATAACTTATGATTTGAGTGAGTATGATAAAGAAGTGTTGAATGACAGTATTATTCAATATTGGGAGAATTATTCAAAAGGGGATAATTATATAGACTTTG
>CAMVGH010000204.1 GCA_947166945.1 uncultured Clostridia bacterium
TTTTTTCTTTGAAAAAATTTTATTTCCCGACATTCGGTTCTTCTTGCGGCGGAATAGTGTTATTATATCACGACTTGTACCGTTTGTCAATACCTTAATTGAAAAAAATTGAAAAAATTTTCAAAATTTTTCATATCGCACGCGAACAGCCTATTCGGAACGCCTGTTCGCCACAATAATGCCTGCCGCAAGCGAGATCACCATAATGACCGCTATTATCAGAAGCCGCCCGTATATCGCAACATCTGTTTCACCTCCGGCAATGCCCGCACCCATACGTTCAAACGCCTTATCGAGAGAAACGCTGAAGCCGTATTCCTGAGCTGTCCAGCGAAGCTCGGAGGTCACAAAAAGTGCCAAAGCGCCGATCACATCGAATACAACAGAAACAACAGACGAGATGATTATGCCTTTCTTGTCAAAATAATCCCCGCCGATGCGATACCCAACAAAAACAAACAGAGTAGGCAGGAACGAACATACCGCAATAATAAGACTTGCTGTATTCTGATCGAATGTTCCGAGGGCGTCAAGAAGATAGCCTATCCCCGACCAGAGCCCCGCTCCGACAAGCCCGAAGATAGCGGCCGCGACGGCACCGACAACTCCTTTGCTGGCGTTTCCCGCAGTATATGAATAATTGGTATGCGTCGAACTTTTCGCGTTTCCGGAGACCCTGTGCTGCTCTACCTTCCGCCTGTGCAGTGCGGGATCGGAGACCTGCTGTTCCCGGAAATTCCTGCTTCTGCCGCCCATCTCATCACCGAGGCGCGGGTCGCTTACCGGCGCGGAACCTTTTCTCCGCCCGTCGAACCCCACAGGCTCCTCAGCTATATTGGCTCCTTCATAGCTTCCCGCCGCATACGCCCTGACCGCACCGGGACCGAACGCCGGGGAAGGTCTGACATCGGCAAATCCGGAATTGGGATTTACAAGCGGCACACTTCCGTCCTCCTCAAGCGGTGTATCATTCGCTTCGAGTACATCGCCCTCGGTCTCGGTAGGCGCCCCGAGCCTGGAATCCAGTTCCGTGACCTCTATATCTTCGCCGTCATTGCTGTCGTCATGTATGGCAGTGACCTGAACTTTATCATCGAGCCCGACATATTCTTCTTCCTGCGCAGCGACCCTGAGGTCTTCGCCCTCGCCTCTGCCGATCGCGGTAACAGCGGTAACCTCGTCGATCTCGCCCACCATAAGACCGTCGATCTCCGAACCGCTCGCAGCCGGCGCCTGCATCTCCACTGCCGGGATACGCTTTTCGGGTACGGTTTCATCAGCCGCCTCCTGCGCATCATACATCAGAGTATTTATGTCGGCATTCTCCGCGGCTTTCTCTTCTGCCGTCGGCTGTTCTTCCTCCACCGTCTCGGTACCGTCATACATCAGCCCGCCCAGATCGGAGATATCGCTCTCCGTGGGAGCATTCACGGTCACGGCAGGTTCCGTCTCCTCCTCAGCTTTATCCTCTCCCGCCACAAACATGAGAGAATCCAGCGCAGTGTCCGGCTCCTGTTTTTCAAGTTTCTTCTGTTCCTCAAATTCACGCTGCGCTGCCTCGAAAAGCTCCGATCTCGGCGGAGCGGGCTTTTTTTCTTCCCCCTCAACGCCCGCAAACAGCAGTGCGCTGAGGTCTATATTGTCATCGGCAGCGACAGTGTTATTCTTAGGCTCCGTAACCTCTTCCTCGGTGCCGTCCGCCAGCAATCCTCCGAGCATAGGATCATCAGCGGCAATAACGGGAGCTTCTCTCTCCGGTACAGCCTTTCCGCCGAACGAACGAAGTACCGTTCCCCGTCCGCAGTCCGAGCAGTACATTACCGGAACGCCGTTGTCACTGTACAGCGACAGTTTTTCCTTACTTCCGCAGCGGTAGCAGCAATTTGAATAGGAACGTGCAAAAAGGCCGTCGGATATCTCACCCATGAGACGATTGATGTTGGCAATATTGCGTTCGGCGTCATTGTATTTCACAAGAGCTATCGCCGCGCCTTTGCCCGCAACCCTGTAATGTTTGATTATATGCGGCTTCTCCGCAGCCTGTGCCGCAAGAAATTCAGAAGCGGCATCCGGGTCGGCACCGCTGTCCGGGCCTACCCAGATAAGGCAGCCGTAGCTTTTTGTCTGGTCATTTTCCTTTATGGCAACAGCAAGGTCCTTTATGGTCCCTATCAGCGCGTCACAGCTCTCGCAGTATTCGAGATCGCCCGCAGCGCCGGTTTCAAGCAATTCTTTCATAAAAATCCTCTTAGCCCGAAGGCTTTTAACAGAATGTTGCGCCGACAGTCCGGCATATACATTAATTTTACAATATTTTCATATTAATGTCAATAAAAATATTGAAAATTCCGGAATTTTATGCTATAATATTTTTTGTATCTTTATAAATGGCTGTACTATTGAATATAAGAAAGGGACGATCCTGATGAGCAAAAAGATCATAAAAGCAAATACCTACCTGCCCATATCGAGCGACCCTTTCGATATGCCGCTGCCGATAAAGTTCGAGCTTCACCACGCAAACACCCTTCTTTGCGTATATTCGGTCAGCGCAGACGAGACAGTTGACTATTCCTACAACGCAAACACGGATATCCCTCTTCTCACCCCGCCGGACAAGGCGCTGAAAATGAGCGATATCTATTATATAATACGCTCGCGGGTCTTCAGGGACGACCCGTATATCACTCCGTTCGAACTTCAGCGGCTGGGACTTGAGGAATATAACCCATACGAGATCATGCTGAAGACCTACGGCATACTTCCGACCGATGCCTACTGGCTCAAACGCGCCGATGACAGCTCTGCCTTCGAGGACGCTATCGCAAAATACAACAAGGTCATGTTCGGAGTTCAGCCGCCGGGACCGGACAGCAAAATAGAAGATTTTTTAGGCTGAGCGCCATTCATCAATACAGACCGCGAAAGGGAATAATATGGGAAAAACAACATTTGAATACGAACGGACGCCATTCTACTATGAAACGGACAAAATGGGTATTGTCCACCATTCCAACTATATCCGCTGGTTCGAGGAAGTACGTATAGCATATATGGCTGACCGCGGGTACACATATACGAAAATGGAAGAAAACGGTGTGATGATACCGGTGCTGGGAGTGGAATGCAAGTATAAGATTCCCGTAAAATTCGGACAGTCCGTACTGATACGCGGTAAAATAGACCTGTTCGACGGCCTGCGGCTCAATGTATCCTATGAGATCGTTGACAAAGAGACAGGGAAGGTCTGTGTCACCGGCAGCAGCGAACACTGTTTTGTGAAAGCCGACAGCTTCCGTCCGGTACGCATCAGCAAGACCCACCCGGAAATGGCTGAGATCTTTATGTGAGGACAGTTATGAAAAATTATGATGTTGTGGTAATAGGAGCCGGAGCGGGCGGCGTCTTCATGGCGTATGAGTTCGCAAAACTCGGCAGAAATATAAAAGTCTGCGTCATCGACACAGGCGCGCCGATAGCCGAGCGCGTCTGTCCTATAGACGGAAAGAAGATCACTTCCTGCGTACACTGCAAGACCTGCTCGATAATGCACGGATTCGGCGGCGCCGGGGGAATGTCGGACGGCAAATACAACATAACCAACAGTTTCGGCGGCGACCTTTGGGTACATACAGGGAAGCGTGAAGCAATTGAACTCATGGAGTACGTTGACAGGGTCAACCTCGAAATGGGCGGCGGTGACGCGAAGCTGTACAGCACGGTAAGCACCGACCTGAAAGCCGAGGCTCTGAAATACGACCTGCACCTGCTGGACGCTAAAGTGCGCCACCTCGGCACCGACAGGAACCGTAATATCCTGAAGAACATATACGAATTCGTAAAGGACAAAGTGGATATTCACTTCCACGAGGAAGTTAAGTCGGTAAAAAGTGCGGACGGCGGCTTCATCGTGACCACCGGCATGGACGAGTATTCCTGTAAACAGGCAGTCATAGCCGCGGGACGTTCCGGTTCAAAGTGGATATCGGAAGTATGCAGGGATTTCGGGATAAAGACCCGCAGCAACCGCGTTGACATAGGCGTGCGTGTGGAACTGCCCGCCGCGGTGTTCGAGCATATCACTTCAAAGGTGTATGAGAGCAAGATAGTATTCCGCACCAAGAAGTACGGGGATTCCGTCCGCACGTTCTGCATGAACCCCTACGGGGAAGTCGTACACGAAAACACAAACGGCATCATCACCGTGAACGGCCACAGCTACGCCGACCCGTCAATGCATACCGAAAACACGAATTTCGCCCTGCTTGTATCCAACACATTCTCGGAGCCTTTCAAGGACAGCAATCTCTACGGCGAGAGCATAGCGAGACTTTCCAACCTGCTGGGCGGCGGAGTGCTTGTCCAACGGTTCGGTGACCTTGTGGCAGGACGGCGCACCAACGATCACAGACTGTCGCAGTGCTTCCTTACACCGACAATGAAGGCGACCCCCGGAGATCTGAGCCTTGTGATCCCCAAGCGACAGCTGGACGACATCATCGAGATGATATACGCGCTCGACAAGATAGCTCCCGGCACCGCGAACTATGATACACTGCTGTATGGTGTGGAGGTAAAGTTCTACAATTCAAAGGTAGAGGTGGACGATAATCTCGAAACAAACGTAAAGGGGCT
>CAMVGH010000205.1 GCA_947166945.1 uncultured Clostridia bacterium
GTCAAGGTCGGAACCGCACCCCGCGCACACCTCGGAGGCTTTTGCCACGCAGGCGGAGTTCGCGCCGAACTCGACGAAGCAGTTCCTGTACAGGAACATACCGATCTCGTCCGCGATATTTGCCGTGAAGTTCTCGTTTATGGCGTTGATGAACTTCCCGCTGTCAAGCATCTCGTATATCTCGACGGTGTATGTGCCGCTGCCCTGTGCGAGGGTTATGTACTGTATCCCCCGTCCGGGGTAGATATCGTAATCGAACTGGGAGGAGCCGTTCTTCAGGAGGAGCTTCAGACGGGTGGTGCCGCTGTAATCCACCGAAACATAGCCGACCCCCGCGTTGGAGTAGTCGAAAACCACGTTCTCCGCGCTGAAAGTGCTGCTCCCCGGCGAGGAGACCGCCTTTATCTGCGGCGGGGACGGCGCAGCCGGAGGTGCGGCGGTCGTGGTCGTGGTCGTTGTTGTTGTCGTTGTTGTGGTGGACGCGGCTGTGGTGGTGGTCGTTTCGGAAGAAGTTTCGGGAGCGGCAGTTGTTCCGGCAGTTTTTTCCGCGGTCGTATCTGGGGGAGTTTCCGCGGTCACGCTCTGCGTTCCGCTCTCCGTCACGCTCTCCGTTCCGCTTTCCGTCACACTGTCCGCGGTTTCAGCAGTTTCCGTGCTTTCCGCACCGCTGTCCGGCGGCTCCGTTTCCGCGGAGGAGCTGTCCGGCAGCCCTGTGCTTTCCGCGGGACCGGTCTGTGTATCTTCGGACGCGGTCGTCACGGGTGCCGCAGTTTCGGCGGGAGTTCCCGCAGTCGTCAGCGGGGCGCTTGTCTGCGCCGCGGACTGCGCGGGAGCATCGTTCGCCCCCGAACACCCCGCCGCCGACAGTACTGCTGCCGCGGCAACGAGCAGATATATGATTTTTCGGGATAATTGTCTCATAGACGGCCTTTCTCTCGCATTATCCTGCCGGACTTACATATCCGTCAGCCGTATATATAAAAGTAAGAATAATTCTGAAACGCATTATCGTCAAAACGCTTAAAAACATTATACCACACTTTTTCAATTTTGTCATCTTTTTTTTGATATTTTAACATAAAATTTTATTTCAAAAAAACACTTGACAAATCTTTTTTTTGTGGTATAATGAATATTGCTGTAAATCACCGGAAGTTGACACCCCGGAAAGGCGGCATACAATGGCAAAGGATCTGGAAAATACCATTCTGTTCGATATATACGCCCCACTGCTCACGGAAAAACAGCGGGACACGCTGGATCTCTACTACAACGACGACCTGTCCCTCGGTGAGATCGCGGAACAGTCGGACAGAACGAGACAGGCAGTGCTGAACTGCATACACGCGGGCGAAGTACGCCTCACCGAACTCGAACAGCTCATGGGACTGGCGGACAGGTTCAGAAAGATCAGCAAACAGCTCGATACGCTCGAAGAACTTGCGGGCTCAGAGCCGGAAATATACGAAATATCCGAACGGATAAGAAAACTGCTTTGAAAAGGAAGTGAGCGCATTGGCATTCGAGGGATTGTCCGAAAAACTCGGCAAGGTATTCAAAAACCTCAAAGGCTACGGAAAACTCAACGAAAAGACCGTAAACGAGGCTATGCGCGAGGTCAAAATGGCGCTCCTCGAAGCGGACGTAAGCTATAAGGTGGTAAAGAAGTTCGTCGCGGACGTCTCCGAAAGAGCCGTCGGCTCCGAGGTAATGGAGAGCCTTACTCCCGCCCAGCAGGTCATAGACATAGTTCATGAGGAGCTGGTAAAGCTCATGGGCGGCTCAAACGCCCGTATAGATTTCCCCTCAAAGCCCCCCTGCGTCATAATGATGTGCGGTCTTCAGGGCGCAGGTAAGACCACACATTCCGCAAAGCTCGCAAAATACCTCAAAGCCCAGAACCGCCGTCCCCTGCTGGTGGCGTGCGATATCTACCGTCCGGCAGCTATAGATCAGCTGAAAGTCGTCGGTGAGCAGGCTAACGTAAAGGTGTTTGAAATGGGGCAGGAAAACCCCGTAAAGATCGCTAAGGAAAGCATTAAATTCGCAAAGGACAACGGTCACGATGTGGTCATTCTCGATACCGCCGGCCGTCTGCATATAGATGAACAGCTCATGAACGAGCTGAAAGAGATAAAAGCCGAGACAAACCCCCACGAGATACTCCTCGTGGTGGATTCCATGACCGGTCAGGACGCAGTGAACGTCGCAAAGACATTCAACGAGACACTGGAGATCTCCGGCGTTATCCTCACCAAGCTCGACGGCGATACAAGGGGCGGTGCGGCACTGTCCGTACTCTCCGTTACGGGAAAGCCCATAAAGTTCGCGGGTACGGGCGAGAAGCTCGATGACCTCGAAGTGTTCCACCCCGACAGAATGGCTAACCGCATACTCGGTATGGGCGATGTGCTCTCCCTCATCGAAAAGGCAAAGGAGACCTACGACGAGAAGGAAGCCGAAAAGCTGGCGAGAAAGCTCCAGACGAGCAAGTTCGATATGAATGACCTGCTGGCGCAGTTTGAACAGATAGAAAAAATGGGAAGCATCACTTCCCTTGTCAATATGATACCGGGTCTCAGCGGAAAAGTCAAGGAAGAAGATATCGACGAGCGGAAAATGCCGCGGACAAAGGCGATAATCCTCTCCATGACGAAGAAGGAACGCGAAAGGCCCTCCCTCATAGACGCCAAGCGCAAACGCAGGATAGCGGCAGGCTCCGGAACGAAAGTCGAGGACGTCAACAACCTCCTGAAGCAGTTCGATATGATGCAGAAGATGATGAAGCAGATGAACGGCAAGGGCGGCAAACGCAACGCTATGAAGATGCTGCGCGGAATGGGCGGAATGAACGGCATGGGCGGGGGATTCCCCGGCGGATTTTAAGAGTATAATGCGCTGAGCATTATCATACATCAATAACAAAACCGGAGGTGAAACACAATGGCAGTAAAGATCAGACTCAGAAGAATGGGCGCAAAGAAGGCTCCTTTCTACAGAGTAGTAGTTGCGGACTCGCGTTATCCGAGAGACGGACGCTTCATCGAAGAGATCGGTTACTATGATCCCACCCAGGAACCCTCTGTTATCAAGATCGATAACGAGAAGGCTCAGCAGTGGCTCAAGAACGGCGCACAGCCTACCGACACCGTCAGGAAGCTCTTGAAGATCAACGGTATCGGCTGATTATCCGGAGGCAGTTATGAAAGAACTATTGTACGCAATGGTGGAAGAGCTTGTCGAGGATAAGTCGGCTATAGAGATAACCGTTGATGAACCCCGTGAGGACGGGACGACCGTCTATCATCTCCATGTTGCCGCAGGCGATATGGGCAGGGTCATCGGCAAGCAGGGCCGCATTGCAAAGGCTATCAGGACTATAATGCGTGCAGGTGCGGTAAGACACAATGAAAAGGTCGTCGTAGAGATCGACTGAAACCGCACTTGCGGAGTATGATGTGGGAGAACCGTCTGCACAGCACGTCGGTTCTTTTACATTTTACCCGATAAAAGGAGAACACAATGAAAAATCTTATAAAGAAAGTATTCGCTGTATCCGTATGCGCGGTGATGATGCTTTCCGGCTGCTCGGACAACGGCAGCACGGACACCGGCACCGGCAAGCCCGAAACCGCCCGCATCGTTAAAAGCACCGGTGCCGGAAACTCCGGGACGGTCACTCTGCAGCAGGGCGATACCTACGCAGTCATCAGCGTTAAGGATTACGGTGATATAACGCTCAAACTGTACCCCGAAGAAGCACCCTATGCCGTTTACAATTTTACGGAGCTTGCAAAGGCGGGAACCTACAACGGGCGCACTATTCACCGCGTGATCAGCGATTTTATGATACAGGGCGGTTCCGCGACCAGCACCGGCACCGGCGGGGATTCCTTTGACGGCGGCACGTTCAGATGCGAGGTCAACACTTCCATGCGCCACTACTACGGCGCTCTGTGCATGGCAAGCGCGGGCGGCAACCAGTCCGACCAGTTCTATATCGTGAACAACAATCAGCCGCTCACAAACGCAGATGAAATATATGAGGAGTATGTAAGCGGTACCGAACAGCAGATGCAGGTAATGGATATGTATCTTGCCCAGATCGACAAGAACGATGAGAGCATGAAGATGTACTATGACTACTACTCCACCCAGAAGCAGTTCTACACCGACTACAACAACGGTATCAAGGCAATGCAGGAAACTGTCACCGACGCAGTGAAGCAAACCTACTCCGACAAAGGCGGCGTCGCCTTCCTTGACGGCGGCTATACTGTCTTCGGGCAGACCGTTGACGGCTTCGATGTGATAGATGCCATTTCCGCCTGCGAGAAAGTCGATGACGGCAGGGGCAATATATCCAAACCCGCCACCGATATCATCATCGACAAAGTCGAGATCTTCACAAAGGATGAGCAGAAAGCTGAAAACATCAGAACGATCCTGCTTGCGCTGAGCGAGGATACCAGGGTCATTATTATAAAGCTTGCCGACAGGCTCCACAACATGAGGACCATAGAGTATCAAAGTCCTGCAAAGATCATA
>CAMVGH010000206.1 GCA_947166945.1 uncultured Clostridia bacterium
GAGGAAGCCCGCAAGCACTGTTACGGGGATAGTTTTTGTACTCATATAAAACACCTCTCTGTATATTTTAAAATTCCGACTACTATAATAACACATTGTCTTTTGTTTGTCAAGTGCCTGCTGACTACAACATATTGTGCTGCGATCTCCGTACAGTACAAAATATGCTTTTGAAATAACGGGTAAAAATCACCAAAACGGCTGTATCGGCTTTGTGTAAAAGGGAGAAAATGTATAGTTTGGTTACAAATGTTTTGAAAAAGTCTCCAAAAATGTATTGATTTGTGGTATAATATCAATATATCTGTGTCGTTTTTTTCGGGAGGTGAAAACATGGATAGGATCGTATATCTCGATATGGTCGCGGTGCCGATATACGCGATAATCCTTTACGCCACCTTTGTGCGCAAAATGATCTCCGGTCCCTCAAACCGTGTTTTCACCTACCTGCTGTGTGTGTCCCTCATTACCGCCGTCTGCGACCTCATTACAGGACTTGTGAGCGCGAACGCGCCGCTCAGCGACTACGAAGTCGCCGTGGTCTATATCTGCACCACGATATATTATCTCACCCATATCCTCGTCCCGATACTGTACCTGATGTTCCTGTTCGCGGAAACGAGAATGTGGTACCAGATGACGCGGCGCAGCAAGCTCCTTATCATTTTCTCGCCGTACTTTGTCATGGTGGTGCTGATCATAGTGAACTTTTTCACCGGCATTCTGTTCACCGTCTCCCATGACGAGGGTTATAAGCGCGGTCCCGCCGTGTATGCCTTCTACGTTCTCGCCGCGTTGTATTCGCTGTGGGGCGTGACATATCTTGTGCGCCGCAGGAAAATGTTCACACGCGCCAAATGGATATCCCTCGGAAGTATGTACATAATGAACGCTGTGGCGGTCATCATTCAGATGATCTATCCGAAGCTCCTGATAGAAATGGTCATGACGGCTTTTGCCGAACTGTATGTCGTCCTTCTTGTCATGCGTCCGGAGGACTATATGGATTTCGGGACGGGCTTCCCGAATTTCCGCGCATACAAGAACGAGCTTATGAAGATAACCTCCACGGATACCCGCGGAACTATCCTTGTGCTGCGCTTCATAAACGCCCGCCGGATGCAGCGCTATCTCGGCGACGAAAAATATTACGGCTTCATGCGCTCCGCGGCTCTGCTCATAAAGGACTACTGCCGGCGCAACGGTCTTGTATCCGACCTGTACTATGAACAGCCGGGCAGGATCTACATAATCTCCGACAACTACCGGTTCGATTTCGAGAAGGGCGCCCGTGAGGTGTATGCCGCAGTAGTGGGGGAGATAACCGCGATCGAGAGCATGGGGGCGAAGATAATCCCGCGCTTCTGCGAGATCCGTTATCCCGACGACATCAAGGACGCCGGGACTATCATAAACATCGGACACCAGTTCCACAGGATAATCCCGTTCGACCAGTTCTACACCCACGCGGGTGAGATCATCAATTCCCCCGTGTTCCGCGTCAAGAACAATATGGACCTTATCCTGAACCGTGCCATAACCGAGAAGAAGTTCGAGATGTACTACCAGCCGATCTATTCGGTCAGGGAAAAGCGCTTCGTCTCGGCAGAGGCGCTCATAAGACTGCATGACGAGGAATTCGGCTTCGTGTCACCGGCAGTGTTCATTCCCGCGGCGGAACGGCGGGGACTTATGGTAGCTATCGGGGATTTCGTCCTCGACTCCGTGTTCCGCTTCATCAGCGAGACCGATTTCCGCGGACTGGGGCTGTCCTACGTGGAGCTGAACCTCTCGGTGGCGCAGTGCGTGCAGGGCGACCTTGCGGACAAGATACTCGCTCTCGGGAAGAAATACCACGTAAATCCCGCCCGCGTGAACCTTGAGATAACCGAGACCACCTATGAGAACATCGGCGAGACAACGGACACCAATATCCGCATACTCTCGGAGAACGGCTACAGCTTCTCGCTCGACGATTACGGCACCGGCTACTCGAATATGCAGAGGATATCGAAGCTCCCGCTGAAGATCATCAAGATCGACAAGACGCTCGTAGATGATATGGAGAACCGTTCGGGAATGTCCGTGCTGCGAAACACCGTGAGCATGATGAAGGATATCCGCAAGGAGATAGTCTGCGAGGGCGTGGAGACTGCCGAACAGCTCGACGTGCTTACCGGTCTCGGTGTGGATTTCATACAGGGCTACTATTTCTCGAAGCCGCTCCCGGCGGACAGCTTCGTTTCGTTCATAAAAGAAAGGAATTCCGGACAGACGGCGTGATGTCGCTGTTCCTTATTTTACGGAAAGTGAGGTGACCGTATGCAGACAGTACTCTACTTTGATATCTGCGCCATACCGCTGTTTTTTATAATAATGCTTACGGTCATCATAAGGAAGATGACGCAGGGCATCACCAACAAGCTTTTCATATCCCTGATACTGCTTTCGGCGGTGACTACGGTGTCCGATCTTACCATGGAGCTGATATGCCGGACGCTCCCGACGGACGGTTTCCGGGTATTCATAGCGTCTCTCGCCATGTATTTCTATTTCCTGTCGCAGACGCTCGCGATACTGGGGTATTACTTCTTCTCCTACGCCGTGACCGGAACATGGTACCGCGTCCGGAAAACAAAGACGAAGGTGATACTTTCGCTGCCGTATTCGCTGATAATACTCATGCTGCTTTCAAATCCCTTCACGGGCTGGGTCTTCACCGTCACCGGTGAGGACGGGTACAGCCGCGGCTCGATGATATGGGTGATATATGCGGTGACCATGAGCTACGCGCTGGCTGCCACAGCTTATTTCTTCGTCAACAGGAAGTATATGACCGTCGAAAAGCTTGTTTCGCTGGTCTCGCTCTCGGTGCTGATAGTGGGGTCGGTGGTGTTCCAGTACTTCTTCCCGCAGTTCCCGGTGGAGATGATAGCCACCGCTTTCGCGTTCATACTGATAATACTGTTCGTACTGCGCCCGGAAGAGCGCACGGACGCTTCGGTGGGTTCCCTGAGCTATGAGGCGTACAAGGGCGACCTGCGGAAGATACTGGATATGAAGAGAAGAGTGCAGATAGCGGCGGTGGATTTCCTCAACGCCCGCGAACTCAATTCCTACCTCGGCGAGGAGCGCTATTCGGCATACATATCGGGTATAATCAGACAGCTCGACGCCCTGTTCAGACGTGAGCGCGTATTTTTCGACATTTACTTCGAGCAGCCCGGCAGCATCTACGTGATAATCGAGGATATGGATTACGATGTGGGCGACTGCGTGGCGAGAATGTATGCCGGCATAGTGCGCCGCTCGGAGAAAGAGATGACTTCCGGCGAACGGCTTATCCCGAGAGTGTGCTGCATCTCCGTTCCCGACGATCTGAGCGACTTTGACGAGATATTGAGGCTCGGGCGCGAATTCTATACCCAGATCCCCGAAAACACGCTCTACAACAAGGCATCGGATATCATAGCGTCACGGGATTACCGGGTGATGAGCCACATGGACGAGATACTCAACCGCGCCATTTCCGAGAGAAAGTTCAGAATGTATTATCAGCCTATCTATTCATTCGAGCGGGGCAGATTTATCTCCGCGGAAGCGCTGATAAGACTGAACGACGAGGAATACGGCTTTGTGCCGCCGGGACTGTTCATTCCCGCTGCCGAGCGCAAGGGTGTTATACTGCCGATAGGGGATTTCGTGCTGGAGGACGTTCACCGTTTCATATCCGAGAACGACCTCGGGGAGCTGGGGCTGGAGTATATCGAGATAAATCTGTCGGTATCACAGTGCCTTCAGGAGGAACTTCCGGAGAAGCTGGCGCTGCTCGGCGACAGGTACGGAGTATCCCCCGACAAGGTGAACCTTGAGATCACCGAGACGACCACTGCCGAGGCGGGTTCGGACATAATGGACAACAACCTTGAGATGCTGTCGGCAATGGGATATACGTTCTCGCTCGATGATTTCGGCACAGGATATTCAAATATGCAGAGAGTTTCCCGCCTGCCGCTGAAAATGATAAAGCTTGACAAGAGCCTTGTCGATGATATGGAGTCGGCGGACGGTATGTCGATAATGCGCAACACGATAAAGATGATGCGGGACATCGACAAGCAACTGGTCGCCGAGGGCGTCGAGACGAAAGAAAATCTCGATACGCTGGAAGAGATCGGCTGCCATTTCATACAGGGGTACTACTTCTCGAAGCCGCTTCCGGAGAACGAGTTCGTGGAATTCCTCAGAAAACATAATAAGATCACTGCCTGAGAGGACGCTGCGCTCGAGTGGTCGCTGCGCTTGAGTGGTCGCTGCGCTTGAGTGCCTCCGGCGGCCAGCCCCCTTTAAAAAGGGGGCTGGATCCCCTAAACAAACCGCTTCGCCTTGCAGATTCGTTACTGAGTACAAATAAACAGTAAAGAGATAATACAGAGTAAAAGAGCCTGTCAATTCAGAACTGAATTGACAGGCTATCTTTGTTGT
>CAMVGH010000207.1 GCA_947166945.1 uncultured Clostridia bacterium
AACCGCGAAATCTGCGTCTGTGAACAAAGAGGCTATATCTACCATACCTTTGCTTACACCGCCCTTCCAGGCGGGCTCAGGCGCTGTTCCTGCGGGATAATCATTTGCCTCTGCCACAAAGTAAGGCGTATCCGTTCCGAGCGAGAATATGTCAATGATATTCTGATTTATCTGACCTTGTACCGCAGGTTCGGGCAATGTACCAGCAACTACCTGATCGGTCATCGGCACGGGATAAAATACATCAAGACCGGTGCCGTTAACAACAATGCCATAATCGTAAATGCGTCCGGGCATTGCCTCATACGGTATCGTACCCGCAAAGTGCGGATTGAAAAGAGCATAGGTGAATGTACAGCCGACAAGAATTGTAGCGCGTGTGCGTATGGTGATCTGGTCGGTCTCCATAACAGAACGCACATCTTTGAATATGCGTATCATTCGCTCCAATTCCGACTGTCGGATATCCGCGCGGTGTTCGGTAACATCAAGCACTATACGGAAGTAGTAAGGTCTTCCTCCGTACTCAAACCACTCTTCAAGAAACGTTCCGGGATAGACACTATTAAGAGCCTTTTCCACGCCGCCCCGTGTTCCCATGTGACGGTGTACCTCAAAGTGTGATTTTATCAATGCACGCTTGGCGGCAAGCGGAGCAGCCCACATATACCAATCTATCTTGTAGTCGTATGCGAGAATATCGCAAAGTTCCTCGTCAAGCTCGTCTATGCGGGTGTATATATCCGCTAAACGGTTAAGCTCGTATAGCTTGGTAAGTTCTTCGGCTGTCGCGTCCGCTATGGCGTTCAGCTTTTTGCTCGATGTAAGCGCAAACGGAAATGTAGATAAGAGGTTATCCTTTACATAGGCTCTACTCATCTTCATATCCTCCGTTCACAATATTGGTGTTACGGATATGAGCCACCTGCGGCACATCGTATGTGTCGCCGCTACGCAGGTGGGTGAATGTAGGCGAGCGTATCACTACACGCTTGACGCCTGTCTGCATTAGCATATTTTCAAGCATTGACGGGTTTATGTCCCGTCCGAGTTTGGCATACTGCCATTTTTTAAATCTGTTGACCTGATAGGCAATAGCTGTCTGAATATCTGTGAGCGAAATCTGCGTGTCAACCGAGATGAAGTAAGTGAAATCAATGTCGTATTGTACTACTTCGGGGTCTTTTACAGCTACATAATCCGTGAGCGGTCTTACCATATCTTGGTTACAAGCCGTGTATATCTCGTCCTTGATAGTACTTGTGGCTATCTCTCCGTCCTGCATCAGAGCATAGATATAGACATGACCCGCGAGATCGTGAGTGAATTCTACATCTATCTTATCTTCGCTTATAAGACTTCCGCTGTTCCGGAGCTTTATTGTCAACAGATTGTTGGAATAGTCGAGATAGTAATCAGTACCGAGAGCCGCAGGAGTAGAAGAACCGTGAGCATACACATTTATAGTGTTTTCGATGATGTAATTTCCGCCTACAAAAGCGTACCGTTCATCATCTTTCGGGAATGTATCACAGGTGACCTTTGTCTGCTCTCGCGGTCTTACTGCCTTTACATCTGTGATCTCGTCCGATACGGACTTCGCCCAGAAAATATATGCACCCTCCGCGCCTGCAGTTGAGAAACTGTCAAGCACTCGGCGCATTGCCTGGAAGTAAGTTTCGTCGTCTTGCTGATCCGTTCCGCCGTCCGTCTCGGTGATGTTTTCGCAGTAGTCGAAAAACATAATGTTATCTTTATCGACCAGCGTATCTATCTGCCCGACAACATAACCGTTTCCTATAACGCCGGGCGTGTCACAGTCTGCTTTGACATCTATGTATGTGCTGCCTATCGGAATAAGGGCATCAACGGTAGTCGCCCAAGTAAGCACCTGCGACCTATCTGTTACTCTTGTTCCTGCGGGAATGGTTATTGCTGTACTCTGCGCTGCGACAATATGGAAACGGACAGTACAAGTAGATACTTGTGCGTCTTTTCTCACAAGTGAATATATCCATTCGCCGAGCGCATCAAGGTTTTCTCCTTCAGCTCTGGACGGTATATTCTGATTGCCGACATAGTTTATACGGACGAGTCCTTTGACAATCGCGTCTGCAATCCACGAAAGCACAAGGCGTTCGGGGTCGGCAGGCTGTAATGTTCGTCCAGTGAAGGACTGATATGCAGATACCAGATTGGCAATGACCGTACTGCTGTCGGTTGAAACAAACTGATATTCGTCATTCCTCATTTATCTCCACCTCCAGTATGGCCGTGAGCTTCGCCGACGTCGCTGTGCTCATATCGAATTTAATGTCTATCAGCTTACATCTCGGCTCGAATTCTTCTACTGCTTCGGTGATCTCTGACACCATAAGCGCCTGTGCTACATCTATCGGCTTGTCGATGTATTCCATAGGCATACCGAATTCACGGTACATAGGTATCGTACCCTTGCGGGTAGAAACGATCAGCATTAAGTTCTGCATAACAGATTTCGTCAGATCGTTCTCGACCACTATTGCTTCAAACGGCGTGTCGCTGCGCACAATATGTACTGCCATTCGATCACCCCTTTGCATATTCCGTGATAGATACAGATATATCCGCACCTATCATATTTCCCTTTTTGTCGTATTCCTCGCCCTTGACCTCAAAAGACTTGACAATCCACCGATATGAACCGTATGCTTTGTTTCCGAGAACGAATGATACGGCATTACCGTTATTTACATATCCGCGAAGCGTCGCTATCGAACTGTCGGGCGCTACACCAAGTACCTTTGATACTCGGATAGAGAATGATATGCTTTCAGGGTCAGAGCCCGTATATTCTACCAATCCCTTTCCGTTGATGCGCTTATGTACCGCGTATGTTGACGAGCCTTTGTAAGAGATCGAGCGAGCTGTTTTTATTGATTCGGGAGAAACGAGGAACGCTACTCCGCCTAATGCTCCGACCTGCATTTCTCACTCCCCCTTTTATAGTGTTCCTAATACATAACCGTTCCCGTTGAATGTTCCGTCGTAGAGACAAAGAACAGGCATACCGGGCAGCGGTGCCCATCCCGCAACGGGAGCCCACTGTACGATTTTCAAATCTCCGGACATCATACCACCTACATCGTTGAACATAACACGAGCGGTACTGCCGCTTACGCTTGAAACGCGACGGATTTAATCTGTCGTTATCGAGGTTCATTGTATCACCTACCCGTAGATCAACTCGTTTACTCTGTCCTGCACAGCCTGATAATCATATCCGGCATCAGCCATTTTTTCCTTGCGTTCCTGTCCTGCGCCCCAGTCTCCGCGAATTACCTCAGTCGCGAGCTGGTCTATCTGTTCTTGCGACATTCCGGAAGAAGAGGACGAATTATCACTCTTTTCGGAACTCAACGCCTTTTGTCCTTTTACTGTGGTGGTGTAGCCGCTGCTCCCGCCGCTCGCCTTATGCGTAGCGGTCTTTATCAGATATGTTCCGTCGAATTTGCCGAAACCACTGACAGCGAATGTTGCTCCCGCCACCAGAGCAGGATCGCCCGGCACTGTGAATTCAGCCTCGAATGCGAACTTGTTATAGAGCCGCAGCATTTCTTTTGCCAGAGCCTTTGCTTCTTCGACTGTGCCGACTTTTTGCTGTATCTCCAGTTTCTGATTGGAGTTATTCTTCGGGTCGTAATCTTCGGCTTTCTGCGTCCACTCTATCAGAGTACCGTCGTTGTCATAGTAAACATGGCAGAGAGCGTATGTCTGTGTTTCGTTGGTGTACAGCTTGTATTTTATTATCTTCCCGCTGCCTTTGCTGAATGTCCGCACCGGTCCTTTTACCTCATATTCCTTTTGGTCGAATATGACAATTATCTTATTGCAGACCTTCACGGAAAAACCTGCATCCTGGCATAGCTTTTTAAGAAACATAATATCCGAACACCGATACTGCTCAACTCTCGCGTATGACGGTACAGGCTTTGGCAAATACTGCACCGCCATACCCGCGTTGCTTGCTATCTCTCCGGCTATCTTTTTCAGATCGTAGCTTTCCCAGGATTTACTGTGCTGTGTCTGCTGCAATGTGCAGTTATACGGGGCAGATGTACCGCGTATCGTTATTGTGCTCGGCGGTCCCTGCATAGAAACCGAATCAAGCTCAAACGCTCCGCAGTCGAGAACAGCGTCACCACCGTTTGAATTCCAATTGCAAGCGGATATGACCGCTTGAATTGACATAGCTTTTCCCGCTTCCCACATAGCACCGAGCCACTTTGACGACCACACATCGTCACGGTCTTGTACCTTTATTTCGAGTGTGTCCGCGTCATCCTCGTCGTGATCCTCGTATGTGATAGACAAAAGATACTGTTCAAGGTCTTTTGATATATCCGCGCCGTCGAATATTACCTTTGCTTTCGTTTGCCTTGCAAGGGACTGGTCGCTCATTTATCACGCCCTCCTCCACGGCGGCAGGTTATC
>CAMVGH010000208.1 GCA_947166945.1 uncultured Clostridia bacterium
GGGCTTTCCCCCGGACCCCCTTCCTAAAAGACTTTATATGCTGCGCATTTAGATCCGCTGTTTATCTGCACCTGTTGTAAAATACTGCTTATTGTTAATGGCAGGAGGCGTACTTCCTGCCCCCGCAAATCTTCACAAGCTCCAGTCTATGGGCTGCTTGCCGATGCTTTCAAGAAAGCGGTTGCACTTGGAAAACGGCTTTGAGCCGAAAAAACCGTAATGCGCAGAAAGCGGACTGGGGTGTGCGGAGGTTATTATGCAGTGCCGCTTGTTTGTGATAAGCGGTATCTTGGCTTTCGCCTTGCCGCCCCAGAGAATGAATACCACCGGATCCTCCCGCTCGTTGAGCAGAGTTATCACCCGGTCGGTAAATATTTCCCAGCCCTTCCCCTTGTGGCTGTCCGCCTGTCCGCGCCGTACCGTCAGAGACGCGTTCAGCAGCAGTACGCCCTGCTGCGCCCACTTGGTAAGATCACCCTGCCGCGGTATGGGGATACCGAGGTCGGAGTTGAGTTCCTTATAGATATTTTTGAGTGAGGGGGGCGGCTCAACGCCCTCTTTCACCGAGAAAGACAGCCCGTGCGCCTGTCCCGGCTCGTGGTACGGGTCCTGCCCGAGTATCACCGCTTTTACCGAAGCGTACGGAGTGAATTTCAGAGCGTTGAATATGTCGTACATATCCGGATATACCGTCTGCGTCTGATATTCCGTTTTCAGAAATTCCCTCAGCTGAAGGTAATACGACTTTTCAAACTCTCCCCTGAGTATTCCGTCCCAGTCGTTTCCGATATTTACCATTTATTCCTCGATATAGACTTTCTTCATTATAACGGGTGTCACCGGCTTGTCGGAGTAGTCGGTCTCTGTCTCAGCGATCTCATCTACGACGTCCATGCCCTCAACTACCTTGCCGAACGCGGCATAATCCCCGTCAAGATGCGGAGCGTCCTTATGCATGATAAAGAACTGGCAGCTCGCGGAGTTCGGGTCTGCGGCTCTCGCCATGGAAAGTACGCCTCGTGTATGCTTGAGGTCGTTCTTTACGCCGTTTGACGAAAATTCGCCCTTGATGCGTTCGCCGGAATTGCCTGTGCCGTTTCCGTGAGGGCAGCCGCCCTGGATCATGAATCCCGGGATCACTCTGTGGAATGTCAGCCCGTCATAGAATCCCTTCTTTACCAGCTTCTCGAAATTCGCGACGCTTATGGGCGCAATGTCGGGATACAGTTCCAGCTTTATTTTCTTTCCGTTTTCAAGTTCGATTATTACCATTTTGATTTTTCCTTCCGTTACTGATTGTTTTTATAACTATCACGGCGGCGATCACAACAAGTAATGCCAGTACCGCGATAATAACTATATAGATCGTGTTGTCCTGCTCTGCCTTCTGTACAGACGGTACGGACTGTGACTGCGCGGCGGGTGTCTCCGTCTGCGCGGCGGCGCTTTCCGCTTCGGAGAGTATATCGGCAGAGGTCTGTACGGGGGAGATCTCCGCGCTGTCCGCCGGTTCCGGTGCCGCGGCGCTTACATCGGTGAGCGGGGCGGTCTCGGCTGCGGCGGCAAAGTAATGTCTGCGCTCCGCCTTGTCCGCACGGTGATTGAGGGCGAAAGTCTCGTCGGTAATGTCAAAGTACATCTCGCGCTTGTCGGCCGGCTTGAATTCGCCGTTCTCATAGCTTCCCGCGCCGTCCCAGCAGGCGTCTTCCCAAACCCAGCGCTTTTCCTTTTCGTACCAGAACGCGGCGAACTCATGGTTCTGGGGACCTTCCGGCAGGGCGTCATAGGTCGTCCCGCCGCCGGTGGTGCCGCCTTTGATATTGACCGCGTCGATGCCGACCGCCTCCGCCATTGCGCAGAACATATTAGCAAAACCGCCGCAGACTGTCCTGCCGCGTTTCAGCACATTATACAGCGCGATAGTGTCAAGGCTCGCGTCGCTTGTCCGCGCGTCCTGATCGTAGTAGAACGAATCCGCGATGAAGCGGGATATCGCGCGGGCTTTCTGATAATCGTCATCTATGCCCTCGGTGACGGACCGCGCGTACTGCCTGATCTGCTCCAGCGCGGTGTTTATCTCTTCGGGGTCGTCGTTTGCGCTGAGGTAAAGGGCTGCCGCTTCGTCCGGTGCTTCATAGATATGCTCGAAAACATTCCGGTTCGTCCTGTCAAGCCCGTTCAGCGGGAAATACCAGCCGTTCTGCTCATCGTAATACACCCGGTAGTGCATGGATGCCCCGGTATTGAGCATCAGCACAAGGCTGTAAACTCCCTCTTCGGGCTTCATCGTGAGTTCGGCGGTGTAGCTTCCGTCCTTGTTCGCGTGCATGGAATAGCTTCCGGACTCGTCTTCGTGCTTTAAGATATACATTTTCCGCAGCCCGCCGTCCGCGTAGCGCCCGATAGCGGAGATCTTCGTACCCGAACATTCAAGCACCGAATAGCTTTCCTCGTTATGGGTGGTACGGATAAGGTTCACACGTCCCGGCGGTCTCACATAGTCTGCTGCGAATACCCTTGCGGTCTGTATGACGGTAAGGACTGCCGCGAAAAATACTGATATTAAAATCAGTTTTACCCGCCTCTCGTGATACAAGGGGCGGGCGTGGATATATTTCGTCATTGGCTGTATTAAAGCATCTTCTTGAATTCTTCCTTATCGGGGCTGTACTGGAGAGCAACGTCCCTTGTGATGACGCCGTCACGCGCAAGGCGCTTCAGGCTCTCGTTCATGGTCCTCATACCCATTGATACGTTGGATGCCATGACCTGCTCGATAAGGTGGGTCTTTTCGGAGCGGATATTGTTCGCGCTCGCGTCGATATTTATGAGTATCTCGAATGCCGCTGTTCTTCCGCGCTCGGGATTTGCGCAGGGCAGGAGCATCTGTGAGATGACGCCGCGGAGGTTCTGTGAGAGCTGCATTCTGATCTGGTTCTGTTCTTCCGACGGGAATACGTCGATGATACGGTTTACTGTCTGGGCAGCGCCGGTAGTATGCAGTGTGCCGAGAACGAGGTGTCCGGTTTCAGCCGCGGTGATCGCGAGTCGGATAGTTTCAAAGTCACGCATCTCTCCGACGAGGATAACGTCCGGGTTCTCACGGAGTCCGGAGCGCAGCGCCTCATTGAATCCCACAACGTCCGTGCCGATCTCACGCTGATGTATGGTGGCGAGTTTCGGTTCGTAGATATACTCGACAGGGTCCTCGATGGTGAGGATATGGCAGGCTCTTGTAACATTTATCTGATCCACCATTGCCGCAAGGGTGGTGGATTTGCCGGAGCCGGTAGGACCTGTGACGAGGATAAGTCCTTTCATTTCCTTTGTGAGGTTTATCGCTGCGGTGGGGAGGGATATATCCTTGAAGGAAGGTATATGTTCATTGAGCAGACGGATAGCGGCGGCGAGTTTTCCTCCGTTCTGGCGGTAAACATTGACTCTCTGGCGTCCGCCGGAGGAGGCTGTGAAGGAAAAGTCGATATCGACGCCTTCGCCGAGCTTTCTTTCCTGATCGGCAGTGAGCATCGAAAGAATTACCTTGTGGACTTCCTCGGGACTCATACCGTCGAATTTTTTAAGGTCGCCGTTTATACGTATGGAAGTAGGGGCGCCTACTGTCAGATGTATATCCGATGCCGCTTTGCTTCTTGCGAAATTTATCAGCTGATCTATTTTCGTGCTGGCCATGGTGGTTTTCCTCCTTAATATACCCTTTCCTTACTTTATTTTGAACTGAATGCCGCTTACGGACAGGAATACTTCCTGCGCGGTATTTGCTATACGCTGGTTCACGGCTCCGAGGATATCACGGAACGCTGTCTGCTCTCCGCTTGCGGGATTTACGGAAAATCCCGGTTCCAGAGTTATGATGACGAGGGCGCCGTTGAGAGCTATCACCTTGTTCATGCATTCTATCACGTTGTTTACCGCGGTGGAGCGCACTTTCTCATATTCCTTGTGGGTGAGGTGGGTTATATCCTTTGCGGTCTTTCGCATGAGATTTTCGACATATCCGCCCAGATTATCGAGGATAAAGAATTTATGGTCCTTGATGCAGGAGACCGGGTCTGTCACATTGTTCATGACTTCCCACGTAACATCGTTCTCCTTGTTGGAGTACTCCATTCTGTTGCGGGTCTCCGCGGGAAGTTCGGGGCTTGTATTGAGATATAATACATTATCGCACGTTCTGAAATATGAGATCGCCCATCTGCTTTTTCCGCTTACCGCTCCGCCTGTCACCAAGGTTATGCTCGCCATTTTGTTCATACCTCCCGAAGCTCCTTTTAATATAAGAATAGGGTCTGGACTGCTCCGGTCTGTTCCCGGGCAGGCACAATTCACCTCCATAATTATATACCATTTTTTTACTAAAGTCAAGGATAAATTTAAGCAAACATACAAAAATCCGGTTACAAATCATCGG
>CAMVGH010000209.1 GCA_947166945.1 uncultured Clostridia bacterium
ACCGATGTCACACAGCGAGAACAGTCTCTGCTTCATCGCGGCGAGAGTTTCGGGAGTGAGCGAACCGGGGATCGCTATGACCATAAACAGCCGTCTTGCAAGCGAAGTTGCTTCGATCTGCTGCTCGGCTTTTGTGATGATCTCCTCGTCATCAGTATCGAGATATGTACGAATGAACACGTTCCATATCCTCTTTATTTCGTCTTTCGTGAATGGACGCAGCACAGGACTTGCGGCTATTGCTTCATTATCATTCGCACGATCAACGAAAAGTGAATACATACTTCCCATATCGAATACCGGGTGTCCGGTGCCTGCCGTTCCGAGGTCTATAAACATCATCTCCCCGTCACGAACCATTACATTCCCGAGGTGACAGTCGCCATGTATGAAAGTATCACGGTCGGGAATGCTCTCATATAACGCTTTCACCTTCTTCATTTCTTCATCGTTAAGCACGGACGCAAGATAAGGCAGCGCTCCGATAGATTCATATTTCACAGAGCCGAATTTTTGGGGATCTGCCTTGATCGAGTGCATATTCTTTACGATTTGAGCAAACTTTTTGATATGCTCGTCAAGATGTGTTTTATCCTCCGCGATAACGCTCACAAGATCTTTCGCGTCGAGCATTTCATATACTGTTCCATAGCAATCCCCCACCCGAACGACATCATAGGGAATGGCCGTAGGGACTCCTGCAACAAAGGCGTTCCGTGCTTTTTGATTTTCTTTGCTTATGACCATATCAAAGCTGATCGTTGGTCGGAACACTTTTATGACCGTTTCCTCGTCCATACGGTAAACATCACCGGTAAAACCGCTGCCGATAAGCGTCATACCCTCGGTACTCACCTTGCGGAGCGCCTTTCTCACATCAAGCAGGTCAGTAAAGCCCGTAGTCTCAAAGATGTCATAAATATCGCGCGACACATTGATGACCGGAAGCGGCTTATCAATGCTTTTGCGCAGCTTCATCAGCACACGAAGTCCCGCACTTGATATGTAATCGAGCTTTTCAGCGTCGATGATGATATTTTCTGACTTACCCTCAACTGCTGTAAATATCTCATTTTCGGTCTGTGCCGCATTGTTGGTGTCAATCCTGCCTTCAAGAAAAATAGTCAGTGTGTTGTTTTCAGTTTTTATGTTCATAGCTGGTCTCCATTCAAGTCAAGTGAATATATACATTCAAAAAATCAATCGTATGCTGCTATTACATTCCTTCTTTTATTGCTGTGCCGAAAGAAGATATTTCAGAGCGTCCTTGTTAGGAATGATAACGCCGCGAATCAGTCTTTCGACAACACCGGGCATCTTCTGCCTTGCCATTTCATTTACAACCGCATAAGCTCCAATATTAGCGCCTATATTGAATGCGGAAACAAGACCGGCAGCTTTAAGATATTCTCCGAGCTGCGCAGGGTCGCTTATGCCGTAATACTTTGCAAAGAACAGCTGTCCGAGCTGTGCGGAAAGCTGTGCGGGAAGTCCCATATTATGCTCACAGGCTTCGGGAGTATTCTGTGCCGCAGAGATAAGATCTCTGAATATCGCGCCGTTGTCAAGGCATTTCGGTCCGTAGCTGACCTCTGTCATATCAATGAACATCAGCTCATCGTCCTTGATCATTATATTGCCGGAGTGAGGGTCGCCGTGTATCAGCGTATCGGTAACGGGTATGCTGTCGGCAATCTCGTGCATGACCGCAAGCTCGTCCTCGGTTATCCATGTTTTAAGGGCTTCTATCTTTTGATTGTAGATATCCCTTGACTGTTTGAATTTCCCGCCCGGAACGTGTATGGACTGAAAATCCTTGATGAATGCGGCATATTTCTCAGCAAATGCTTCTATTTTTCCGGGCTCGTCAACTATAGCCTTTGAGAGAGTCTTCGAGTCTATCATCTCATAAACGATTCCGTAGTATTCGCCGCACTTCACAGTATCGAAGGATATTGCCGTGGGTACGCCTGCGACAAATGCCGCCTTTGCATTATTGAGCTCTTCCTGTACAAAATCCAGCGGGATAACACCGCTGTTGCAGAATACCTTAACGATAGTTTCATCATCAATGCGGTATATCTTGCCCTGACCGCCAGCCGCGATCTGAACACAGCCGTCTATGTTCAGTTCACGCATCGCTTTTTTTACATCGAGCAGTTCAGTAAATCCCGTTGTCTCGAATATGTCATAAACATCGCGTGAAACATTGATGACCGGCATAGGTTTGCCGATGCTCTTGCGGAGCTTCATCAGAACACGCAGTCCGGCACTTGATATGTATTCAAGCTTTGCCGCGTCTATGATGATGTCACCTGCTTTACCTTCCACAGCGCCGAATATTTCCTTCTCGGTCTGCGGAGCGTTGTTTGTGTCTATCCTGCCTTCAAGGGCGATAGTCACTTTTCCGTTTTTGTTGTTGATAGTCATGCTTGTACTCCTTTCGTCTTCAGCGAGTAAATCTTGTTTATTTTGAGACAGCGTTGAGGCTGCCGCAGAATCTGATGCTTGTATTTTCGCAGATCTGCCGATCTGTTTGTCTGTAATACCACCGGAAACTTCGGCATCGATGATATGGTTGTATTTCCCGAGCTTGCTGCCTTCGGGGCGGTCATGTATCGTGACAAGCTCCAGTCCGGCATTATGTATATCCACTATTATGTCGTCTATCAGATTTGCTTCACAGGTGACTGCAAATACCTCGTTCGTGCCGCCTGCCATTCGCTCTTTTGAAAGCACATAGAACCTTGTCATGTTCGCGTCCGTTATCTGTACATTTTCCGCGAGCACTTCCAAGCCATAAAGCCCGGCGGCTCCGGGCGCTGCAACAGCGGCTATCGTTTTATCGCCCTGTTCTGCAGCATAAGCGGCAGCTGCGGCTGTACTTCCAGCCGCTGTTATAAATGCGATTGCAATTGAGGTTATTTTTCATAAAATCTTTCCTTTATTGCTTAGGAACAAGAGTCTGTTCGGATAGTGAAATGAAAAACTCTTATTTCTCAAAGAATATGGAATCAAATCCGGTAGTCTCCAAGATTTCCATTATCTCCGGCTTAACATTTTCAAGAGACATACCTTCTTCGGAGTTCTTTTTCATTATGAGCAGTACGCGAAGTCCCGCAGACGAGATATACTGAAGCTCCTCGCAGTCAACAGACACTGCTTTTATGTTCTTTTCATTGGCTGTATTTTCATAGAAGGACAGTATCTTGGGAGCGGTAAGCGAATCAACCCTGCCTATCAGGGAAATGCGGAGCTTTTCACCTTCGAGCTGTGCCTTGACATCAAAATTCTTTTCAGCAATGTCTCCCGTATCTATGCACTCTCTTGCCGCAGCCGCGCCCATAGATGTTATCTTCCAGTAGGCGTTGTTCTTCATAGCTGCTTTTACAGCTGCTGTCTGCTCGGGACTCAGCTTCTCAAACACTTTGAGTTCGGGCATATTATCTGCAACGATCTTTCTTTCGGCTTTGAGGCCGTGCTTTGCCAGAAATCCCATAGCTTTTTTGATGTCTTCCGTAATGTCGGGCTTCGGGAAAACCACCAGAGTGCTGCCCTTTACGCCCACGTCCGATTGATCCTCCACTCTTTTCTGCATTGACGCGAGAGCTTCCAGCGCTTTGTCTCCGAGAATAGCCTGTACAATGAGGACATAAGCCACAAGCCACTCTGGGTCGATCGTGAGCCAGCAGCCTCCGTGTTCGTCAAGTATCTTCTTCACATTATCGCAGAGTGCGCCGATCTCCGAGTCGTTGAAATAGACCATAAGACCCTCTGTGGTAATAACGACCTTTCCTTCCACATCGGACAACGCGGACTTCAGCGATTCATAGTTCGTGGCATCGACACCGGCAAATTTCACCATTTTTTTCTGCTCATCATTCAGAAGAGCGTTTACAGCAGGCTCGACTTCTGCAATAGTAGCCGGAAGATCAAGTCCTATGAATCTGTGACCTGCTCTTGTATATCTTAACGCCTTCGGAAGATAACCGCAGGGAAGATCAACCTCTGTGAAATCGCCCTCCTCCATAGCAAGCTTCTCTATGGTATGGTATCTCATATCCATAAGCAGGCTCTCTATCAGGAGCTTTACCGCGTCCGACTTTGTTGTAGTGCTATTCTGAGTGCTTTCGGTAAGTCCCAGCTTTTCCACCATACGCGCCGAGTCCTCGTCGCCCGATGCCGCCAGCTGATAAAGCGTCATTTTGGCTGTGTTGAAGATCGGATTGGCACGCTCTAAAAGCTCTGCATCTACCTCGATGTCGTCTAAGTTGAATAAATTTTCCATGTGTTCCTCCTTGTTCTGTATCAGAAAGGCTGTCCTTTCTTATGTGATGTCTTTTTGCCGGATTAGAAGGTGTTCGCTAAGATAATAGCG
>CAMVGH010000210.1 GCA_947166945.1 uncultured Clostridia bacterium
ATACCTTTTCTCTTCACTTTCAAGTATTTTCATTTTCAGTCTTTTCCTTTCCGGTGTAGAATACCCGGTTAAGATACAGTCCGTGCGGCGGTACGGTTATCCCCGCCAGATCTCTCCCGCCTGTTTCCAGCGAGCGTAAAATGTCGTCTTCGGTGCGTTTCCCCTCATTTATATATATGAGGGTCCCGACTATTATCCTTACCATATTATGCAGGAACCCGTCTCCGCTCACGGTCACGGTCACGGTATCGCCGTCCCTTGAGACCCCCGCGCTCCACACCGTCCGGACTGTGGTGGCGAGGTGTTCTTTTGCTTCCGCTTTGCAGAACGCCGCGAAATCATGCGTCCCGACCAGAAGCTCAGCCGCCCTGTCCAGCCGTTCATCGTCCAGTTTATACGGGTAGAACAGCGTCATCTTATACCCGAACGGGTCACGGCTTTTCCCGTTGTTTATCAGATATACATATTCCTTTCCCGCAGCGGAAAAACGCGCGTGGAAATCCGGCGCGGCGTCCTCACATGACAGCACCGCGATATCCTCCGGCAGCAAAGCGTTCATAGCCTTCACAAGTCCGGGGCAGGGTATGGCGCTTTCCACGGCGGTGCTGAAATAAAACTCTCTCGCGTGTACTCCCGCGTCCGTGCGCGAGCAGCCATGCACAGTCACCGGGGCGTTCAGTATCTTCCCCATGCACTCTTCTATGACCTGCTGCACCGTTATATTGTTGTTCTGTCTCTGCCAGCCGTGGTAGGCAGTCCCGTTGTATGATATCCGTACTTTCAGATTTCTCATTTATCCGTTCAGAATACTATATTGTCGATTATTATGAACCCGAGCACGCACAGTGTAAGCCCGGCAGCGTATATGTCGAGGCGTGTGAATTTCAGCTGCCGCAGCCGTGTGCGCCCCTCGCCGCCCCGGTAGCATCTGCATTCCATAGCCGTCGCAAGCTCGTTTGCGCGCTTGAACGCGCTTATGAACAGCGGTATAAGGATAGGCACCATCGCTTTTGCGCGCTTTATCAGTCCGCCCGTGTCGAGAGCGGCTCCGCGTGCCTTCTGCGCCATCATTATCTTGTTCGTCTCTTCAATCAGCGTCGGAATGAACCGGAGCGCTATCGTCATCATCATAGCAAGCTCATGCACCGGGAACTTCACCTTTTTCAGCGGCGAGAGCAGGCTCTCTATCGCGTCGGTAAGCACTATCGGCGATGTCGTGTACGTGAGCAGCGACATTCCGATTATCAGGAACACGATGCGTAAAAGCATGAACAGCGATGTTTCTATTCCTCTCCTGTAAATGTTTATCACCCAGAAGCTTATAAGCGGGTCATCGTCGCCCTTTACGAATATAAGGTTCAGCACCGCCGTGAAAAGTATGATCGGAACTATCGGTTTCAGGCTTTTGAGCATCAGCCTGAAGCTTACTCCCGACGCCGCGTATATCATCAGTATGAACAGGCACCCTATCCCCAGCCCGATGAAATTCTGCGCCACGAACAGCATCACCACTATCACTATCTCAAGCACGATCTTGAAGCGGCTGTCCATTCTGTGTATCACCGAGTCCCCCGGGAAAAACTGCCCTATCGTTATGTCTTTAAGCATTTGCCTTCGTTATCTCCAGTATTCTTTCTTCCGCTCTGTCTATTGTGTATATGTCATTGCCTATATCCATTCCGCCGTCTTTCAGCCGGTGCGACAATCCGGATATCTGCGGTATTCCGAGACCTATCTGCTTCAATTCCTTCGTGTGGCTGAACACCGTGTCCGTGTCCTCATAGCAGAACAGCCTCCCGCGGTTCATTACCAGTATCTTTTCCGCGTATTTCACTATATCTTCCATTGAGTGCGACACCAGCAGTATCGTTGTCCCCGAACTGCGGTGGTATTCCTTTATCTCGTCCAGCACAGTGTCTCTTCCTTTCGGGTCGAGTCCCGCCGCCGGTTCGTCGAGTATCAGTATCTGCGGCTGCATCGCTATCACCCCCGCAAGCGCGGCTCTGCGCTTTTGCCCGCCGGACAGGTCGAACGGCGAGCGTTTCAGCAGCTCGTCTGACAGTCCCATAGCCGCCGCAGCTCCCCGCACCCGTCTGTCGATCTCTTCCTCCGGCAGTCCCATATTTTTCGGACCGAAGGCGATATCCTTATACACCGTTTCCTCGAACAGCTGATACTCCGAGTACTGGAACACCAGTCCCGCCATGAAGCGCACCGAGCGTATATCGGTGTCCTTGTCCCATATATTCCGTCCGTTTATGAATATCTCTCCCGAAGTGGGTCTCAGCAGTCCGTTCAGGTGCTGTATCAGCGTTGATTTCCCGCTTCCCGTGTGTCCGATAACGCCCACGAACTGCCCCTTGCGTATGCTTACGCTCACATTGTCCACCGCCGTGGATTCAAATGGCGTACCGACGCTGTACTTGTAGGTGAGGTTCTTCACTTCCGCGGCGTATGGTACTTTGTCATTTTCCGGCTGCCGCTCCGGGGGTCTTACGGAGACTTTTCCCGCGTGGGGCAGTTTCAGCAGCTCCGCCGCGCATTCCTCCTCCGAGATGATGTTCAGCGGTACGTCAAGTCCGTCCTTTCTGAGCCTGTACATAAGCTCCGTCACCTGCGGCACATCGAGTGCGTGGGCTTTCAGCTCATCTACCCTTGCGAAGATGTTCCTCGGCACATCGTCCATTATGATGTTCCCGTCGTCCATTACGATAACTCTGTCCGCTTTGCAGGCTTCGTCCATGTAGTGTGTTATCAGCACTATCGTCACGCCCTGTTCGTTGAGCATCCGGATCGTGGACATCACCTCCGACCGCCCTTTCGGGTCGAGCATGGCGGTCGGCTCGTCAAGCACGATGCAGTCCGGCTTCATAGCGAGTATCCCCGCGATAGCCACTCTCTGCTTCTGTCCGCCGGAGAGCTGATGAGGGGAGTGCTCGCGGTAATCGTACATATCCACGAATTTCAGAGCCACATCTACCCGTGAGCGTATCTCTGCCGGGGGTACCCCGAGATTTTCGAGGGCGAATGCCACATCTTCCTCCACCACCGTCGCGACGAGCTGATTGTCGGGGTTCTGGAACACCATTCCCACCGTCTGCCGGATATCGTACAGATTGTTCTCGTCCGCAGCGTCCATGCCGTTTATCAGCACTGTGCCGCCCGTAGCCGTGAGTATGCAGTTGAGGTGTTTCGCAAGCGTGGATTTCCCGCACCCGTTATGCCCCAGCACCGCCAGGAACTGTCCCTTCGGCACGGTAAGGTCTATGCCGTGCAGGACGGGGTTGGTGCTTTCCAGCTCGCCGTTCTCGTCATACTCTCTGTATTCAAATTCAAGTCCTTTTATCTCTATTATGTTTTCCATCTGTGTTCTTTCTTTTGTCCGTTATTTCCGGTCAAACAATACGACCGACGTACTTCCGCAGGGTATTGCAAGCCCTGTCCGCTCCACAGGAAGCCCTATCTCCTCCGCGCTTATCTCCGCCTTGTACTTCTGTCCCACCGTCATTTTCAGCAGGTATGCCATTACCGACGGCGAAAGTCCCGTGGTGTAGCTGTTGAGCAGTACGAACAGCGGCTTGTCCGACAGCACCGCCGTACAGCGCTCCATAAGCTTGTATATGCAGTCCTCCAGCTTCCACAGTTCACCGTTCGTTCCTCTCCCGTAGCTCGGCGGGTCGAGGATAATGCCGTCGTAGCGGTTTCCCCTGCGTATCTCCCGTCCGAGGAATTTCATGGCGTCGTCGGTTATCCAGCGTATCGGCTTGTCGGAAAGTCCGCTGAGCCGTGCGTTTTCCTTGCCCCATTCCACCATATTCTTCACCGCGTCCAGGTGGCACACCTTAGCTCCGGCTTTCGCGCAGGCGAGGGTAGCTCCTCCGGTGTAGGCAAACAGGTTCAGCACGCTTATCTCTCTGCCCGCCCCGCGTATCAGCCTGTCACACAGGTCCCAGTTCACCGCCTGTTCCGGGAACAGACCGGTATGCTTGAAACCGGTGGGCTTCACAAGGAATGTGAGCTCTCCATATTTTATGTTCCAGCTTTCGGGGAGCTTCTTCCGGTAGTCCCAGCTTCCGCCGCCGGTGGGGGAGCGGTTGTACTTCGCGTCCGCTCTGTCCCATTCCGGGGCGGGGGAGGGGTTGTTCCATATTATCTGCGGGTCGGGGCGGATAAGGGTAACGTCTCCCCACTTTTCGAGCCTGTCGCCGCCGGACGTGTCTATAAGGCGGTAGTCCCGCCAGTTATCAGCAATTTTCATGCGCCGAAGCCGGCGCGGGCATTCCGTCTGTTACTTTTCATATGCGGACGGGTCTCTGCCTCGCAGCCGTTATCCTCCATTAATTGATTAATCTTCATGAATAGGTCTCG
>CAMVGH010000211.1 GCA_947166945.1 uncultured Clostridia bacterium
CTGTTCCCGGTTCCCCTGTGCGCTTCTGTCGTAAAGCTGGACAGGGAGCAGCTCAGATATCGGCTTTCACCCGGAAAAGATCCGTCCGTCACGGAACAGGACGTCAGTCTGCGGGGAGCCTTTACCGGTTCCGTACAGGGGCATCTTGTGCGTTATACGACGCCGGAAACGGAAAGGATAGTATCGGACAGCAATGAATGTTATGACGCGCTTTCACCGGGACAGACTTTCAGCGGAACAGTTTACGGCAGTGACAGCGACATCAGAAAGCTTGCTCTGTGGCTGAGCTCTCATCCTGCCGCCGGTATCGGAACATTGTCCGGGGAAGGCTTCGGTGAGATACTGTGTTCCGTTGACAGCGTGAATGAAGATGCTGTCAGGACGAGGATCCCCGCGGAAAGCTTTGATCTGTGCTGCGTTTCGGATACGATCATCATCAACGATGACGGAATGCCCTCCTGCAAACCGGAGGATCTGCTGAAGGAGATCGAATTTGTTCTCGGACATACCGGAAAGCTGCGGATCGTCGGCAAGTATACAGGAGTCAGCAATGACCACAGCTGGAATTTAAGGTGGGGAGCGGACAGATCCGTTACCCGCTGTATCTCGGCAGGCTCTGTGATCCGGATACAGACTGTGGACGAACCGATAGACGTTTCGCCGATCCTGCACACTTTTATCGGTGAAAGGACAGAGACGGGTTATGGTGAAATAATCGTTTATCCCGCAAGAAACTCCTATTACCGCAGAGCGAAGCATATACAGCCTGTCAAAAACAGGCTGTTACGCGGTGTTCCGTTAAGAAGCATGAAGCTTGGCGCAGATATGACAAGCACAGTACTGACACAGATGCTGAAACATAAGATCATCGGTATCGGTATTGCGGACAGTCAGGAATATGCGAAAGGATACAGTATCTCTGAGCTGATACCCATGGATATGCTGCGGTTTTTCAGAGACAGTTCTGACCCGCTGCTGCCGGACGACACACTGATGCAGTGGTATATGGAGGGATTGAGGAAATATGATACAAATATCGGATAAGCTCCCGCCTAAAGGGTATATACTTGCATATTTCAGAGAAAGGCTGGTCTTTGAACCGTACACCGCGGAGGACGGAAAACTGATATTCGGGAGCTCTGAGCTTCTCGAAAGAGAAACTCCGCATGAATGTCACTTTTTTGACAAGGAGCATGACTGTTACATGATCCGCAGACAGTCGAGAAATGATATGATCGTAAAAGTACGCACCGCGGAAGAAGAAAAAGATACGGAACCTGATCTGATCTTTATACAGACCGTACTGGTCAAAGACGAATACGCTGCGAGGGAGGATCTGCCGTCCGCTTTGCGTATCATCAACCGCTATGAATACTCGGACAGCGATACGCTGGTTCTCAGAAATTACAGGCTCAGTTATTGAGATCGCAGCTTTTTCACGGAGTTTCACTTTAGGCTATCTGAACTTTGGGCAGCGAGGCAGAAAACCGCCTGTTACTGAAAAGTAACAGACGGCGAAACGGGCGAATGCCCGTGTGATTACGTTACAAAAAGTATATTTTCGACTATTAACAGCAAATTCACATAATGAAACATTTTTAAGTGACTATATGTTACAAAAGCAAATTTGTCGAAGGTTTCTTTTTGCGCCGCATCCGTGCGAGCCTTTGAAAACCTCTTTATGGCATCCTGCCATAAAGTCCGGAGCTGTCTTCCTTATTCTTTTGCAAGATTTTTTGTTATATAAACTTATTATGCTATCGACCAGTTCTGACCCTCTGTCTGCAATCTCGCCATTTGTGCGAATATCCCATTTTTTTGCAGCAGCTCATCGGGCGTACCCTGCTCGGCGACTACGCCGTCCGACAGCACAACTATTTTGTCAGCGCCCGCAACTGTACGCATACGGTGGGCTATGACCATAACGGTCTTGTCCTTGATGAGCCGAGAGAGTGCAGCCTGCACCTTAGTCTCGTTATCGACATCAAGGGACGCGGTAGCCTCGTCGAGCAGGATTATGGGTGCATCTTTCAGAAACGCACGGGCAATGGAGATACGCTGACGTTCACCGCCCGAAAGCTCGCTGCCGTTTTCGCCTATAAGCGTGTTGTAGCCGTCGGGGAGCTTCGACACAAACTCGTCGCAATTAGCAAGCTTTGCCGCGTTAATGATCTCCTCGTCAGTGGCGTCCTTTCTGCCGATACGGATATTCTCCATGACACTCTGATTGAACAGAGTAACGTCCTGAAATACGATAGAATACGCGGAGAAGAGTGTCTCGGGGTCAACTCCCGAAATATCCATACCGCCGAGCTTTATCGTGCCGCCGGTCACGTCCCAGAACCTTGCCGCAAGCCGTGAAACTGTAGTCTTTCCGCCGCCCGACGGACCGATCAGCGCAGTTACCTCGCCCTGTTTCGCGGTAAACGAAACGTCTTTCAGTACTGCTGTATCATCGGAATATGAGAATGAAACGTGGTCAAATTCGATGTCGTAGCCGTCATTCGTCATCTGCTCCGCGCCTGTCTGAATATCGTGCGAAAGCACCTCATCAAGCCGCTCACACTGTACATCGGTGGCGATTATTGCCGCGAAGTTCTGCAATGTGATATTCATCGGGTCATACAATCTTGAAACGAGCATAAGAAACATAAAGAATGTCAGCAGCGTTATCTCGCCCGATGCGAACAGCGCACCGCCCACAAGCGCTGTTGTTGCAATACCGAGCTTCAGAACTATAGCTGCGGAGTTCACGAATACCGCAAGCTTAAGCTCTGTAAACAGCGCGTGCTTTTCGACATTTCTGATTTTCGTTTCAAGACCGCTCATATACCTGTCCTGCGCATTGTTTGCACGCAGATCCCGCACCGATTCAAGGCATTCCTGTATGCCGTCGGAAAGCTCCATTTTAACACCGTTGTTTTTTCTTACCGCTTTTTTCTGCGCATTTGCAGACAACCATATCAACAGGAATGACGCGGGGATCACCCAGAAGCTTGCGAGCACCATTCTCCAGTCGAAGAAAAAGAACATACTCACCCCGACGATCGCCGTTGAGATCAAAGCGCCGATAAGCTCCGGTATCCAGTGGCTCGACGCTGTCTCGATCATCGCGCAGTCGGACATTATGGTGGTAGTCAGGTCGGACAGGTCTTTCTTCCCGAAGAACGACAGCGGAAGCTTGCGAAGCCGCTCCGCAAGCACTGTCCTGCGCACTCCGCTCTCCTTGTAGGTTGAGAGGAATGTCGCGTTGTACTGAATGAAATTTGTGACATAGATCAAAATGAGAACAGAAACGCCGCCGATCACATAGACAGGTATGCGTTCGGTTCTGAGTCCCTCACCGAGCATATCGGAAATAAGCAGATATAAAATTCCGGCCGAAGCCATAAGCACGATGTTCGTCACCGTGACGCTTATGCAAGCTTTCACCATATCCACAGCGCCCTCGCGTGAGAGCGCGAATTTATGCTGTAATTTTTCGATCATCACGCCTTTACCCTCCAATCCGCCGAACGGGTGTATTCATCATACATCTGCGCATACGTCCCGCCCTTTGCCATAAGCTCATCATGGCTGCCGCTTTCGGAAACCGAGCCGTTTTCGAGAACATAGATGCAGTCCGCGTTCTTCACCGTGCTCAGCCTGTGTGCTATCATTATCAGCGTTTTACCCTTTGCGAGAACTTCAAATGCAGCCTGCACCTTCGTTTCGTTGTCGGGGTCGGCAAACGCTGTAGCTTCATCGAGAATGATGACCGGTGCGTTTTTCAGTATCGCGCGTGCAATTGAAATTCGCTGCTGCTCACCGCCGGAAAGATATGTCCCCTTCGTACCGATGACCGTATTCACCCCGTCGGGCAGCTTCGCGATAATGTCACCGCACTGTGCCTGTTCAAGCGCCGCGAGCACCTCGGCTGTCGATGCGTCCGGACGTGCGAGCCGGACATTTTCAAGTATCGACGCTTTGAGCAGCCTGCTGTCCTGGAACACGAATGAGACCTGCTGCATGAGCTTCTGCTGCGGGATATTACGGATATCAGCGCCGCCTATCTTTATAGAGCCGTCGGTGACATCAAAGAACCTTGCGATAAGCTCTGCGGTCGTGGTCTTGCCGCCGCCGGACGGTCCCACGAACGCGACGTGCTCACCCGCGTTTATTCTGATGTTCAGACCGTGTACCGCGTCGTCAGCCGCGTCCTTGTAGCGGTAGCTGACACCTGTCAGCTCCACGGAATTGTCGGCAGGTATTTCCTCTTTTTGCGAAGCGGATAGCGGCGTAATATCAAGTATCGTGTCAATGCGTTTCAGCGCGTCCTTGACCACCATTTCCTGCTCGCCGGAGTAGGCTATCTTCGTGAGCGTG
>CAMVGH010000212.1 GCA_947166945.1 uncultured Clostridia bacterium
AAGTGGGAGAATATTGATTTTGAAGAGAACACCTTTGAGATCAAGAGCACCATTGTAAGGATCAAATCGATAATTCACAGCGATGAGACCAAAACCGCCGACAGCAATGCCACTTTTGAGCTTCTGCCTGAATTCAAGGATATGCTTCTGGATCTGAAGGCACAGGAAGATGAAAACCGTCGGCTGCTGAGTTTGACGTATCTCGACTACGGCTATGCTTTTTGCAAACCTAACGGCGACTTCTACCGTCCGGACTTCATTTCAAACAAGTTCAGCGCGGTGTTAGAGAAGGCGGGACTTCCTCATATGCGTATTCATAATCTCAGGCACTCGGCAGCAAGCGTTTTGTATGATCTCGGGTGGGATATCGAGCGTATAAAGAGTTGGCTTCGGCATAGCGACATCAAAACCATGAGCAACATTTATACCCATATCAGCAAGGAACGCAGAAAGATCGACGCCTACGAACTCAGAGATCTCTATCATCAAGATAAGAATGACGGCGAAAAAAATGGGGGAAATGACAACCCCGCAAGACCGTCAGTTTAGAACGAGTTTAGAATTGAGGGTTTTCCGCACAAAATGAAATAACAAAGCCGTTCGTGATATTACTCACAAACGGCTCTGTTATCAGCTTTTCGCTGTCTGTACCGAACGCTTTAGATCTTTGAAAACTCCGGGCTGCGAGGCAGAAAAAAACGTATAGCAGATAACTGCCATACGGATTCGGTGGTGCCGTCGCGCCTGTCTCTGCCGAACGCTTTAGATATTTTGTTGTAATTGGAAACGAGGGTTCGAATCGCGTATTTTTCCGACTTATGTTCAGAAAAATACGGACTTGTGACCGAAACATAAAAATCTTTCCAAAAAGCAAAACAGCCGCAAACCTATTGTTTAAGGCTGTTCGGAGAAATGAAAAGTCCGCAATCTGGACTTAGGGGTTCAAATTGCGGACTATTACCAGTCTTTTGAGGTATGTCTTTTGTCAAATCCTTTGAGAATCAGCTTTAATATCAGTGAATTTATCCAAGCGAGAATGAAGTAGATTATCGCTGTAGCGATAAGTGGGAAAAACGCTTCGTAAGTGCGGCTTCGGATAATGTCGCTCATTTTTGTGAGGTCTTGAATTGCGATATAACCGACTATCGAAGTGCTTTTAAGCAACGATACTATCTCGCCGTTATATACGGGCAAAAAACGCACAGCCGCCTGCGGGAATATGAACTTAAAGAACGCCTGATTTTCGTTATATCCAAGGGCGAGCGCGGCTTCGCGCTGCCCACCGTCAACGCTCTCGATGCCAGAACGCATTATTTCCGAAGCATACGCGCCGAAGTTGAGCGTAAAGCCGATCACAGCCACCCATACCGCTTCAAGTCCGGATTTGCCGAGAACTACATAGTAGAGTATCATCAGCAGAACTACTATCGGTGTACCTTGCAGTAGCCTTACATATAAGTTGGAAACAGCATTTGCAAGCCTGCTTCCCGTCCGTCTGAACATACACACAAGGAACGCAAGCACCGAGCCGAACAATGCCGAAAGAACGGTTATAAGGCAGGTCGTGCCGATGCCGTCAAGGATAAGTTTCCAGCGGTCTTCGCGGATAAAGTTTTTCTCGAAGCTATCCGCGATGCTGTCAAGTATGTTTTGTTCGGAATGGACAGACCGTGTTGTTCCACCGATATCCGACTTTCTTACTGCGAGAACCGCACCGCCGGTATAATCCGGGACGGAAAAATAAACGCTTTCCGCTCTTTCTTCGGTAATATTCATACTTGAGCAGCCTAAATCACACATACCCGATGTGAGCGAGGGAATTATCGCGTCAAAGCTCATATCGGTAATGTCAAGTCCGTACCCATATTCCTCGCAGAATCTGTACGCAATATCTATTTCATACCCTGCTATATGGTTTTCTTCAAGATACACAAACGGCATATTCAATGCTTCTGTGGCAAGTCTCAGTATGCCGCGTTCTGCATTGAAATTATCTATTTCCGGAAGTGTATGACTGTTTTCGTCTGCACTGAACCATTTGTCTTCTATTTTGAGCAGTGTGCCGTCAGTCTTTATTCTGTTCAAAAATCCATTGAACTCATCACGGAGTTTTCTTCCTTCTTCCGTTTTAGGGAAAGCAAAGCCGTAATTGTATTCTTCAATAGGCTCAGCTATATAGTCAATGGCGTGATCTTCGGTCGCCATAATGTACTTTATGACAGGTTCATCTATACATATCGCTTCCACCTTTCCTGTTTCAAGGGCTGTCACCATATCCGGATATGTGTTGAAGTACATGAGTTTGGCATTCGGAATACTGTTTTCAACGAGGACATCGAACATACTTCCCGTTCCGACACCGATAGTTTTTCCGGCATAATCACTATAAGATATGCCTTTGTATGAGTCTACAGCTTCTTTCGGCATTATAAGCACAAGCTCACCCGAATTATACGGCACAGAGAAGTTTGCGCTCTCCTTACGCTCCTCGGTAATGACCATATTGCTCATAGCCATATCGTACATTCCCGTTGCGATACCGGGTAAAATGCCGCCAACATCGACATCTATCAGGTTCAGTCCGTACCCGTATTCCTTGCAGAACCTTACCATAATATCCGGTTCAACACCTGCAAACCCGCTGCCCGAAATAAACGACATAGGCGGATTTATAGTGTTGTTGGCAAAGTTTATCGTTCCGTTTATGGGGTCAAGTCCGCTTATATCAACATTCTTTCCGGAGGACTCATCACTTTTCCAATACTCTATTATTTCATCAAGTGTACCGTCACTTTTCAGTCTTGTTATGAACTCATCAAATTCCGACCTCAGCTTATCGCTCGTCTCTGCTTTCGGGAACAGCGCACCAATGTAAAACTGCTCGACAGGCATATCTATATATGTAAGCTCCGGTCTTTCTTTTATGATAGCCTGCGCACCCTCTGTAATATTCAAGAAGTAGTCTATCTTGCCGGATGTCAGAGCCGTGATAAGATCTGAAATAGTGTTGTATTCCGATATTGCGGAATCCGGGAATACTCTGTTTATGACAGTATCATGAAAAGTTCCGGTAACAATACCGGCTCTCTTTCCGTTGAAATCGGAGAGAGATATGTCATTTTTGTATGAAAGGTCGGATGCTCTTACCGCAAGCGCGATCCCGCCGCCGCTTACCTTATCTGAAAACAGTACCTGTTCCTTGCGCTCCTCGGTAACATTCATCGCGGTGGTGAAATCATACTTCCCGGATTCGATAGCCGGTATTCGTGCGGAAAAATCCGCGTCACCGAGGTCAAGCGCATATCCGTATTCTCGGCAGAACCGTACTACCACATCAATGTCATAACCCACATTCTTTCCGTCCTTGATATACGAAAACGGTGCATCGGTAGAGGTGGTTATAACGTGTATTGTACCGTTTTTGCCGTCAAGGCCCGACATATCCACGGTCTTTTTGCTCTCGTCATTGCCGTACCATATCAGCTCCATGTCCTCAAGAGTACCGTTGTTTCGCAGTTTCGCAAGGAACTCATTCATCTGAGCGCAGAGCCTTGCTTCGGCTTCATCGTTTTTGCGGAAAGCGAAAGAATATTGATTGTCAGTGACCTTGTCCTTTACGTAATCTATCTCCGGCTGTTCGTTATGAATGGATCTCAGTACAGGTTCGTCACCGAGGAATCCGTCTATCTTACCTTCGAGCAGAGCTGCGTTCAGATCGGAATACCCCGAATAATAAAGGCATTCGCTGTCCGGAAAGTATTCCTGTGTGACCGCGTCATAATTTGTTCCGGTAAGTACACCGATGCGCTTTCCGTTGTAGTCCGACACTGTGACTTCCCTTGCCGCCGAAATACCACTTTCTTCCTGCTTCTCCTGCTTCGGAAGAACGGCAAGTAATACTACACCCGCGATCAACAGTATTATGACCGCGATAATGATAATATCAACTTTCTTTGTGCTTTTTCTCATGTTCTCTCCGTTCTTATGCGATTTCTTGCTATCAATATATATCTTTTATCACATTTTCCACAAAAATCAACCGGTTATCATTTATTGTTTTATTCCTATAATTGATATGAGACTCAGCGGCGGTATTTCGATCGAAATTTTCACGGCGGGTGAGAACTTCTGCATCAACATAATGCAACGAAACGATGACAGCAGATATACCGACCGCTTCGCCGCTATCCTTACGGAGAACGGGATAAATTGTGTACAGGAACCGCCGGAGTATTTCGAGATAAACGATTTTATTCTTCCCGAGTAATATTATTGCAACCCGTCCGGAATATCACAACCGGACGGGTTTT
>CAMVGH010000213.1 GCA_947166945.1 uncultured Clostridia bacterium
CAAGAGAGGGTTACGGAAAGAAGATCGTGATAACAAGGTACGCCGATATGTCCCTTGAGGTCGCGGATATGGGACGCGGGATACCGATAGACTTCAACAAGAACGAGGACAAGTATAACTGGGAGCTGGCATTCTGCACCCTTTACGCGGGCGGCAAGTACAACAACAACAGCGAGGACAACTACACCTACGCCCTCGGAATGAACGGTCTCGGACTCTGTGCAACGCAGTTCTCCTCCGAATATATGGAGGTCGAGGCGGACAACGGCACATGGCACTATTCCCTGCGGTTCGAGAAAGGCTTCAACGTGACCGGGGACAAGGAAGGCAAGGGCTTTATCAGAAGCAGATCCGAGGGACAGAGCGGCACCGTGATAAAGTGGAAGCCGGATATAGACGTGTTCACCGACATCGATGTAGGATATGATTATATAGACGATATCCTCAAACGCCAGTCGGTAGTCAATGACGGCGTTCTGTTCATTTTCAGAAATGAGCTTGAAGACGGCACCTTCGATGAAAAGGAATACTTCTACGAACACGGTATAGCCGATTATCTCAGCGAGATCATCGGTGATACGTCTATCGGCACGCCGCAGTTCTGGTCTGTGCAGAGAACGGGTAAAGACCGCGACGACAAGGTTGAATACAAGGTCAAGATGAATGTGGCGCTCGCGTTCTCGAAGAAGATCAGGCTTGTGGAGCATTACCACAATTCCTCATGGCTCGAATACGGCGGAAGTCCCCAGCAGGCTTTGCAGCAGGCTCTTACCTCCCAGATCGACAGCTACATGAAGAACACGGGAAAATACAACAAGGGCGAAAGCTCGATAAAGTATTCGGATATAGAAGAATGTCTCGTGTTCATTTCTTCCAACTTCTCCACACAGGCGAGCTTTGAGAACCAGACAAAGAAATCCGTAAACAACAAATTCATATATGAGGCGATGCGTGACTGGCTGAAGCACTGCGTCGAGGTGTATTTCATAGAGAACCCCGATGAAGCGGTGAAGATATGTGAGCAGGTACTCATAAACAAGCGCGCCCGCGAGAACGCGGACAAGATACGCCAGGGCACAAAGATAAAGCTCACTGCCACACTCGACCTCTCAAACCGCGTCGAGAAGTTCGTGGACTGCCGCAGCAAGGACGTTTCCAAGCGGGAGATATATATTGTGGAGGGAGATTCGGCGCTGGGTTCGGTAAAGCTCGCACGAGACTCCGAATATCAGGCGGTCATGCCTATCCGCGGAAAGATACTCAACTGCCTGAAAGCGGGCTATGACAAGATATTCAAGAGCGAGATCATCACAGACCTGCTGCGCGTGCTGGGCTGCGGAGTCGAGGTAAGCTCAAAGGCGAACAAGAACCTCTCGAATTTCAGCCTTGACAACCTGCGCTGGAACAAGGTGGTCATCTGCACCGATGCCGATGTGGACGGGTTCCAGATAAGGACGCTGGTGCTTACGATGCTCTACCGCCTCACGCCGACGCTGATACGCGAGGGGTACGTATATATAGCGGAATCCCCGCTCTATGAGATAAACACGAAGGACAAGACATACTTCGCCTACACCGAGCCGGAAAAGACCCGCATACTCGAACAGATAGGCGATAAGAAGTACACCATACAGCGCTCGAAAGGTCTCGGTGAGAACGAGCCGGAGATGATGTCCCTCACAACGATGAATCCCGATACCCGCCGGCTTATCAAGGTGCTGCCCTCCGATGTGCAGGCTACTCAGGAGATGTTCGACCTCCTCCTCGGAGACAATTTGCAGGGACGCAAGGACTATATAGCCGAATTCGGCAGCAAGTACCTCGACGACCTCGACCTCAGCTGAACCCGCGCCTGCGGCGCAGGTGGGCGCCTGCGGGCGCAGGAGTGCCTCCGGCGGCGAACCCTTTAAAAAGGGTTCGATCCTAAACCGAATACCGTAACACGGAATTACGATGCTCTCATCACAGAATAAAGCAAGTAAGAATGAATGGATATAATATAAAATGAAGAAAAGAAAAGAACCACAGTTACCAAAGAAAACCAAAATGGAAGCGTATATCGAGGGCGCGGGCAAAGTCGAGCAGAAAAATATCGTCGATACTCTCGAAGAAAATTATATGCCCTACGCCATGAGCGTCATCGTGTCAAGAGCGCTGCCGGAAATAGACGGCTTCAAGCCCTCACACAGAAAGCTCCTCTATACCATGTACAAAATGGGACTGCTCACAGGAGCAAGAACAAAGTCCGCCAATATCGTCGGACAGACCATGAAGCTCAATCCCCACGGCGATCAGGCTATCTACGCCACTATGGTGCGTCTCGCACGCGGCAACGGCGCCCTGCTCCACCCGTATATCGACAGCAAGGGAAATTTCGGAAAGGCATACTCGCGCGATATGTCCTACGCGGCTTCGCGATACACCGAGGCAAAGCTCGAACCGATATGCGCAGAGCTTTTCGGGGATATCGACAAGGAAACGGTGGATTTCGTCCCGAACTACGACAACACCCTCACCGAGCCGGTGCTGTTCCCCGTCCGGTTCCCCTCCGTGCTGGTAAACAGCAATATCGGTATCGCCGTTTCCATGGCAAGCAATATCTGCCCCTTCAATCTGCGGGAGATATGCGAGACGACTATCGCTATTATGAAAGACCCCGACCACGACGTTTCCTCTACCCTCATGGGACCGGATTTCCCCGGCGGCGGCTTCATAGTCGCGAATGACGAGGAAATGCAGAAAATTTACAAGACCGGACGCGGAAGTGTCACGGTGCGCGGAAAATATACCTTTGACAAGGAAGCGCGCTGTATCGAAGTCACCGAGATACCGCCGACCACAACAGTAGAAGCCATTATCGACAAGGTGCTGGAACTGGTAAAGCTCGGAAAGATAAACGAGATATCGGATATAAGAGATGAGACGGATCTGTCGGGTCTGAAACTTACCTTCGATCTCAAAAAGGGCAAGGACCCGGACGAGTTCATGCGCAAGCTCTACCGCCTCACACCGCTCCAGGACGTGTTCTCCTGCAACTTCAACATACTCATAGCCGGAAATCCCCGCGTAATGGGCGTCTATGAGATACTTGGCGAGTGGATAGCCTTCCGCATAGAGTGCGTGAAGAGAATGATCTACTTCGATCTCGGAAAGAAAAAGGAAAAGCTGCACCTGCTGCTCGGTCTGAAAAAGATACTGCTGGATATCGACAAGGCGATAAAGATAATCCGCGAGACGAACGAGGAAGCGGAAGTCGTCCCGAACCTGATGATAGGCTTCGGCATTGACGAGGTGCAGGCGGAATATGTGGCTGAGATAAAACTGCGCCACATAAACCGCGAATATATCCTCAAACGCACCGAGGAGATCGACAATCTGAAAAACGATATAGCGGATATGGAGGAGACCCTCGAAAGCCCGCGAAAGATCAAAAAGCTCATAATAAACGAGCTGGAGGAGATCGCCGACAAGTACGGACAGACAAGAAAAACACTGTTCGCGGAGCCGTTCGATGACGATGAAGAGGAGGAAGAGAACATTCCCGACTACACGGTGAACTGCTTCCTCACAGCAGAGGGCTACTTCAAGCGCATCACCGCGCAGTCCCTGCGCATGAGCGGCGAACATAAGCTCAAAGAGGGCGACAGCATCATCTTTGAAAGGGAGCTTTCCGGAAAGACCGATCTTCTGTTCTTCACCGACAAGCATCAGGTATATAAGTCATCAGTCAATGACTTTGCCGACACCAAGGCAAGCCTCATGGGCGACTATATCCCCGCAAAGCTGGAAATGGAACAGGACGAGAAGATCATAAAGATGATACCCACCGAGGATTATTCGGGATATATCGTGCTGTTCTTCAGAAACGGAAAGTGCGCAAAGGTGCCGCTCTCGTCATTCGAGACGAAGACAAGGCGCCGCAAGCTCGCAAACGCCTACTTCGACGGCTCGGAGCTTGTGGCTATGTATGAGCTTGCGGAGGACGGGGAGTTCATTCTCCAGTCGGCGGCAGGAAAGATCCTGATATTCAATACCGCGCTGGTGCTCCCGAAAGCGGCGCGCGACACCCAGGGCGTTCAGGTAATGAGACTTACAAAGACCGAGCTGCAAAGCGCTATGCCATATTCCGAGGGTATGCTGGACGACGCGGACAATTACCGCTCAAAGACCGTTCCTTCGGCGGGTGCGGCATCAAAGCTCGATATAAACCAGATCACCTTTGAATAATTTCATAAAGCTATTGAAATAAAGCGGGGATTATGGTATAATTGAAATAATTCAAT
>CAMVGH010000214.1 GCA_947166945.1 uncultured Clostridia bacterium
ATCGACGATTACTTCGGTCTCGATACACTCAAGCTCATCGTTCGTCAGCCCCTCAACCTCGTAGGTGCCGCTGATAAGTTCGATATCATCTGCACAGTTGCAGGCGGCGGTGTTACAGGTCAGGCAGGCGCGATCCGCCATGGCCTCTCCAGAGCGCTTCTTCAGTACAGTGACGAGCTTCGTCCGATCCTCAAGAAGGCAGGTTTCTTAACCAGAGATCCCAGAATGAAGGAAAGAAAGAAGTACGGTCTCAAAGCAGCAAGACGTGCTCCGCAGTTCAGCAAGCGTTAACAGCTGTATTACAGTTTTTCAGTACCCTCTCCCCGCAGAGAGGGTATTTTGTTATTTGATCTTATATTACAGAAAAATTAACAAAAACCCTTGAAATATATTATAAAAAGTGCTATAATAAATTGTTATTTGATCATAAATCACCAGGAAGGCATAATAAATGCAGATATTTGATGCTCATGTTCACATCTATCCCGATAAAATAGCCGAGAAAGCTGCCACCAATGTCGGAAAATTCTATGATATACCGATGAGATTCAACGGTATGATATCCACGCTGCTGGAAAACTGCCGGAGCGCCGGAGTTGACCGCTGCCTCGTCCATTCGGTGGCGACCACCCACGATCAGGTATGCAAGATCAACGACTTCATTCACGCGAGCGTAGAAGCAAGCAACGGTATGTTCGTAGGTTTCTGTACGCTCCACCCTTCTATGAATGCCGACGAGATCGACGCTGAGGTAAAACGTGTGATATCCCTCGGACTGCACGGCATAAAGCTCCACCCGGACTGCCAGAAATTCGCTATCGATGACAAGCACGCCATGGAGATGTACGAGATAATAGACGGACGTCTGCCGATACTGTTCCACACCGGGGACAGGCGGTACAACTATTCCCACCCGCAGCAGCTGAAAACCGCCGCAAAGCGTTTTCCGAAACAGAGAATGATCGCGGCTCACCTCGGTGGTTATTCCGAGTGGGAAAACGCCGTAAAGGTGCTGCCGGGAACCGAAAATGTATGGTACGACGAATCCAGCTCCCTCAGTTATCTTTCGCCCGGACAGGCTAAGGAATACATACTCGCGTACGGCGTTGAAAGAGTGTTCTGGGGAACCGATTTCCCCATGTGGAGCGCGGAAAACGAACTTGCGCTGTTCAACAGGATAGACTTTGACGAGACCCAGCGCAGAAAGATACTCTGGGACAATATAACAGGATTTCTCGGACTCTGAAAATAATGAAAAATAATATAAAAGAGGTAACATTATGAAATGGACAGGTCTTAACGAATTAAGAGAAAGCTATCTGAAATTCTTTGAGAGCAAGGGTCATCTGCGTATGGCTTCCGCTCCGCTGGTTCCGCAGGGGGATAATTCCGTCCTGCTCATCAACGCGGGTATGACACCTCTCAAAAAGTTCTTCCAGGGCGTGGAAACTCCCCCGAGAAAGAGAGTCACCACCTGCCAGAAGTGCATACGCACTCCCGATATCGAGAATGTCGGCCATACAGCGCGTCACGGCACATATTTTGAGATGCTCGGCAACTTCTCCTTCGGTGATTATTTCAAGCATGAAGCTACCGCATGGGCTTGGGAGTATCTTACAAAGGTGCTGGAGATAGAGCCCGAAAAGCTGTGGGTGACGATCTACGAAGAGGACGACGAGGCAGGCGATATCTGGGCGGAGGAGATCGGCGTTCCGCGTGACCGTATCGTGAAGCTCGGCAAGAAGGATAACTTCTGGGAGCATGGCAGCGGTCCCTGCGGACCCTGCTCCGAGATACATTTCGACCGCGGTGAGGCTTACGGACCTTTCGAGAGCTTCGAGCAGGCGGGAGACTGCGACCGTATCATCGAGATCTGGAACCTTGTGTTCACTCAGTTCGACAACGACGGCAACGGTAATTACAGCCAGCTGAAGAATAAGAATATAGACACCGGTATGGGACTTGAGCGTCTTGCCTGCGTAATGCAGGGTGTTGACAATATGTTCGAGGTCGATACCATACAGAATATCATAAAGAGAATATGCACCGTTACCGGCAAGACCTACGGCGCAGACCACAGTGACGACGTTTCTATCCGTGTTATCACAGACCACGCAAGAGCGACCACATTCATGGTAGGCGACGGTGTACGTCCTTCCAATGAGGGACGCGGCTATGTACTCCGCAGACTCCTCCGCAGAGCCGCACGTCACGGCAGACTGCTCGGTATGAACAAGCCGTTCCTCACCGAGATCGTGGATCAGGTCATCGAGGAGAACAAGTCCGCATACCCCGAGCTTGCGGAAAAGAGCGAATACATCAAGAAAGTTATAGCGACAGAAGAAGAAAGCTTCAACAAGACCGTTGAAAAGGGCTCTCAGCTTCTGAACGAACTTATCGCAGGACTCGGCGATAACGGCGTCCTCAGCGGCGATGATGCTTTCAGACTGCACGACACATATGGCTTCCCGCTTGACCTTACAAAGGAAATACTTGCGGAGAAAGGCTTGTCGCTGGACGAGGAGCGTTTCAAGGAGCTTATGGCGAACCAGAAGCAGACCGCCCGTGCAAATCAGGCGTTCAAGGGCGGCTGGGACGAAGCTTCAATGAATGCGGTGTCCGGTTTTAAGACCGAATTCGTCGGATATAAGTCCCTCACCTCCGAAACGAAGCTGCTCGGTATAGTAAAGGACGGCGAAAGCGTTCAGAGCGCTTCCGAGGGTGACAGCGTGATCGCGGTCATCGAAAAGACACCCTTCTATGCCGAAATGGGCGGTCAGGTCGGCGATACCGGTACGATCACTGCCGGCGACAGCGTTATGACTGTTGTGGATACCAAGAAAGCCGCAAGCGGACAGTTCGTATGCTATTGCAACGTAACAAGCGGAGAATTCTTTGTGAACGATACGGTAACGGCTGCGGTCGATGAGGAGCGCAGAAATGCGATCAGACGCAACCACACCTCCGTTCATCTGCTCCAGGCGGCTCTCCGTAAAGTGCTGGGCGACCATGTTCATCAGGCGGGTTCATACGTTGACGAGAAGATAGGACGTTTTGACTTCTCGCATTTCAGCGCTATGACTCCCGAAGAGATAGCAAAGGTCGAGAAGATAGTAAACGACGAGATACTCGCAGGCATAGATGTAATCACCGAGGAGCTTCCTATAGAGGAAGCCCGCAAGAAGGGCGCTATGGCGCTGTTCGGTGAGAAATACGGTGAAGTGGTGCGTGTAGTAAGCACCGCAGACGGCTTTTCTACCGAATTCTGCGGCGGTACACACCTTGATAACACCTCCAAAGCGGGACTGTTCAAGATCATTTCCGAGTCTTCGGTAGCATCGGGCGTTCGCCGTATCGAATCCGTTACCGGCTACGGAGTTCTCGAAGCACTCGAAAACGCAAAGAACACTATTGCCGGCGCCGCGGAGATCCTCAAGGTGCCGAACCCGAATGCTCTTGTCCAGCGCTGCGAAGCTGTCACTGCCGAGCTTTCCGAAGCAAAGAAGGAGATCGACAAGCTCTCCCGTCAGCTTTCGGCAAATGCAATGGGCGATCTCACCGCAGGAGCGGCAGAGATCAACGGTATAAAGGTATTCTCCGCTACACTTGAAGGAACGGTCGGCGACGCTCTCCGCAAGGCGGGCGACGATATCAAGTCAAAGTATGACAGCTTTATCGCTGTTCTCGCAGGTCACGCGGACGGAAAGGGCAATTTCCTCTGTATATGCAGCAAGGAAGCCGTTGCCAAGGGTGCGAATGCGGGTCAGATCGTAAAGCAGATCGCGGCGATAGCAGGCGGTAAGGGCGGCGGAAAGCCGGACAGCGCTATGGCAGGCATCGCCGATATCACAAAGATACCGGAAGCTTTTGCGGCACTCAACGACATAGTGTCCGGTATGTTGAAGTAAGACAGATATCGCCAGTTTTTCCATAGTAATTAATTATTGCAGACCCGTCGTTCTAATGCGGAACGGCGGGTTTTAAAATTGTAAAAATCTATTTTTATTGTATAAAACAACTTGTTTTTTTATAAGGAGGATTAATTTTCAAAAAGCCCTTGATTTTTGTAAAAAAATATGATATTATGTAAACTCCAATGGTAGTGAAACGATTTAAGAAGCGTTTGTCAGCG
>CAMVGH010000215.1 GCA_947166945.1 uncultured Clostridia bacterium
ACAAACGTAAAGGGGCTGTATGTCATCGGAGACGGCTCCGGCGTTACCCACTCGCTCTCGCAGGCTTCCGCCTCCGGGGTGTATGTTGCAAGAAAAATAGCGGAAAGCTATCCGGAATAACGATATATAATGTTGCATGAAAGGAATACATATACTATGAACGTTTGGCATGACATCGACAGCAGCAGGATCGACCCCTACAACTTCCTCGCAGTCATCGAGATACCCAAAGGCAGCAAGAAAAAGTACGAACTGGACAAGAAGAGCGGTCTGCTCATGCTCGACCGCATTCTCTATACATCTACCCACTACCCCGCAAATTACGGATTTATCCCTAAAACCCTCGCAGACGACGGCGACCCGCTCGATGTGCTGGTACTGTGCAATGAGGTGATAGACCCAATGGTGCTTATCCCCTGCTATCCTATAGGTGTCATCAATATGATCGACAACGGCAGGAATGACGAGAAGATAATCGCTATACCCTTTGAAGACCCGAGCTACAATGCGTACAGAAGCATCGACGCTCTGCCGAAGCACATTTTCGAGGAAATGCAGCATTTCTTCCGTGTATATAAACAGCTCGAAGGCAAGGAAACCGCGGTGAACGAGGTACAGGGACAGAAAGCCGCTTCCGACATAATCCGGCAGTGCATAAACAATTACAAGAAGATATACGGCGAAAAGGAACAAGCCGACAGCGCCGCAGAGTAATGCTGTTCGACGAGGAAATGATGCTCCTTGCGATAGAGGAGGCAAAAGCCGCCGCGGCACAGGGAGAAGTCCCGGTGGGTGCGGTGGTCATTGACGGGAACGGTGAAGTGATCGCCCGCGGACATAATATACGCGAGACTCTCGGAGACCCGACCGGACACGCCGAGACAGAGGCTATCCGTGAAGCGGCGAAAAAACTCGGTACACGCAGGCTGACAGACTGTACTATATATGTAACACTCGAGCCCTGCCCTATGTGTGCGGGCGCGATAATGAACGCCGGGCTGAAACGGCTGGTGTACGGCGCATTTGATGAGAATATGGGAGCCTGCGCCTCGGCGGTATGCCTGTTCGAGCATAAACTTCCATATAAACCGCTCGTCCGCAGCCGCGTTCTGGAAAAGGAATGTGCTGCGCTGATGACGGACTTTTTTGTGAAAATACGTTCCGGAAAGAAAGAAATATCGGAATGAAGGCGGTGGAAAATTGAACCGATACAAAACGCTCGCGGCGAATACAATAATACTTGGGCTGGGTCAGTTCGGTTCAAAGATACTCGTATTCCTGATGATAGGCTTCTACCAGACCGCGCTCGGAAAGCAGGGCTACGGCGAAGTCAACAATATAGTGGATACAGCGACACTGATAATGGCGCTTGCCACGCTCTCCGTCGGGGAATCCATAATCCGGTTCGGAATAGATACCGCTTACGACAACAAGCAGGTATTCTCGATAGGTATTGATATAACTTTCGCGGGAGTTATAGCAAGTATGATATTCGTGCCGCTGATAGGTCTGTTCAGCGGGATATTCCCGGAAAGCACCGTGTTCACGCTGCTGAGGAACTACTCATGGCTCACGATACTGTATGTCACCACGGGCAGCATAAAAAGCTCATGCGCGCTGTTCGTCCGTTCGATAGGACACGTCAAGCTGTACGCAATTGACGGCATACTCACGACCATAATGAACATCGTGTTCAATGTGATACTGCTGTTTACATTCAATCTCGGAAATCTCGGCTATCTGCTGTCGGTAATACTGGCGGACGTATGCTCGATAGTATTCCTGAGTTTCACCGCAAAGCTGAAGAGTTATTACACGTTCCGGGGGATCGACCGGAATATGATAGGGGTAATGCTGCGGTTCTGCATACCTATGATACCCACCACCATAATGTGGTGGATAATCAATGTCTCCGACAGCTTCATGATCTCGGAAATGATAGGTATGGAAGCAAGCGGCATTTACAAAGCAGCGTCGCGTTTTCCGAGCATGATATCCATATTTTCGGGCATATTCTCGCAGGCATGGAATATGTCCGCCATATCCGAGAACAATTCCAGCACCATAGCAAAATTCTATACAAATGTATTCGATATATTCCAGTCAACGGTGTACGTTATCGCGGGGGCGCTGTTCGTTGTGATAAAACCGCTGATACTGATGATCTATGATTCCGCGTTCTATGAAGCTTATCAGGTGACTCCGTTCATCATACTCTCGGTGGTGTTCACCTGCTTCTCGACTTTCATGGGAAGCGTATATGTGGCGTCGAAGCAGTCGGTGCGTTCAATGGTGACGGCGGGTATCGGTGCCGCCGCAAACATCATACTCAACATCATAATGATAAACCTGTGGGGAATATACGGCGCAACTTTCGCAAGCTTCCTCAGCTTCATTATCATATTCACTGTGCGGGCAGCCGATACCCACAGGATCGTATTCATGGATCTGAAATTACCGAAAATGGGGCTTAATATTCTTCTGCTGATAACAATGGGTATCGTGATATTCTTTGTGGAGAACGAAACGATCTATTACATCGCTCTCGGCGGACTGTTCACGGTAATACTTGCGTTCAATTTCAGAGCAGGGATACGTGCGGTCAGAATGGTACTGAAGAAGGAAGTTATTGAATAAAACGAGGACAACGGGAAATGGAAAAGTACTATCTGTGGCTTATAATGGCACTGAGTGAGGGTGAACCCGAGATAACGCGGCTGCTGAAGGATTTTGGTACGCCGGACGAAGTATATGGGGCATTCCGGAAGAATACCGCGCTCGCAGGCACGGAACTCACCGCAAAAGCCGAAAAGACCGATCTCGAAAGTGCGGAAAAAATGCTCGCGGAGCTTGAAAAACAGAATATAAAGGTAATAACCATAGGTTCGCCGGATTACCCCGAAAATCTGCTGAGAGGAAATAATCCGCCGTGCGTGCTGTTCGCACAGGGAAAGACGGAACTGCTGAAAAAGAAGCTTATCACAATGGTAGGCTCACGGGCGGTCACAGATTACACCAGAGGCGTGATACCGACGATAATACGGGATCTCGGAGACGAATACGCGGTGGTAAGCTCACTGTCGGAAGGCTGCGACCAGCTCACCTGTCTGAATTCGCTGAAATTCGATGTTCCGTTCATAGAGGTCATGCCCTGCGGACTTGCACAGACATATCCCGCGGGAAGCAGATCACTCAGGAAGTTTCTGCTGGACAATGGGGGACTGCTGATATCGGAATGTCTGCCGAAGACCCGTTCCTCACAGGGCGTATTCCTGCGTCGTTCCCGCATAATAGGCGGCATATCCAAAGTGACACTGGTGCTTCAGGCAGGCATCCACAGCGGGGCGCTCGCTACCGCTGAGTATTCAAAGGCACCGATATTCGTTCCGCCGCACGACGTGTTCCGCAACGAATATTCCGGCGCGGTGAACGCCATAAGAGCGGGAGCTAAGCTGTACTTCGGCACTCCGGATATAGAAGCGGCTTTCCGCCGCGCCGACGCAGCAGAAAAAAATGAAACCGTAAAAACAGAAGATGTATTTGCTTCCACCCCGGAAGAAAAAGCGGCTGCCAAAGCGAAATTCCGCAAAACAAATGCCCCGGTAAAGCAGAAAAAAGAACCTGCTCCGGAATCCGTGACAACAGAAGAAGCGCCCTCGTCCGTGACCCCGCAGGATACTGCGGAAAGCGCCGGATTCGAGAGCGCGGAGCATTATTCGGTTTTCTGCGCGGTACGCGCAAACAGCTCCCCGATCGGCACGGAAGAACTGATCGGAAAAACCGGATTATCAGCCGAAAAGCTTGCCGAACTCCTGCTGGATCTGGAGATCGACGGAAAGATAGACAACGTACATAACAAGTACACGGTCACATGACGATATCCTCAAATTTGCCGCGTATCGCCCCGACTAAAGACCGGGGCGATACTTTTATCTGTACCCCGATCCTGCCGCCGCTTATAAAGAATTCGTCTATATTTTCCGCGGCGGAATGTACGACGGTCATGAACTGCTTCTTCATGCCTATCGGAGTACAGCCGCCCCGGACATAGCCGGTTAC
>CAMVGH010000216.1 GCA_947166945.1 uncultured Clostridia bacterium
TTTGTTTAGGGGATCCAGCACCCTTTTTAAAGGGGGCTGGCCGCCGGAGGCACTCAAGCGTAAGCGACCTCTTCCCCCCGCCCGCCGGAGGCACTCAAGCGCAGCGACCACTCAAGCGCCAGCGACCACTCCTTAATATCTGCGCAGGCTCTGGAGTGCGATCATAAGGAGCAGCCAGCCGGTCTGCCATGCCATGATGACCTCGGGGATAAAGGCGAGGGTGTTGGCGGTGAATGCCATAAAGATCATGGTAAGGACGCCGAGGACTGTACCGGCGAGGGTGACATTACGTGAGAATGCCACGTCCCTGATGAGCTTTTTGGAAGCGTTGATGCCCTTTGCGAGGGAAACGAAGCTTCCGGAGCAGGAGAGGGCTCCGCAGCCGCCGGCGGTGTATTTCGTACACTCGTTGTACAGGTCGTGGAGCGATGCGCTGATAATGCGCAGCTTTTCCGGCTCTATGTCGAACAGATCGGTTATCCTGCCGGGGGTTATGAGCGAATCCGTGGTCTTCAGTATCACCGAGACCCCACGGTTGGTGAGTTCTCTTATGTTTGCCTTGACTGCGGGGTTAGCGGTGAGACGAATGAAGAATATGACCGCAAGTTCGCCGCCTACCGCGAGGTAAACGCTGTCGGAGCCGTTGCGGGAATACTTTGCTATCGCGCTGAGTTCCGGTATCTTTATGCTGTGATGCTTCATGTGCTCACGGCTTCCCATGATTATGCGTTTTGCGCCATACCAGCCCATGACGCCCATGTTGTCCTCATAGACGCAGCCGTCGATGTCGGCGATCATTTCCTTTTTGCCGCCTATCATGTCGAAGAACAGTCCCGAAAGCACCGAGCCGCTCTTTATAGCAAGCGATGCCGCAAGTATTATCGACTGGTCAAGAGAAATGCTGTTTATGGAGTTCTGAAGTTTGCAGGGCTTGATGTTGGTGACTTCCACCGCGGATTTCGGGAACAGGGTGCTCGCGTCAACAAGGACCGAGTTCGCACCGCTGAATTCCTCCGCCGAGGTGTAGCCCAGCACCGTACTGCCCGCACGAAGCGTCTTCTTTGTGGCTCTGCGGAAAGGATTGTTGACCATGAACATCATGGAGAACGGAGCCATGGCACATATAATGCCGACAGCTACCGAGCTTGCCCAGTACATATTGCTGTCAAATACATTCACGCCGTTGATCTTCACGCCGGTCGGTATGAAGTAAACGAGTATGCCGAGCAGCAGTCCCACGCCTATAGATATCGGAACGAGCCGCTTTGCGACTCTGTCCGCCATATCCTCACAGTAGCTCTTCTTGAGGAAATCGGTGAGAAGCTCGGTCTTGCGCATGGTCACAAGATACGGGAGCTCATTTACCGCACCCTTTGTAAACGCGGAAGCTTCACTCTGTCCGTCAATGACCTCGGCGTAGTATTTCGCCGCGTCGGAGGAGATGAAGCGGTAGTTCTTCTTTGCACGGGTTATCATGCTGAGTTTGCCGAACGAGTTGAACAGCAGTCCCAGCAGTGCCACCGGCACATAGAGGAACGCTCTCTCCTGCTGGAGATCGTTGGTATCAACAAGCTGGAGTATCGCTGCCAGCAGCGAGAATACGCAGCTCACCGCGCATACACTGTCACAGTCCGAGCGATTTTTGAACAGCTTTTCTATGCCTGTCCGTATAACAGACGAGCAGATTATCATTCCGATAACTCCGCAGATCAGGTTCATGAATACGACGCCGTCGTTGCTCAGAAATCCCAGTTCATTGCCGAAAAATCCGGATTTCTGCTGAATGAACAGCTTCTGGAGCAGGTTTGCGGCGATAAGTCCTATCGTCACGACGCACAGCAGCGCGAACCGTATCCGCAGGCTCTTGTGAGTTTCGACAAGATCCGTCCAGATGCCCGCGAAATCCTCTTCTTCGGTGAGTTCGTCGCTGTCGTCGTCGAAATCGAGGTCATCGTCCGAGATATCTTCAAGGACGAAATTGGAAAGGCGCCGTTTGCGCTTTGCGTTTATCTCTTTGAGTTTCTGCTCCGCCGCTTCGGGGTCGCTCATGGGTATCTCGCCCGTCCGCAGCACCGAACCGCCTTCTGTATCGACCTTTATGTTCCGGGTCGGTATAACGATCTTGTCGAAAGGTCCCGTATCGAGTACCGATGTCGGGTCAACGCCCTTCATCTCCTCTATGCGGTTCTGTTCAAGCGTGCGGTTGATCGTCTGTATCAGGCGTTCCTCTTCGTCCGAACGCTTCCGTACTTCCTTTGTATCGCGGTTTTGGGGAACGAATTCCTTTATATCCTCCGGCAGCTCGAAAGTCTTGTCCGGGTCTATGCCCTCGTTCCCGGAGCGTAGCCTGTCCTCCGCCGGGCTGCCGAGATCCGGCATCACGCGTGTCGAACCGTCGATTATTCGGGTAATGGAGCGGGTATCGTCCGGCGGATTGTTTGCAAGCTCCTTTATAGCCCCCGGATCCATGAGCCGTGTGTCCCCGGCGAGCTGTTCCGCCGATATATTTTCAAACTGCTCGGTGAACCCGGCGGTCTTGCTCATGTCGTATGGGTTCATGGCGGCGAGGAAATCTTCCGGAGCTTCCAGCTCGGTCTCCTTGATGAGCAGCTTTTGCGCGTCTATCTCGATCTTCTGTTTTCTGAGCGACTTTTCAAGCTCTATCTCTGCCGTGGTAGGCTCCGCGGGAGTGTAGGGACCGTTCTCCGCTTCTTCGCCGTATCCGGCGGCGGGCATCTCTATCGGAACGTCCTGAACGAGGATACTCTTGGTCGCAAACCTGCGCTCCATATCCTCGTCCGCCTTTTTGCGGCGTTTTTCCTCGCGCTCCTCTATACGTCTCCGCTCGGACTCGGAAGTGGCGGCAGCGGCGGCTTCGGCAGCCTGCCTGCGTTTGGATTCCTCCGCGTCGGCACGGCGTTTTTCCTCACGTTCGAGTTTCTTTTTCTCTTCCTCTAAACGCTTTTTTTCTTCCTCTGCCTTTTTCTTTTCCTCTTCGAGCCTGCGGTTTTCCTCAGCCTGTTTCTTTTTGGCTGCCGCTGCATTCTTCTCGTCTATCAGCCGCTGGATCTCGGCGTTGCGTTCCCGTTCCTTCTTTTCCGCCTCTATGCGCTGTTTCTCGGCGAGTTCGGCTTTAGCCCTTTCCTCGGCTTCTTTACGCTTCTTCTCTTCCTCAAGGCGCTTCTTTTCTTCTTCGAGACGGCGTTTTTCCTCTTCCGCCGCTTTCCGCTGCTGTTCGATCTCCTCTTCGCGCTTGCGCTCCTCTTCTTTCAGGCGCTCTTCCTCAAGCCTTGCCGCCTCGCGTATCTCGTCGAGTTTCCTGCGTTCGCGCTCCCTTTCCTCCTCGCGGCGGGAGTTTTCGAGTTCCAGCGTGAGCGTCTCCGGCTTACGGGTCTTTTCGGGGGCAGCTGTCTGCCTGTCCTCCGTACTCTTTCCGAAGGACAGTTCCGACGTGCGCATCTCTCTGCGCTGTCTTATCCGGTCATCGGACCGTGACTGTTCGCCAAGTATGTCTTTAAGTATATCTTCGACGTCTGTGTCGCTTGATCTGCTTCCGTCTTTCTTACCGTACTTATCGAGAATATCATCGAGTGAAAATTCCGACATCCGGGCATCTCTCCTTTCATTCTTTATATGGAGACTTTTATATCAAGTTATTGTATAGTTACAAACGATTATACACAATATATTATAGCACAACTTACTATACAATTACAATAGTTTTTCTGAAATTTTCTGAAATAAAACAAAAAAGCCGGTTGGTCTGCCGGCTTTTTTGTGTTTTGTCGATACATTTTCAGTCCCCGTTCCTTACGCGGACTATCTCATACATGAGTATTGCCGCGCTGACCGAGGCATTCAGGGAATTTATGCTCCCGTACATATCTATGGAGACTATCTTGTCGCAGTTTTCCCGGACGAGCCTGCCGAGCCCGCTGCCCTCCGAACCTATGACCAGAGCCGCGGCACCGGTCATATCGGCTTTTCTGAAAGGTTCGCCGTCCATATCCGCGCCATAGACCCACACGCCCCGCTCTTTGAGCTGCTTTATGG
>CAMVGH010000217.1 GCA_947166945.1 uncultured Clostridia bacterium
AATGTAAGAAACTGCATATTTTCTGTAGGGGATTTTCCGGGATAGAGCAGATTCTGTCCGTCATCGGTGGAAAGTCCCCAGTTGTCGTGCTTGCCGGAGCCGTTCACGCCGTTGAAGGGCTTTTCGTGCAGCAGGCAGACCATTCCGTGCTTGCGGGCGGTCTTCTGCATAACTTCCATTGTGAGCTGGTTCTGGTCGGCTGCCGCGTTGGCTCCGGAATAGATAGGCGCCATTTCATGCTGTGCGGGCGCGACTTCATTATGCTCGGTCTTTGATGTCACGCCGAGTCTCCAGAGAACATTGTCGAGATCACGCATGAACGCGTGTACGCGGGAGTTGATAGCGCCGTAGTAGTGATCGTCCATTTCCTGTCCCTTGAGGGGAGGCGCTCCGAACAGCGTTCTTCCGGTATATACGAGGTCTTTTCTCTTTTCATAAACGCTCTTGTCGATGAGGAAGTATTCCTGCTCCGCGCCGACAGTTGCATTGACGCGCTTGGTTAAAGTGTTTCCGAACAGGCGCAGTATGCGGACCGACTGATCGGAAAGCGCGTCCATAGAGCGCAGGAGCGGTGTTTTCTTGTCAAGGGCTTCTCCGGTGTAGGAGCAGAAAGCCGTGGGGATATAGAGTGTGCCGTCCTTTATGAATGCGCAGGAAGTCGGATCCCACGCGGTATATCCTCTTGCCTCGAATGTTGCCCTTATGCCGCCCGACGGGAAGGAGGAAGCGTCCGGTTCACCCTTTATCAGCTCTTTTCCGGAAAATTCCATTATCACAGTGCCGTCGCCTGTGGGAGCGATGAAGCTGTCATGCTTTTCGGCGGTGATATTGGTCATAGGCTGGAACCAGTGTGTGTAATGGGTAGCTCCGCGTTCGACCGCCCAATCCTTCATAGCTGCCGCAACGCTTTCCGCAATGGAACTGTCCAGTTCGCGGTTGGTGTTCATTGTGGCTTTGAGCTTTTTGAAAACTTCTTTCGGCAGTCTCTGGCGCATTGTGCTCTCGTCAAACACGTCTTCGCCGAAAATACGTGATACATCGATAGTGTCGTTCATTTCAGATTACCTCCGGATAAATAAAACGGCGTTCCGGCATAGTTATCCCATACCGGAACGCCCTTGTTCTTGTATTATATTATATGCGACTTTCGGGAAAATGTCAATCGGCACCCTGAACAAAAATCAGACTTTCTTTCCACGCTTTTTGATTATCTCCGCCATTTCCCCGACATTTTTCATTCCCGACACCTCGCCCATTGTGAAGCGAAGCCCGAACTCCTCCTCGACCGCGGACATCAGCGTTATGTGGCTGAGGCTGTCCCAGTCGTCGATATCGTCGGCAGTGGTATCCTCGTCGAGTTCTATGTCATCGTCGTCAAAAAAATCTCTGAAAACGCTGTTCAGGCGCTCATAAATATCGTCCATGGATAACCTCCTTATTTCTCAACGGAGAATGTGGCAGTCTCTTTCGGGCGGTTGTCGATGACGTGCTTTGCCTTGCCGGCGGTACGTTCGATGGACTTGGGTTCAACGAGGGAGACCTTCGTGCTGATACCGAGGACGGTCTTGAGGTTATGGTGGATCCTCGAACGGAGTTCCTCAAGATTTCTGTAATCGTCGAGCAGGGACGCGTCCGCAAGCTCTACCTTTACTTCAAGGTTATCTGCCGAGCCTTCTCTGCCGACAACCAGCTGATAGTACGGAGCTATCTCCGGTATGACCATGATGACGCTCTCTATCTGGGACGGGAATATATTGACGCCGCGGATCTTCAGCATATCGTCGGTTCTTCCCGTGGGTTTCATCATTCTTGCGTGGGTGCGGCCGCAGCGGCATTTCTCGTATGTTATCGAGGTTATGTCATGCGTCTTGTAGCGAAGTACCGGCAGACCTTCCTTGTCGAGAGTGGTGACTACCAGCTCACCGCTCTGACCTTCCGGAAGCACTTCTCCGGTGACGGGATCGACTATCTCCGGCAGGAAGTGATCTTCGTTGAAGTGCATACCGCAGCGTTCGGTGCATTCGCCGGACACGCCCGGTCCCATAAGCTCACTCATGCCGTAGTTGTCTGTAACGAACATATGGAGGCTCTTCTCTATCTGATCGCGCATCTCGGGGGTGGCACCCTCCGAGCCGAGCAGTCCGAGCCGGAGTTTTATCTCTTCCGGCTTTATGCCGACTTCCTTCATGACTTCGCCGATCCGCAGAGCATAGGAGGGAGTGGATACAAGCGCGGTCGTGCCGAAATCACGCATCATCATGACAGTCTTTTCGGTATTGCCCGAGGAGCTGGGGACAACTGCCGCCCCGAGCTTTTCAAGTCCGTAATGCAGACCGAGAGCGCCGGTGAACAGACCGTATCCGAAGCATATCTGCACGATATCGTCTGCGGTAGCGCCCGCAGCGGCAACTATACGTGCCATGCAGTCGCTCCACATATCGAGGTCATTCTTGGTATATCCGACAACGGTAGGCTTACCCGTGGTACCTGAAGACGCGTGCATTCTCACGATCTTCTTCATCGGCACCGCGAACATTCCGAAAGGATAGTTGTCACGGAAATCTTCCTTTGTGGTGAACGGGATCTTCCGGAGATCGCTGAGATCCTTGATGGAATGAGGATCAAATCCCGCCTTGTCGAATTTGTCCTTGTACAGCTTAACATTCTCATAGCAGTAAACAGCTGTCTTTTTCAGCTTTTCGAGCTGCAGCTTTTCAAGCTCGCTGCGCGGCATTGTTTCCGCGTCTTTGTCAAAAAACATCGTATTTTTCCTCCTCTTTGTGCAGCCGCTTACGCCCCGTTACGGGGAGACCGACCATAAGCGACAAGCCCGGTATTATCTTTTTTATATTATTTTTTCTTTTTCTTCTTTTTCTTTATACCTGTGTTGACATGGGGAGCGCCGGCGGGAATTTTCACCGGTGCCGCGGCTGTACCCTCTGTATCGTCGGGTTCATCGCTGCCGGTTATAGCCTCGCTCTGTTTTACGGTAACCTTCTTGCCGTAGCAGCTGAATATATAATCGAGGTCTTTTTTCTTCAGTTTTGGTGTGATAAGGCTCACTATCGGCACGATTATCAGCGAACCGACCATGGTGAATGCTCCGAGGTTGACCGGGGACGCAACGGTAAATCCGAGGAATGTACCGGAGAGCATCTTCATTGAAGCGAGTATGAGGTGGAGCAGGGTAAGACCGATACCGAACGCAAAGCTTACCCATACGGAAGCGCGTGTGGTCTTTTTCCAGAACAGGCCATACAGGAACGGCGCTAAGAACGCTCCCGCAAGCGCCCCCCACGAATAACCCATAAGGTCGGATATAAGAGCGTTCTTGTTCAGCGCTATAACAACGGAGATCACAAGGAATACCGCAACGAATACGCGCAGAACGAGGACTTTCTTCTTCTCGTCGAGCTTGCCCTTCGTCATCGGAGCGATGAGGTCAAGCGTGATCGACGAGCTTGAGGTGAGGACCAGCGAAGAGAGTGTGGACATTGATGCCGAGAGCACCAGTACCACCACTATGCCGATCAGCAGATCGGGGAGAGTTTCCAGCATTGCGGGAATGATACCGTCGAATCCGCTTGCGGGCTGTCCGTCAACGTTGTCAACGAATATGCGTCCGAAGCCTCCGAGGAAGTAGCAGCCGCCTGCCACGATAAGAGCGAACGCTGTGGAAACGATAGTTCCGGATTTTATGGAACGTTCGTCCTTTATTGTATAGAATTTGGTGACCATCTGCGGAAGTCCCCATGTACCGAGCGAGGTAAGTATGATAACGCCAAGCAGATTTATGGGGTCGGGACCGAAGAAGCTCGCGTATGCGCCCTGCATACCTGCGAGTACGCCGTTTTCATTGGGTATCTGCGACATCTGGTTGAGAGCTTCATAGAAGCCGCCCTTGTTTGCGAGTGTGGCGATGAC
>CAMVGH010000218.1 GCA_947166945.1 uncultured Clostridia bacterium
GTCATATCATCGGATTGACCTCGTACCAGAGCGTTCCGCTTTCCTCGTAGGCTACGGCGTACCCTCTGTCGATCAGCAATTCCATTGGTTCTTCTAACTCTGCGACTTTCTTAAAACGCCGGCAGGAGCGGAGAAGCTCACGGCTGCTGATACGGGTTATCTTCTTGGTTTTCAGCTTGTTCAGCACATATTCTGCGGTGTCCGCGACCGCGCCTGTGGTGTTCATTCCGTAGGCGTATATCGCCTGATGCTTGTAATACTCCGCAAGCTCTATAGCTTCCATAAGCGTTATCAGCGTCACCTGTTCGCTCTGCGGTGATCTGCCGCCGACAATGCACTTGATACAGTGCAGCAAGCCGCACAGGCGGAGTATAAGTCCGTGAAACTTGCCACCCCAGTCCGGACAGTCCGCAAAGTCCGTCAGCAGCGACGGCTCAATGCTTTTGTTGTAGTATTTGGCAAATTCCGCCCGCGCTTCATCATCGAAGTATAACGGTATTTCCGGTTCGCCCTTTTTCCTGTTGTACTTGACTGCGAGCGCGTCTTTTACGAGCCTGTCGTAAGCTGCCGTAAACTCCGGTTTCACGGATGCTGCGTTGTAATCCCGCATACCGATGAACGAACGTGGAAAGCAGTAGATAAACCTTGCAAGCATTCCGCTCGACACGAACGCGCGGTTTTCCATAAGCTCGGTGAGAATGTACGGCTGTCCGCACAAGCATACCGACAAGTACGGTCTGTCAAGATATACCGGCTCTCCGTGACATCGGTCTTTCTGATAACTCTCGCCGCCCCAGCATTTGAGAAGCAGGTCGAGGTTTGCAACTCCGTTGTTGTACCGTCCGCCGAAATTCTTGAATACTCCGGCTTCGTCCGACATCATCAGTATCGTTTCGTTGTCGTTTATCAGCTTGACGAGCGCTTCCGGAGTAACATCATCTACACATACTCGCCGGAACTGTTCGACTTCCATACTGTCAAGCTCGGCTCGCTTGAACGCGATCTCGTCCGGCGACGCTCCCCTTGTCTGCAATTCCGCAATCTCGGCTTTCAGCTTTGCCGCCTGTTCCTGTGAGGTAAATATCTGTAACTTGTGGCTGTCGTTGAACTCCCGCGCAAATTCGATAAACGGTTTCTTGATGAAGCGCATTACCGGAGATTTCCGCTCTGCAGGGCTTGCAAGTATCAGCGTGAACAGATTTATCGGTTCGCTGTGGTCTTGTTTCCCGTACATTCGGTACATTCCCGAAAAGCAGTGCGACATTGCGGATAATACCGCCGTTGCCGCCATTGACTTGTCCGTTGAGGTTGTTACCGATACCGAATTCACCATTTCCCGCAATATCTCCGGCAGATCCATTATCGGATAAGGCTTGAAAGAGGATCTCTCCTCTTTCAATGCCTGCGGTGCCTGCCACTTTCTGTCTGTCATATCTTGTCCTCCTCTCCCGTTCTCCTGCCGAATACCGTTTCATACAAGTCCTCTTCGGCGATGAGATACTTGTTGCCAGCTTTGAAGCACCTGAGCTGTCCTGTCTTGCACATTTGCCGGATTCTGTACTCCGTAAGTCCTTCGATGAGCTGTGCTGCCTGCTTGATGGTTAAAATTCTCTTCATAATTGCCTCCTGTTTCTGTCTGTTTTCCGTGAGCCCTTCGGCTCCTTACACTGCTATTATCGCATAAATGCTTTCGAACCTGAAGAGATTACAGTTTCAAATATCAAACGGGTTTTGCAGGCTTGACAAATCCGCTGAAATACGCTATAATATTCTTAACCGTACAACAAACAATTTTAAGAATTACGGTTTTATGAATTGATTTTTGGAGCAGATTATGGTTTATTTCGGTTATTTTTTTGAGTACAGAAAAGGAAAAGCGCGCATCGGTATCTCAAAGGACACCAAGATGCGCGAGTTTAACGACTACAAGATCTCGGACATTGTACGGCAGGTCTATGAATTCTCCACAAACTATGATGCACTTAAACGGGGCGTCGAAGATTTGTGCAAAGTCCTGACTGTCGGCAAAAAAGAACGCAAGGCAGCTATGGAGCCGCTCGAAGCTCTGCAAATGAATGAGAATGTGTTCCTGCAATACATCATAGAGCGGGTTTTCGACGATCTCGGATATGCGGAGACCGATTTCGGCAGCGGAAAACAGAACCTCACGACGATCATCAACGGTTTGACGCTGCCGCTGAACATCGAGAAGAAGCGGAAGAAGTGGCAATCGGAACTGATGAACACATTCACGACGCTGACTTCGCCGTTCGTGTCTATTGAAGGAACATAAAAAAATCCCGACAGCACCGCTACGGCGGTAATCTGCGGGGATAAGCAGTACACGGTATGTGATACTCTCGACTTCTTCATCTTTGACCTGCATCGCGGCTGTGAGAAGAACGACATCAAGATAATGCGCTGCGAGATCTGCGGGAAGATGTTTGCAAGCTCCAACGGCAAGGTCAAGTATTGTTCTCCGGAGTGCAGCAAGGGCGCTCGCGTCGGGAATATTCAAAAGGCACGGCTGAACGTGGAGAGCGATCCGCTCAAACGCGAGACTGAGCGCTCGATCAGCAATATGAAGAACAACGACAAGAAGGTCAAGGACGCGCTCGGAGCCGAAAGTCCGCAGTACATCGAGTTTCACAACCTTTTTGGCGACTACAAGGAAGAGATACGCGACAAGCGTGACCGGCTGATACGCGATGTTGGCAAGGACAAGCTCGATCTGAGCGACGCGGAAGAAGCGCTGTGTGCGTTCACACGGGAGCGCGAGAAGAAGCTGGCGAAGAAGGCAAGCGTTTTGCTCTATGCTGCAAAGACGTGACGGGGAGGTGGCAGATTACCACCTCCCCTGTGTCCGGCGGTAGCCGGTTGTTTGTCACGATCACGGGAACGATAACCGATTTTAAGGTTGATGTGACACGTGACAGCGTGACAGATGTGACGGCTCCTGCCGTCCGTTATTGTGCGGCGGCAGCCGCTTCTTCTGCCGCCAAATTTTTTTCAAGGCGGCACATTCACGCTCCCCACAAGTACAGAGAGGAGCGCTTTTAGGGAGTCCAGAGGGAACGGCTGGCGCAAAGGACTTTTGATAGGAGCTCGCGAACTGTCAAAAGTACCTTTGCGTTACTTTCGCAGAAAGTAACAAAGGCGTAGGTTGTTCCGGACTGTAAAAAAGATAGCTCGACTTTATTCAGCGAAGTTAGCAGTCTGTTATGGTTGCCGGCTTCGCTGTTGGTTTGTCACGGCTGTCATACTGATGTCACGGATGTGCGTGACATCGGTAAGCCTTTTATAGAGCGGGATTGATAACTGCTGTCACGTTTGTCACGATGTCACGTGAATGCTTTTTTTGTAAATAGATATTGTATTATTCCAAATCGTCCAGTTCGTCTGGTTCATTTGGATCGGAAGAATCTATTTGTGCATATAGCCCCAAAATCTCAGGGTATAATTCATCTCCCATGGCATTATGTGTAAAATATTTCATAAGCACATTAGTTATAACATCTTCTATCTCAAGTTGAAATTGTTTGCGAGTATCAAAATCGAGCATTTCATATTGTTTATATGAGATGTCGTGTATAACGAGGATATTTTCAATGTATTTGTCATATAGAAATTTACCGTCGGTTTTATCACGCTGTAGTTTTTTTATATAAGGAAATCGTTCGGGTTTAATTCACGTGTTAAGCATTTTAGCTTTTTCTCCATACTTTTTAGGATTGTACAAGTGTTTTCCCCTGATAGTTTCGGCATCTATATCAAGTTTTTCTGATAACCATTCAACAACCTCAAAAGAAGCATATCCTGATTTAAGCGCTCTCGATATAGTCTTGACACTATACCCATATCCTTGTGACA
>CAMVGH010000219.1 GCA_947166945.1 uncultured Clostridia bacterium
CGCGCCGTATGCTTCCAGCGCCCATACTTCCATCTCACCGAAACGCTGTCCGCCGAACTGAGCCTTACCGCCCAGAGGCTGCTGCGTAACAAGTGCATAGGGTCCCGTCGAACGCGCGTGGATCTTATCGTCAACGAGGTGATGCAGTTTGAGGTAGTACATATAGCCGACGGTTACGAGGCTGTCGAACTTCTCGCCCGTTCTGCCGTCGATGAGCTGTGTCTTTGCTTCCTGTGTCATAGGTATCTTCGAGAAGTCGATACCGGGTCCGTCCTTGCCTTCGTAGTTGGCTCTCTGCTCTTCCGCCATAGCGAACATCTGTCTGATGTCCTCTTCGTGAGCGCCGTCGAATACAGGGGTCATGACCTTCCAGCCGAGCGCCTTCGCAGCGTAGCCGAGGTGAACTTCAAGCACCTGACCGATGTTCATACGGGAAGGTACGCCCAGAGGATTGAGCACGATGTCCAGCGGGGTTCCGTCGGGCAGGAACGGCATATCCTCCTGGTGGAGTATGCGGGATACGACACCCTTGTTTCCGTGACGGCCCGCCATCTTATCGCCGACAGAGATCTTTCTCTTCTGCGCGATGTAGCAGCGCACTGCCATATTGACGCCTGCCGCCAGCTCGTCGCAGTTCTCTCTCGTGAACACCTTTACGTCCACGATAACGCCGCTCTCGCCGTGCGGTACACGCAGGGAGCTGTCGCGGACTTCCCTTGCCTTCTCGCCGAATATCGCACGGAGGAGTCTCTCTTCGGCTGTAAGCTCGGTCTCGCCCTTGGGGGCTACCTTACCTACAAGTATATCGCCGGAGTGGACTTCCGCGCCTATGCGGATTATACCGTTCTCATCGAGATCCTTGAGGGCATCTTCGCTGAGGTTGGGTATGTCTCTTGTGATCTCTTCCGGTCCGAGCTTGGTGTCACGGCACTCCAGCTCGTATTCCTCTATATGGATAGATGTGTAAACGTCATTATATACCAGCTTCTCATTGATGAGTACGGCGTCCTCGTAGTTGTAGCCTTCCCATGTCATGAAGCCGATGAGCGCGTTCTTACCCAGCGAGATCTCGCCCTGGCTTGTTGCGGGGCCGTCCGCGAGCACCTGACCCTTCTTGACCTTCTCGCCCTTGCTTACGATAGGACGCTGGTTCACGCAGGTACCCTGGTTGGAACGCTTGAACTTGATAAGCTTGTACTTTCTTTCCTGTCCGTCGTCACCCTTTACAACGACTTCATCTGCCGTGACACGGGTAACTTCGCCGTCTTCCCTTGCAAGAACGCATACGCCGGAATCCACCGCTGCCTTGTATTCCATACCTGTGCCGACGATAGGATTCTGAGTCACCATGAGCGGAACTGCCTGTCTCTGCATGTTCGCACCCATGAGCGCACGGTTCGCGTCATCGTTCTCAAGGAACGGGATCATTGCGGTAGCCACGGAAACGACCATTTTAGGCGATACGTCCATGAAATCTACCTGATCCTTCGGTACTTCGAGGATCTCGTCCCTGCGTCTTGCGGTTACGCGTTTTCTTCTGAATGTCCCGTCTTCGTTGAGGGGTTCGTTCGCCTGCGCGATCGTGTAGAGATCCTCAACATCGGCTGTCATATAGACGACCTCGTCCAGCACCTTGCCGGTAGCCTTGTCAACGCGGCGGTAAGGAGCCTCGATAAAGCCGTACTCGTTGATGCGCGCGAAAGACGCGAGATAGGAGATAAGTCCGATGTTAGGACCTTCAGGGGTCTCGATCGGGCACATACGGCCGTAGTGCGAATAGTGAACGTCGCGGACCTCGAATCCCGCACGGTCACGGGAAAGTCCTCCGGGTCCGAGGGCGGAGAGTCTTCTCTTGTGAGTAAGTTCCGCAAGCGGGTTGTTCTGATCCATGAACTGTGACAGCGGGGAGGATCCGAAGAATTCCTTTATCGCAGCCACAACGGGTCTGATATTTACGAGATCGTTGAGCTTGATCTTTTCTGTTTCCTGCTGGAGACCTATTCTCTCGCGGATAACGCGCTCCATTCTTGTGAAGCCGATCCTGAACTGGTTCTGGAGCAGTTCACCTACCGAACGGATACGGCGGTTGCCGAGGTGGTCTATATCATCGACATTTCCGACGCCTTCGCAGAGGTTGATGAAATAGCTTACGCTTGCGAATATATCATCAACTGTGATATGCTTGGGGACAAGCTCCTCCGCTCTCTCGCGGAGTGCTTCGCGCAGGTCGTCGATATCCTCGTTGTCTTCGAGTATCTCGCGGAGAACAGACGCATAAACGTGCTCGTTGATGCCCAGTTCCTCAAGGTCTATCCCGTCGGGGATATAGGGTCTGATATCGACGGTGCCGTTGCCTATTACCTTCACGGTGCCGTTTTCGGTATCGAGGAGGACTTCCATGACGCCTGCCTGCTCGATCTGAAGAGCCTTGTCCGTGTCGATGAACTCACCTTCCTCGGCGATGATCTCGCCCGTGAAGGAATCGAATACCGGTGCCGCGAGCTTATGACCCGCGATACGGTTGGAAACGCCGAGTTTCTTGTTGAATTTATATCTTCCGAATCTGGAGAGATCGTATCTCTTGGGATCGAAGAACAGATTGTTGAGATGTATTTCCGCGGATTCCACTGTCGGAGGCTCGCCCGGGCGGAGCTTCTTATATACCTCAAGCAGAGCTTCTTCCTTATTCTTCGTGGTATCCTTCTGGAGTATGGTCTGACGGATACGCTCGTCCTCGCCGAACATGGCGTAGAGTTCCTCGTCGGTTCCCTTTCCGAGCGCTCTTACAAGTGTTGTGGCGGGTATCTTCCTGTTCTTGTCTATACGGACATAGAAGATATCGTTGCTGTCCATCTCATACTCGAGCCACGCGCCGCGGTTCGGTATAACCTGAGATGTGAAGAGTTTCTTACCGGTCTTGTCGTACTCAAAGCCGAAGTAAACTCCCGGCGAACGGACAAGCTGTGATACGATAACTCGCTCCGCGCCGTTGATGACAAATGTGCCGCTTTCGGTCATGAGCGGGAAATCGCCCATGTAAAGCTCGCTTTCCGCTACTTCTCCCGTTTCTCCGTTACGCAGTCTTGCTTTTACTCTGAGGGGCGCGGAATACGTGACGTCACGTTCCTTGCACTCCTCGATGGTGTACTTTGGAGTTTCGTCGATCCTGTAGTCAACGAAGCTCAGAACCAGCTTTCCGTTTGAATCGGTTATGGACGAGATATCATTGAAAACTTCCTTGATACCCTTGTCCAGGAACCATTCATACGAGTTCTTCTGGATCTCGATGAGGTTCGGCATATCGATGACCTCATTGATCTTTGAAAAACTCATTCGGGTAGTATTACCCATCTTCACCGGCTTTACATTCACCATTGGTTACGATCACTCCTTATTTTTTTGAAAAATTTGCGCAAATTTTTCTTGTATCGGTTAATATGACCATTATAATACATTATATTAATATACCATAAATCAACATAAAAGTCAATATAAATTTTCAATTTTTTCAAATATTTTTTGCGGGACGATCTCCCCCTATTATAAATGGTATATACGCGACTTTATCATTCCCGCCCATATATAGTGTCCCAATCCCCTGTTTAATCTATATTTTGTTGAAGTTGCACAAAACAGACGCCCTATTTTTTACATTAATTATCCTTGTTTTTGCGTCAAAAAATTATCAAAACACTTGATATTCACAGGAAAATCCTGTATAATATTATAGGTAAGATACTATATGTCGGGAATACCTCCCGAATGTATGTACCGCACAGAATATTTAAATTTTCAGCAGGAATCCAACAATGGCAGTTAAAGT
>CAMVGH010000220.1 GCA_947166945.1 uncultured Clostridia bacterium
ATCAAGGCGAGCGGTGCAGAAAACGGCTTTTTCGAGAAATGGTCGGGCTATCAGGCAAGCGTGAATACACAGAACGTGCGCTTCGAGAAGATAAACAACTACCTCGGCATGATACCCGCGATACTGACTCAACTCGCGGACACAGCGGTGCTGATACTCGGCGTGTACCTGTGCATGACGGGACAGTTCACTGTCGGTATGGTAATGGCATTTCAGGGCTTTCTCGGCTCATTCATGCAGCCTGCGCAGACACTCATTTCCGCGGGACAGCAGTTTCAGGAGCTTCGCACCGAAATGGAGCGTGTCGAGGACGTTATGAAATACCCGACGGATGTCGAGATAGATGAGGATATAGACGAAGAAGCGGATTACGAAAAGCTCTCCGGCACAGTCGAACTGAAAAACGTGACTTTCGGCTATTCACGACTTTCACCGCCTCTTATCGAAAATTTCAGCATGAAAATGGAACCGGGCAGCAGAGTGGCATTCGTAGGCTCGTCGGGCTGCGGCAAATCAACGCTTGCAAAGCTGATCTCCGGACTTTATCAGCCGTGGGAGGGCGAAATTCTCTTTGACGGCAAACACATAAACGAGATAAACCGCAGCGTGTTCACCGGTTCGGTCGCGGTGGTCGATCAGGACATCACGCTGTTTGAAGATACAATAGAAAACAACATCAAGATGTGGGACAACACTATCGAAGACTACGAAATGATGATGGCGGCACGCGACGCGCAGATACACGATGACATCATGCAGCGCGAGGGCGGCTACCGCTACAAGCTGACAGAGGGCGGACGGGACTTCTCCGGCGGTCAGCGTCAGAGATTGGAAATTGCCCGTGTCCTCGCGCAGGACCCCACGATAATCGTCATGGACGAAGCCACTTCGGCTCTTGACGCAAAAACGGAGTACGATGTCGTGAACGCTGTCAAGCAGCGTGATATAACCTGCATCGTTATCGCCCACAGGCTTTCGACGATACGCGACTGTGATGAGATAATCGTGTTCGATCACGGCAAGGTCATCGAGCGCGGAACACATGAGGAACTGATGGCGTTGAACGGAGCTTATACGAAGCTCGTGACAAGCGAATAAGGAGGTGCGTATAAATGGGTTGGTTTGACGAACAGATAAAAGACCGTATGCGTGCCGACAACGAGGTGTTCGAGGATTCGTTTATCCGCGCCGCCGGAGTTATCATGGGACGAAAGCTGTCCGCCGCAATGAACGATCAGCGGCAGGCGGCGACGGACGCTATCGGAGAGATACTGAAATGTTATCACATCAGACCCCGCGAGGTTCCGGACAGCATAACGGATATGAACGACACGCTTGAATTCCTGCTCCGCCCGCACGGGATAATGCGCAGGAATGTCGAGCTTGAAAAGGGCTGGTACAAGGACGCTTCCGGACCTATGATCGGCACGCTCAAAGTGGACGGGAGCATTGTTGCGCTTATACCGACGGGAATGACGCATTACAGCTATTTCGATGTGAAGTCAGGCAAGCGCGTGATGCTTAACAGTAAAACGGAAAAGCTGATAGACAAGGAAGCTATCGCTTTCTACAAGCCGTTTCCGTCGAAAAAGATCGGCATTGCGGGGCTTCTCCGTTACATTGTCGAGAACATAAGACCTTCCGATATCGCAATGATCGTTATCGCAACTGTCGCGGTCACTCTGATAGGTTTTCTGACACCGAAGCTCAACGAAATGCTGTTCTCGGACATTATAAGCTCCGGAACTGTCGGCGGTCTCCTTGCTATCGCGGTATTTATAGTCTGCGTATCGCTGAGTACCCTGCTGCTCGGAACGGTGAAAACAATGCTGATGTCGCGGCTCGCAACAAGACTGAGCGTATCTGTCGAGGCGGCAACGATGATGAGGATGCTTGCGCTCCCCGCGAGCTTCTTTAAAAACTACGGTTCCGGTGAGCTTGCGAATCGTTCGCAGTACATAAACGCGCTTGTGAAGTCGCTGCTCGATATGATACTTTCAACAGGCCTGACCTCGCTGTTCTCGCTGGCGTACATCTCACAGATCTTCGCGTATGCTCCGGCGCTGGTAACTCCCGCGCTTGCGGTGATAATCTCGACGGTGTTGATCTCGGCGATCTCTGCGATATTACAGATACGCATTTCGCAGCGGCAAATGGAGCTTGCATCAAAGGAAAGCGGCATGAGCTACGCGCTCATTTCGGGAATACAAAAGATAAAGTTATCGGGCGCCGAAAAGAGAGCGTTTGCGCGCTGGAGCAACACATACAGCAAGAGCGCGGCGCTGCTCTACGATCCGCCTATGTTCATCAAGGTAAACTCGGTATTTACTACGGCAATAGGGCTTATCGGAACGCTCATAATCTACTATGCGGCAATAAAGAGCGGAGTCTCGGTTTCGGAATACTACGCGTTCAACGTGGCTTACGGAATGGTATCCGGCGCTTTCACGGCGCTCGCGGGGATCGCTCTCACGGCAGCACAAATAAAGCCGATACTCGAAATGGCAAAGCCGATACTTGAAGCCGAGCCGGAGGTCGCGGAGGAAAAACAGGTCGTTGAACGCCTTATGGGCGGTATCGAACTGAACAATGTGACTTTCGCCTACAACCCGGATATGCCCAATGTGCTTGACGGGTTGTCGCTGAAAATATCTCCCGGTCAGTATGTGGCGATATGCGGCAAAACGGGCTGCGGCAAGTCAACGCTTATGCGCATAATGCTCGGTTTCGAGAAGCCGCAGAGGGGCGGTGTGTTCTACGACGGAAAAGACCTCGAGCGCATTGATCTCAAATCGCTTCGCCGCAAGATCGGAACGGTGATGCAGGCGGGAAAGCTGTTCACCGGCGATATTTATTCAAACATCGTTATCACGAATCCGCGCCTGACGCTCGATGAAGCGTGGGAAGCCGCGGAAATGGCGGGATTTGCTGACGACATACGCTCAATGCCTATGGGAATGTTCACGCTCATTTCCGAGGGTCAGGGCGGTATCTCCGGCGGACAGAGACAGCGTCTGCTTATAGCACGCGCTATCGCACCGAAGCCGAGAATACTGATGTTCGATGAAGCGACTTCCGCACTCGACAACATCACGCAGAAAACAGTCTCGGAATCCCTCGCAAAGCTCAAATGCACAAGAATAGTTATTGCTCACAGGCTTTCGACTATAAAGCAGTGTGACAGGATAATCGTACTTGACAAGGGCAGGATCATCGAGGACGGAAGCTACGACGAGCTGATAGCGAAAAAAGGTTTCTTCGCCGAGCTTGTCGAGCGGCAGAGGGTAGATACATAAGAATTTTTCAGAAAATTTGAAAAAAGTATTATCCCTTTTGCTCATTTCTGCAACTTAATATATAGAAAGCAAAAACGGTCATAAATCGCGGACGCGGTTTAAGATAAATTTATAGCCTACGGGCAAGAAAGGAGTTTTCACTATGAAAACGATCGAAGCATTCATCAAGGAGATCGAAGGTTCGGCAGAGCTTCAGACAGCGCTGAAAGAGATCATGGACAAGGACGCTCTCGCGGCTTTCCTCAAGAAGAACGATGTTGACGGAACGGTTGAGGATTTCGGTAAGGCTATAAAGGCAAAGGCAGAAGCAGAGGGCGAGCTTTCCGACGATGACGCGGAAGCAGTCGCGGGCGGTGGAATATTCAAGAATTTCTTTATATTTTTGCTTGGTCTTTGATCAGTCCGGCTTGATAAAAAACGAAGCCGCCGCTTCACGGCGGCGGCACTCACGAAAATAAGCCGCGGACGCGGTTTAAGATAAATTTATAGCCTACGGGCAAGAAAGGAGTTTTCAC
>CAMVGH010000221.1 GCA_947166945.1 uncultured Clostridia bacterium
GCTGATCCCGATACCAGCCTGCACCACATCACCCTTGCGTATCTCCGTCGTGAGACGAGGATTGACGACTTTCAGATACATCTTGCGTTCCGTGAGTTCGCAGCTCTTGACTTCCGCGCCGTTCATTTGGCTGATTATCGGCAGGACCGTTTCTGCGACCTGTACATTGTCTATCCTGCGGTATCTGTTCGAGAGGAACGCTCTCACATTCCCGTCGAGGGTGCGCACCATTTTCTGTACCGGCTCCGCGGTCTGCGGTGCCCTCTGGAACCAATGGTTTACATTTGTGGCGAGAAGAGAGGGACTTTCTGTCCTCATTTTCTCGTAATACTTGCTCGGTATCTGAAGGTATTCGCCTATCTGCCCGTGTGCTATGTCAGTTATTCCGTAGTTACTGCCGCCGAGCACAAGTCTCGTTGTGCTGCTGTCGGTCTCCATAGACAGTGCGCTCGTGTCTGCGAGATAGTCTTTCGCTTCTGCCTGTTGGCGTTTGATCTCCATTGCCAAATGCTGTAATGATTTTCCTTCTTTCACTTTTGCTCCTTTCGCTGTACTTCCATGAACACTTCGCGGAATGTCACCTTATGCTCGTCGGTGCTTTCCGTCCGGTGTTCTTTTTGCTTTGGTAGCTCCCGTTCCCGGAACTGCTTGTCCGTAGTAGGTGCGGATTTTTCGGTTACGATCTTCATTTTCGCCCCTATTCCATTGGTATCATTTGCTCGTAATACCTGCAATTCTTCTGTTCAATAGGCTCGTCTTCTGGATAATACTTTGCCCTCATACGAAAGCCCTCAAAACATTCCTTGCACTGGTAATGATTGAGCACCGGCACGAGATATCCCTTTGCCGCAGGCTGTCCGCAGTCGTCACATATTCCACTACCGCCGAGCAGCATTGTTTCACTTGCAGTAGCGGTGTAATATGTAAGTCCGCAGGTCAATTTACGCTTTTTCACCCGCTCACCCCCAGATATGCCTGGAGCTTGGTTTTCTCAACCCGCCATTCACCGCCTACCTTGACAGCCGGTATATCGCCCTTTGCGCATAAGCGCCTTGCTTGTTCCGGAGATACATCAAGGATAAAAGCGACTTCACTCAGTTTCAGCAGCAGTTTTACCTGTGCCCAGTTCGTTATGTACTTCGCCTTTGCCAGCATTCTTATCAGCTCCTTTCAAAGAGAACGTCCCTCAGATGTCTCAAGGTGACGCGAACGTACCGATGATTGAATTGCCTGCCGCATACCTCTTGATTAACATAGTAGTTACCGCAGCCGTAGTGCTTGACGACCCATACTTTGCTCGGATTGAACGGATCCGTTATTCTTGTGATGCTCCCGTTCATTGTACTGCTCCTTTCTTATGACGCAGCCGGTTCGTTACACGACAGCTTCTTCGAGTTGCGTTTTCTCAACTCTTCTAACAAAAAAATAGGTGGGGATATCGGTATACGCAATACCTAAAAGATCACAGGCTGTAACAATTTCGTCCTGCGTCCATGTCCTCTCCCCATCTAATTTGCTGCCTATGGTAGTAGGCGTAATTCCGATTGCATCCGCAAAGCTCTGTCTTGTGCCGTAACGCTCGATTATTTTGCCGAGTAAGCGGCTGAAATCGAAGACTACCTTTTCTCTTGCCTTTGCCTTTGCCATTTCATTCACCTCCGATCGTCGAGTTGCGTTTTCTCAACTCTGTTTTTCTATACCTTATCACAAATTTGAGAAAATGTCAACACTTTTTTGAAAAATTCTCAACTTTTTTTGAAAAACTCTTGATTATTTAAAAAAATTGTGATACAATGATGTTACGTTCATAAAGAAAGGCGGTATGAAAATGGCAATGTTTAATGAAAGGCTGAAAGAAGCCATCGCTATGAGAGAAATAACACAGACCGAGCTCTCCAAAAGAACGGGAATTGATAAGTCGATAATAAGTCACTATATATCTGGATCCTACAAAGCTAAATCCGACAACTTGTATGCTTTGGCAAAAGCATTAGATGTATCCGAGCCCTGGCTTATGGGTTTAGATGTTCCAGTCAAAAGAATAGAGCCCACTGCCAATGACAGTGAGCTCGATCTTGATGACAGAGAGGCTATGAATATTCTTTCCTCGCTCCCGAAAGAGAAACGTCGTCAGGCTATCAGCTATCTTCGGTTTCTGCGAGACTCAAAAGAACAAGAATAAACTGTTTCTTCTTACTGTCTGACAGTTCATTATACAACGTCAATGCCGTTTCAATGTCGGATGCATCATTTACGGTATCATCGTTTTTTTCCATATCGGATTCACCTCTTTTCTGTTTTCTGCCGACAGTAGGTACATTATAGCACATACAAAGCGATTTGTCACTACAAATAACGCATAGCGTTATAAAATATCATATTCACGGTTAGAAAGGAGTTTATCTATGGCTCTTATCAGATGTCCGGAGTGCAACAAGGAAGTCTCGGATACGGCTGCTACATGTCCGAACTGCGGTTACTCTATTGCTGGAAGACCAGCATTCGAGAAGAAAACGACCCAATTATCTGCACCTTACAAGGATAAGGCAGATATGAAAAAGGGGTGGTTAGAGCTTATCGGCGGTATTGTGCTCGTTGTGGGCGGTCTGCCGTTCGTAGGAATCGTTGTCGGCATTGTAATTGATATTCTCGGAGTTATCAGCATCATTTCCGGCATAGGTACATTGCAGAAAAGGAAGCAGCAGGGTAATTGTCCATATTGCGGTGAACTGCTATATATAAAAGCCGAAGCAGTCGGTGGGGTGAAGTGTCCAAAGTGTCAAAATATGTTCAAAAAATCATCGACCACGCTTGAAACCACGCACTGATAAAAAATAAAGCCCCGTACCTGCGCCAACAGGTACGGAGCCTCGGGAGAGCGTCTATACGACACTTAACATAACAATGATATTATAGCACAATCTCCCGGTTTTGTCAAGAATGCGCTCAAAAACAAGGCTTTTTGAGATTATGATTCACTTAAACACTGAATTCAGTGTATTTTAAGAGAATTAAGAGAATAGGGGGATTTGCTATGCCAAAGAATAAGAAGCGTCCGGACGGACGGGTAAAGAGCAAAGTATATCTCGGAACAGTCGAGGGAAAAGCTCAATACAAGTATGTCTATGCGCAAAACAACCGAGAACTCGAAAAGAAAGTCCAGGAAGTCAAGACAAAGCTCGGCAAGGGTCTTGATCTGACTGCCGAGAGGGATTCGTTCAGCTATTGGGCTGAAAAATGGGCGAATTCCAAGAAAGGTGATGTATGCGCTGCTCGCGCTGCGACCTATAAGCGCAGAAGTGAAAACCTTGCCGCTCTCAATAATATGGATATTTCCAAGATTCGTTCCATAGATATTCAAGAGATTATTGATAAATTAGCTGCAACCGTGCAGCCGCAAACAGGAAAGCCGTATTCCAAATACACACTCACGGAAGTGAAGAATGTATGTTCACAGATATTTAAACTCGCGATTGATAACCGGGTCATAGACTACAATCCTGCGACAGCGGTGAAAATCCCAAAATCGGTTCGCAAGCCGGACACAAGGCGTGCGTTGACCGAAGAAGAGCAGCGTTGGGTGAGAGAGTTTCCGCACCGTGCTCAAACCGCAGCAATGATAATGATGTATGCAGGGTTGAGAAGGGGAGAGTTGCTTGCTCTGACATGGCAGGACATTGACCTGAAAGGAAAAACAATCAAAGTTGAGCATTTCGTAGAAATAGACAAAGGAAAATCTTATGTGAAAGACTACGGTAAAACTGATGCGGCAGTCAGAACGGTATATATACCGGATATTCTTGTC
>CAMVGH010000222.1 GCA_947166945.1 uncultured Clostridia bacterium
ACATATTCGGTCTGACGCAGATGCGGGTTTATGTGATATAATTTATCTGCTGCACATTGGTATGCATAACACAGGATATTTTCAAAAAACAAAATAAAAGAAAGGAACATACATCTATGAGTTATTTCGCATTATCGAAAGGCTGATAAGCAGTGGTGAATATGATTATCTGCTCCTGGATTATCCGTTTGCTTACGAGCATCGCATGATAAAAGACTATCTGGATTGCTGCATTTTTATCGACACGCCGCTGGATATTGCGCTTGCAAGAAGAATTATGAGAGACATGAAAGAAGCATCAGCAGATGATATCCGTGAGGAAATTGATACATATCTGAAATACGCAAGAACTCTTTATGTTAAGATGCAAGAAGAGCAGGTCTCGTCTGTCGATCATGTTATCGACGGTTCAAACAGCCTTGATGAGATCATCAATGAAGTAACGAAGATTGTTTTAAGCTGCTGAATAAGTACTGACTTAAAAGATATTTTCCAAAATGTTATATCAAACTTTATATAGATATATTAGGCAAAATTCACGGCGAAAATGGCGGAAAGGGGATATCATGTGGAGAGCCGTTATCGTTACTCAAGGAGAAAAACTGACTGTAAAGGACAATTGGCTCGTTGTTTGGTCGGAAAATACCGAACAGCGCGTGCCGATAGGCGATCTGTACTCCGTAGTCATTGACAACAGGGCTGCTCTTGTAAGTGTGAACGCTCTGACGACTCTTGCACAGGCAAACGTACACGTTTATCTGTGTGATGACAAACACGTTCCCGTTGCTTTGTCATTGCCCATGAACACCCATTACAAACCGCTCGGAGTCATAAAGCGTCAGCTTGCGCTTACAAGCGAGTTCAAAGGCTTGCTGTGGCAGAGGATCGTTAAACAGAAGATAGCAAATCAGATATACAGATTTCAGAAAGTTCCTAATTAAAGACGGGTTTATTATGGTGCAGTATTCCGTCTATTCCCGCACGGTCAGAAATCACGACGACGCGGAGAAGCATTGCCGGATAATCGAGAAGAACGTACCGCCCAACGGTGCAGTTCGCGCTCTTGTTGTCACCGAAAAACAATACACGTCAATGAGGCTTTTGGTCGGAGAGAGACTTGCAACAGAAAATCTTCTTGACAAAAGCGATATACTTGAGCTATAATAATAACATGAATAAATGGTCAGAGCCGGGTATCCCAGGACAAATGCCCCGTTATCTGACAAAATATAAGACCGATAAATCGCACGGTTGAGCCATTCTTTCGTGCAATCGGTTTTAGTCCTCTGATGAATATTGATAAACTAATACTATTTCGCAATCAGCGCCGCCCGAATCGGCGTTTTAGTCCTCTGATGAATATTGATAAACTAATACTTACATTTTGAATTATCACAAGAATTACCAAAAAATTCTTGTGATTTTCTATTTATGATATAACATAAAAGTAATCTCTGATAACGCTTAAAGACGCTTAGAGATAATAAATCAATCAAGGAGATTACTTAAATGGATATCAATTTTGTAAGCCGGAAATTATTGTACGATGACATCATCAGAAGAGGGTCACTGCTCACCGATGATAAAGGCAAGAAGGCAGATCTTATCAGCATATGTAAAAGAAAGTTTCGTTCGATCATAAAGTGAAAAGAAATATCTATTGTTTCCGGAAAAGTTAGCAATACACGTAAAGCCCTATATAAGATCATAGACAGAAAATCCCTATGTGGGCATGCCACATAGGGATTTTTGATGTAAGAACGAGAAAATAGCTGATTTACGGGACGCTATAGTATCTCTGGTGTGAGCTTTTGGGCTTTTCGGGTAAAGTAAGATGCAGCTTTCCACTGTCTACCAATGGCTGAACAATTTTTGACATAGTGTAGTATCTTGAAAATCCGGTGAGTTTTTGCAGTTCTTCACGGCTGCGTGGAGTTTTGCAATATTCGAGGATATCATAATCAGTAACCCGTTTTGTTTCTGATGCAGATGTTTCATAGAAATCGTTACGGAATATGACAGTAAACTCGCCACGGCGAACTTCAAATACAGGGCAGGGAAGACCGGCCTGTTCGAACTCTCTCCTTATTGTAGGAATGCCCGAATAACGGTTCTCTGTTATGTGCAGTATTTCAAGCATATTTGCAAGTGCCGCGTTTCTTGTATCAGGTCTGACTTTGCCCAGTGAATCAATAGTGATCCGACCGTACAAACCGCCGCTGCTTATTATCTCCATTCTGTCGCTGTACATCTCTATGCGTATAGGTACATTTTCGGTGTGAATGCTGTAATCTCTGTGTACAAGTGCGTTCAGGACAGCCTCACGCACTGCTTTCATAGGGTATTCGCTTCTGTCGGAGCGCTTGCCGCTGTCATCTATAATGGTTTTCTGGCGGCTGTTGCGGCTTACGAAATCAACGGCTTCGTCAAGCATATCCGGGATAGCTCCGGTTATCCTTTTGTTGTCAATGAAGCGTTCACCGCTGTCGCCTGTCGTTCCCATTTCAAGTCCCGGAACCCTGACAGCAGTAATGCAAAGCTGTGGAAAATATCCCTGAGGATATTTTGAGAATGTCATAAGTCCTGCAAGAGTAGGGAGCCCGTCTGACATTACCCCCATAAGCTCAAGTATCTCTTCATCACTTATGTTATCAGCGAGATTCCTGCGTTCTCTTTTCAGATCGGCAATATAGTTGTTCAACCTGTCCTGATTGAAGAGGCTCATTTTGGCATTTGAGACTGTCCGTATATCATCTCTGATGTGCTTGCGGAACGCCTCATAGCTGTATATCTCATATTCGCTCATGGGTTCATCAGCTTCTCCGACACGGATATATGAGCCTTTTATTCTGCCGGCACCTTTGTAGAATACCGGACGCTCGGATATGTCAACAGACGGTATTTCAGCTGAAACGCATACTGCATCGTCAAACTCACATAAAGAAAACAATGCTCTTACCGGAGGTTCCATTTCATCGCACTGTTCTTTGACCCGCTTTTGCAGATCCTGAGCATCATATACTCCGACAGCCCGGATCTCTTTTCCGCTTTCCTCAAGTCCGAATATTATCACACCGCCGCTGTCCTGATTTGAGAAAGATGACAACGTGTCATACAATCTTTTCGGGCAACCGTTATGAGCGGACTTAAGCTCAACGGTTTGCGATTCGCATCTATAGTTTATTACCTTTTCAATAAGCTCTTTGAGCATTTCCGGTTGCATGATCTCATCTCCTTGCTATAATTATAGCAACAAATTTGCAAACTGTCAAGATATTTTGCCAACTAATTTCAGAAATGTGACAACTAATTGGAGAAATATGAATAATATTGTGATTTTAACGCAAAAACGATATTAGCGTTTAGTGCGTATGTAAATACTTTCCCTGATATCTCTTGCTATTTTGAGAGTTTATAATTATATATTATTATAGTGTATGTGATATGCACATACCCGAAATATTCGGATCATAAACAATTTTCCCGCTGTGGTGCAGTCCACAGCGGGCTTTTTGTGTATTGGAGGACACTATTATGAGCGAAAAAACTACAAATGCAGATGTAACATTCTGCGAGCATTGCGGAAGAGAGCTGACAGTTGATGAGGTGTGTGAATTCGACGGCGTTACGATGTGCAGGGATTGCCTTGATGACAGGACAGTTGTATGTGAATGCTGCGGGGATCGTATCTGGAACGAGAACGACTACGGAGATGATAACATCTGCTTGTGCGAAAGCTGTCGTGATGAGAACTACACCCGCTGTTACCATTGCGACACACTTCTCAATAACGATG
>CAMVGH010000223.1 GCA_947166945.1 uncultured Clostridia bacterium
ACAGCCCCGGCTTCTCCTTTTGTAAGCAGACCGCCACAGCGTAAGCGACCTCTCTTCCCCCCTGCCCGCCGGAGGCACTCAAGCGCAGCGACCGCTCAAGCGCAGGCGGCTACTCGGAGCGCAGGGACTCGAGGGTCTCCGAGGCGGTGAGCCACTCGTCGGTGGTGGTATCAAGTTCGGACTGGAGGGCGGAGAGGTTCTCTGAGATCTGTGAGATCTTCTCATAGTCTGCGGCATTGTCGGGGTCTGTGAGGGCGGAGTTTGCCGCCGCTATTGCGGCTTCAAGCTCCGCTATGCGCGCTTCTGCGCGCGCGACTTTTGTGGTGAGCTTGCGGATATCGCTCTGCATCTGCTTGCGGCGGTTGTAGTCCTGCTTGTTTATGCTGTCGCCGGCAGGCTGTTCCTTTGCCTTTGCGGCGGTGAGAGTGGTCTCGTCGCCCGAGACGGCAAGGAAATCGTCATAACCGCCGTTGATGCACTCCGCACCGTTCGGGGAGAGCTTGTACAGGCGGGTCGCTATCTTATTAATAAGGTATCGGTCATGGGAGATTATGAATATCGTCCCGCCGTAGTCGGCAAGAGCGTTTTCGAGGGCTTCGCGGGAGTTGATATCAAGGTGGTTGGTTGGCTCGTCAAGCAGCAGCAGATTGCAGCCGCTGAGCATCAGCTTCAGCAGGGCGACGCGCGCCTTCTCGCCGCCGCTGAGTACCCCGATCTTCTTGAATACGTCTTCTCCGCTGAACAGGAAACTTCCGAGGGCGGTGCGCACCCCGGTCTGATCCATTTTCGGATAGGCGTCCCAGATCTCGTCCATTACGGTCTTGCTGTCGGTAAGCCCCGTCATCAGCTGATCGTAGTACCCGACTTTTACACCCGCGCCGTAGGTGACATTCCCCGTTTCGGGCGCGAGCTGCTTCATCAGAATTTTAAAGAGCGTGGTCTTGCCGGAGCCGTTTGTACCGAGAAGGAAAACGCGCTCCTTCTTGCGCACTTCAAGGTTGACATTGCTGAAAACGGTCTCGCCGTCAAAGCTCATTTTCAGATTTTTTGCGGTCATTATCTCGTCTGTCACCGGGTCGGTGCAGCGGAACGCGAACCGCAGCTTTTTAGGAAGTGTCTGCGGTTTTACAAGGTCGGCTTCCAGACGCTCTATCTGCTTTTCCTTGCTTGCAATGGTGATGTAGTTGCGTTCCTGGTTGAAGCGTTTCTGCTGTTCGATGATGCCTTTGATGCGGTTGATCTCTTCGAGCTGGTTCTCATAGTGCTTCCACGCGATCTCAAGATCCTCTTCCTTTTTCTTCCGGTAAGCGCTGTACCCGCCCTTATACGCGGTGAGACGCTTGTTTTCAAGCTCGAAAGTGCGGGTCGTTACCGCGTCAAGGAAGTAACGGTCATGGGAGATTATGATGTATGCGCCGCGGTAATCCAGCAGGAATTTTTCCAGCCACGTGAGAGCGGCGATATCGAGGTGGTTGGTCGGTTCGTCCAGCAGCAGGAGATTTGCCCCCGAAAGCAGCAGCTTTGCCAGCTGCACCTTTGCTTTCTCGCCGCCGCTGAGTACGGAAACGGGTTTTTCCTGTTCCTCCGGGGAAAATCCCAGACCCAGCAGACTGCTCATAGCGCGGGTGCGGTAGGTAAGCCCGCCTTCCGCCTCGAATTTTTCCCGCAGCAGCATCTGCTTTTCGAGCTGCCCGGGGGTGGGGTGTCCCTCCGCTATTTCGGCGTTGAGGTCATTCAGCTCCGCTTCGAGCCGCATCAGCGGTTCAAACACGGACAAAGCTTCGTCATAGACGCTTACCGAGCTTTCACGGACGACGTGCTGTTCCATGTAGCCGAGCACAGCGTCCTTTGATTTGACGAATTCGCCCGCGTCATAGTCCGCGTCGCCGCGCATAGCTTTGAAAAGGGTAGTCTTGCCGCAGCCGTTCACTCCGACAAGTCCTATCCGGTCATTCTTTTCTATTTCAAATGTCACATTTCCGAAGAGCATTTCCGCTCCGAAGAACAGCGTTATGTCTTTCGCGTTGAAAATTGCCATAATTATACCTTTTTATCAGATATTTGCGGTGTTATATCCCGCTATGTGCAGCACCCTGATATCGGTGCTGCCGAAGGAGAGGAGGGGTACGGAGGAATAGCGGTCGTTGGATACGAGATAGTCGGCGGCGGTCCCGTCGGAGCGCTCCATTACGGCGGTTATCATAAATTCTGCTATGGGGGAGCCGTCGCGCATTATCTGAACGACATCGCCGGTCATTCCGCTGCCCGAAGCTGTCTCGCACCCCACAAGTCCGAAGCCTGTGTTTGTGGTGACGTATGTGAAGAATGCTTCCCGGTCGAACCAGCTCTTTGAGCAGCCGGTCTTTTTGCGTTCGGTGCTGATCTCCTCATCGTACCATTTCCACTGGTCGCCGCCGTCGCCCTGTGAGTCCATGGGGATACCGCTTGCGAAGATACAGCGGGAGACATAATTCGCGTCGTTTTCGTCGTACGCAATGAAAAATCCGTCGCTGTCAAATCCGTTCAGCGCTGTGTTTGCGGCGGCGCTGCGGTCATATTCGTATTCCGGTTCGGGGCAGGCATAGCCGTCCGCTCCCGTAAGGACAAGTGCTTTGCGCCGGGTCTTCAGTGCCGACAGTGCCGCGCTTATGTATTTGGAAAAGTAAGTATATGAAAGATCGCTGCGGGAAAGACGGTTGTCCGAGAGAACACTGTCCAGCATTATATCCGCGGTTTTATTTACCGTCCGGTCGGCGGTATGTATGAGGATAAGAGGAGATTTTCCGCTCTCGTCAACAGTAAAGCTGTGGGATTCCTCCCGCACGGTCATCTGCCTGCCTGTTCCTTTTGGCGTCATGAAAGCGGAGAGTTCGAGGTCGATCTCGATCTTTTCCGATCTGGGGACGGAGTGGCGGCGCCTGATATTTATTGTGAGACTGCATTCGTCAAAAGAGAGGTCGAGCGGACATTCATTCAGAAGAAATATCTCGTAGTCGTAGGCGAGGTTGTCGAAAAGCTCGAATTCGCACTGGTTGGTGTAGAAACGGGCTATGTTTTCGGCGGAACGCGCACCGAGACCGGCATAATAATACCTGAAATATTCGGACAGGAGAAATTCCTCCTCCACGGTGATCTGCTTGCCGGCAACGGTGATGTCAACGGCAGTCGGAGACGCGGGGGAGTAGTCTTTTCCGTAGAAATCGTGATCCATAATGTCATCGAGCCTGTCGTTGACGTTCAGATAGTCCCATAATAGAAAAAAGCCGACAACATAGATAGCCGTCAGAACGACGACGATCATCGCTGTCAGCACATTTCTGAAATTTACGCGTTTCTTATGACCAGCCGCACTCATCGTAGTCCTCCCACTTTCGGGAAGCGGTCTGCTGGGTGAGCTTAAAAACGATATATACCGCGGCGGTGATAATGAGCGCAACGGCGGCGAATACCGGTATCAGCATCGACGCGGCAGAATAATCATTTTTCTGTACATTGTTGCTCATGACATTTTTTCCTTTCGGTTTTTTTCTATTATACTATATAAATGAGGAATTGTCAAGAGCAGGTTTCATGGCATTTTGGCGCTTTTGTTGGCGAAAATAACCAATGGCAAGCGTTGTTTGATGTATTGTATTGCCAAAAATTAACGAAGTTGAAAAAAGCGCTTGACAAAAGGGGTCGAGGGTGATATAATAAATGCACTACCCCAAAAGAGATGTGAAAACATCCGCCGGAGAAAATAAAATTTTTTCAAAGAAAAAATGAAAAAAGGTATTGACAAACGGGGAGAAA
>CAMVGH010000224.1 GCA_947166945.1 uncultured Clostridia bacterium
CTGTACTGGCTCATATATTCTCCTCTGTATTCCGAAATTTCATTTCTTTTCAGCGCCGTGTAATAATCGCAGCGTATTTTCTTCGCGTCGACCGCGTAAGAGTCACGGCTTTGTATGAATATATCCGCGGCTCCGTACTCTTCGAGCTTCTGCCGTAGCTCATAGGCAAGCTGCGCTAAGTATTTGCGCTGTTTTACATCATCGGTCGCCTCGTCCTGCCACAGCACGGCGCGTATCTCGGCATTCGTTGCCGTCGAACCGCGTCTGTCGATAAGATAAGCGAAGAACTCCTTTACCTTTGCGCGTCCGAAGTGTACCGGCTCTCCGTCAAAGAACACCTCAAAGCTGCCGAGACACCGCACATACAGCCCCTTGTAGATCTCCGACACGGGATAGCGCAGGTTTGCAAGAGCGCGGGAGAGATCCTCCGGCAGAACCGGCTTGACTATATAATCGCTGACGTACAGCCGCACAGCGTCAAGCGCGTACTGCGGGAAACCCGTCACCATAATGACATTTATCAGCGGACGGTACTGCTTCATTTCCTTCGCTATCGTAAGTCCGTCCTTTACCGGCATCTTTATGTCGAGGAAAGCCACGTCGAACTCACACTCCCGGAATAGTTCAAGCGCTTTCTCCGCTTCATCGGCTGTCTCGATATGCGCGTCGGGAACGACCTTCTTCAGCATTCGTGAAAGGTCGTGCAGAGCGCTCTCTTCATCATCAACTATCAGTATTCTCATCGCGTTTTCCTCTTTGTACAACTTTTTGTTTACAGCGAGCCGCTTTCGCCCCCTCGTATAATTCCGCTGCGTGTCGTCCGGTACTTCGGGAACGCTCTCGCCTTCGGCGGACAGCTCCGGAGCTTTCGGTATCTTTATCCGCGCAAGCGTTCCCTTGTCCGGCTCACTTATGATCTCCAGCTTTCCACCGCACATCATTTCAAGGCGCTTTCGCAGATTTGAAAGCCCGATATGCGACCTGTCATCGTCTTTCGGTTCCTCGAAGGTAAATCCCTTTCCGTCGTCCTCGACCTCTATGATATGCTCCGTATCTGTCGCGAAGCTACGCACAGTGACCGATCCCTTGCCGGTCTTACTCTCGCGGATACCGTGATTGACCGCGTTCTCCGCAAGCACCTGCACCGAGAACGCCGGAATGAAGAAGTCCTCGTCACGCAGGTCATACACGACATCGAGCGACTTGCCGAAGCGTTCCTTTTCCATATACAGATAATCCCGTACGGTTTTAAGCTCGCGCCCTGCTGTTATGCAGTTTTCCTCCTCCAGCAAGTCTATACTGCCCCGAAGAAATCCGGAAAAGTGGTTTATTGCGGCTTCTGCGCGATCCGGCTCGTCGAGATACGCGCGTATCGCAGTGAGGCTGTTGTAGATGAAATGCGGCTGTATCTGCGCTATAAGGAGCTTGGTTCTGTCCTGTTCGAGCTCAATAAGGCTTTCGTAGAGTTTTTTCTGTGTTTCGCTGTGATTGATCGCCGCGAGGAAGAAATAATAAACAAGCATATTCAGAGCGATGACCGTCTCGGTATGATCCTTAAGGAAATTATTCTTTTCACCTATCACGGTAATGATCGTCGATAATGTGATAAACAGCACTATAATACCTTTCGATCTCTCGTTTTTGCCAAGAATTCTTATTGAATATACTCCGAGCGCGATCACATAAAAAAGCGTCGCTGCAGCAGGGATCACGGTCAGAGGACCTACTTGATACTCGTGTCCGACCCCGTAATAATAAATGATGCGGGTGTCAAATATATCTGTAAATACAAGGATAAAGTTTACCGCATACGGTATCGCCATTAGGAATTTATGCTTTATCGGAGCCACGAGATACAGCTCCAGCATCGCGGCAAGCGGATACAGCCAGTATGTCGCCGCGCATTTGTAATACAGTATCCTGTGGCTCCAGCCGTATCTGTCACACATCAGCTCGACAGCCTGCAATACCGTGATCGCCAATGTTATCCCTATCATCAGCCACACATAATTCGTACCGCTTATCTTCATCTTCCGGTTGCCTATTAGCATGATGATAAGCGCGGATAACACCAGCAGCGTAATATAGTTGTCCTGTATGTATGTGCCGAATGTATATGTCAGCAGCGGGATCACCGGCTTTCCGTCAGTTTTATTGTTTATAGATTTTAGAATTATTATAGCATAATATTCTGAGTTTGTAAACAGAAAGATCAATTTTTGAAGACATAAAAAATGATCTCCCGAACAGAGCCACGATCCGGCTCTATTCGGGATATTATTATTCAATATCATCATCAACCACAACAAACGACTGCTTCTTTGTCTTGACCTTGCCCGACATCGGAACTTTCATCTGCTGCGGCGGAGGCGGCTCCTGAACGGTTATCCCATACTTCACCACTATTGCCTTCTCAACCTCTGCGACATCGCTGTAATACACCTTACGCTCGGATTTTTCGGGAATGGAGTACGGCTCTTTCTCAAACACAATGCCCCATTTGAAGAACAGTTTTAACACCGTCTGCATCGGGTGACAGCCTGTTTTCATCACGACGAAGTGACCTTTCGGCATTGACTTCAGCTCATCTACGGTCATGAGCGGACGCTCGATCATCTGAAGCTGACGGTTGTTGCCGTCGCGTCCTGCCGATCTTGTCAGCGAACCGGACAGCACGGTCTGCTTACCGAGGTTTGCGGACATAGCTTCTGCGGTCTTGCTGTTGGGTGCGAAGGAGCCGAACAGCGTACATTGGCAGTTATCCACGATGATCTCCGCGCCCTCTTTGCCGTAGGTTTTCTCAAACTGCGCAAGAGACTGAATTATCGCCACGATAGATATTTTACGGGAACGCGCTGCCGAGAATACCATTTCCAAGCCCTCTATCTTGGGCAAAGATAACGATAGGTAACTCTTTGATATAATCTCCGAGTTTTCCCCCGTTCCACACCGTACATGAGACTTTCATACTCATACGGCGTTCCATCAGTATTACAATTTCGTTAGATTGGTATTACTTTCAAAGGTTTCAAAACTTTTCAATCGCGGGATTACCCGCCAATATTCGGAATTTGTTGATTTTATCATGCTGAGATTTATTAGGCTTTAGCTTTTCAAGATATGCGTTTATTGTATCGCTTTTAACTGCGTGTATAAGTTTATGTACGTCTTTGTGGACTATTACAAGGTTTCTGTACTCATCTGTCCCGCCTTGACTTATCGGCTTTATGTGATGACAATGTAACTCGTCAATCCATAAGACCTTTCCAGTCACGGCGCATTTGCCGTATTGTGCAGCATAGAGCGAGACCCTGTTATCCATATACTCAATGCTTCGGTTTGGAATGTAAGCCTGTGCAAGCAGGTGAAGCACCGTCAATACACCTTCATCAAACCTGAGAGTTTTATGTATTTCTTCGCGTCCTTCGGGCGTATATTTGCATATCTTCGTCTTTTTATACATCGGGTTTTTAGTCTGAATATAACCAATAGGGCATATCGGCTCTTGACTGAGAAAGCGAATCATTTTACTTTGACCGTAGTTATCGGCAATGTATTTTCTTGTGACTGTACCAGTCTTTTTGAGCCTTTTGAGACGGTTATACATTACGCGGTTTATCCTAAACTGCATTTTCATACAATCATGATTTATCACTGTCGCGTATCTGTAATAATTGTGAATACCGAACACCATTGAATTATACTGCTTAACGTGCATAATCAAATCGGTATCGTTTTTACTATGCTGTATCAG
>CAMVGH010000225.1 GCA_947166945.1 uncultured Clostridia bacterium
TTTATGTTTGACCCGTTTATGGTTCGCAGGTATAATATGTGAGACGATAGCAGCAGATAACTATACATAAGAATGGGAGATATAACAAGGTACAATGATAATCTTGAGTAAAGTATCTCCAGTCGTATAATACAGCCTTTTTTATTATTGCAATGAATTGACAAATCCGGTTTTCTGAATTATAATGATGTCAGTTGATTTGCTCAGCACCGGATAATATGGAGAGTTAAGATATGAACATCGTAATTGCAATTGACTCATTCAAAGGCAGCCTCACCTCGTTGCAGGCAGGCAACGCCGCAGCGGAGGGGATAAAGCGTGTATTTCCCGATGCTTATGTTGCAATCCGACCGCTTGCGGACGGCGGCGAGGGTACTGTTGACGCACTCGTGTCCGGAATGGGTGGAGAGTTTTGCTCTGTCGAAGTGACCGACCCCTGCGGCAAGCCTGTGACTGCGAGATATGGCATTATCAGGGAGAGCAATACCGCAGTTATGGAGATGTCGGCGGCTGCTGGGCTTACTCTCGTTCCGCCGGATAAGCGTGACCCGATGAAGACGACAACATACGGCGTAGGCGAGATGATAAGGGACGCTGTATCTCACGGCTGCCGCGACTTCATAATCGGTATCGGCGGCAGTGCCACAAACGACGGCGGGGCGGGTATGCTGCAAGCTCTCGGCTTCGGCTTGCTCGATATGAACGGTGAGCAGATATCCCACGGCGCGGAAGGTCTTTCCGGGCTTGTACGCATTACCAATGATAATGTACTGCCGGAGCTGTCGGAGTGCCGGTTCAGGATAGCCTGTGATGTAACCAATCCCCTGTGCGGTGAGAACGGCTGCTCTGCCGTATTCGCCCCGCAGAAAGGCGCATCGCCGGAAAGTCTTTCCTTAATGGATAAGTGGCTTGCACATTTCGCCGAACTCACCAAAACGATAAATCCGAACGCTGACCCGGGCTACCCCGGAGCAGGTGCGGCCGGCGGTCTCGGCTTTGCATTCCGTTCTTACACAAATACCGAGCTTCTTCCGGGTGTGGAGCTTGTATTGCAGGCGACCAAGCTCGAAGAATACATAAGAAATGCCGATATCGTCATCACCGGCGAGGGTCGGCTCGATGCACAGACCGCAATGGGCAAGGCTCCCGTAGGTGTCGCGAAACTTGCAAAAAAGCACGGAAAGCCTGTCATAGCCTTTGCCGGGAGTGTAACAAAAGATGCCGCGACCCTTAACGAGTGCGGCATTGACGCTTATTTTCCTATACTTTGTACTGTTTGCAGCCTTGAGGACGCAATGAACCCCGTGAACGCTGCGGAAAATCTTTCCGACACGGCGGAGCAGGTATTCAAAGCATTGAGAGCGATAAAAATGATAGGAGATCAGAAATGTTAAAAGTGACTTTATCGGATATACAGCAGATTTTGAGTGATTATGACATCACCGATACTGCTGCTGATTTTTCGGAGTTGCAGCGCTATGATTATGATAAAGGCGACGAAAGCTCAAAGGAAGTCCGGCTTATTATCAAAGTGATCTTTGAAAGTCGTTCTCCAGTCGTGATGCGCTTCAAAAATGAGAAAAATGCCACCGAAGAGATGATAGAAAAGCAGAGTAAGTTTGCCGAAACTCTGTTTGAAAACGGAATACCCACACCTCACAATTACAGCAATAACGGCAGTTTCGCAAAGACATATCATATAAACGGATATGAGGTTATTGTCACGGTCGAGGATTTCTGCGAAGGCGAGGTGAAAGCCGTTGACGAGGAGACAGCACGCATGACCGGCGAACTTCTTGCGAAAATGCACGATATCTCCGAGCGTAAAAACCTGCGTCTCGGCATGAAGACCCTGTTTGACCCTCTCGACAGAAACGATCTTTTTGACTTGTCGGTGTTCACAGAAAACAAAGACAAGCTCAGAGGTATAGCCCCGGCTTTATATGATGAGATCGAGCAATTAAAGAACAGCTTTATGGAAAAGATATCCGTGTTCGGAAATGAGCCGAGATATGCTGTTCAGGGCGATATAAGCGACTGCAATCTGTACATTTCAGTCGGTAAGCTCGGTGTATTCGACTTCAACAACAGCGGTGACAATGTGCTGTTTTATGACGCGGCAATGCAGGCGATATTTGAAGCAACGCTTATGGATTACAAGGAAGAAGCTTCACCGGAAAGGGAGAAGAAAATATTGTCCGCGTTCCTTGACGGGTATGAAAGTCTGCGCCCCTTTACGGACGAACAGCGGAAAGTCTTTCCGTATCTGTATGCGATACTTGCAGCTTTTGAATCGGGAAAAATGTGCTATGATGAGAACAATCTTGAAACGCTTTTAAAAGAGAACAGGACTGATGATATCCGGGAATGTATGAAAAATATGTATGAGTGTCTTTCCTGTGATTAATATAAAGGCTATATCGCACAAAGAGCGTGCGGCATACCCTTAACACAATTCTGTTTCCCGAAAATAATCCTTCTTCGATTTCGGGAAACAGAAAGCTTTTTTGCATAAAAGAAAACCCTTGTCATACACATTAAAATAAACGTTCCCTTGCAATTTTACGTTCAAGTCTTGCTTTTATCGGTAAAGACAGGAGGTATGCTCCAATCCCGTAGAAAAGCGGCAAAATCGCAATAGCAAGAGCTATAAATATATCATCATCATACGGAATTTTATCGTCTAAAAGGCAGATAACTACCGAGATCACCGAAAGAAAAGCGCTTGATACAAGTAATGAATTGCCTGCAAGCTTAACGGCAGTCAGTGCGTTTTCAAAGTTTTTCCTCTGTAGGTTCTCCGAATCCCGCAGCAAATCTGAACGACCGCCATAGGTCGCCGTAACTGCCTGCTGCAATCAGAAATATGGTCGTAACTATTGCTATGAACAGGAATGACGGCAAGTCTACGAACCGCATAGGCTGCCTCTGCCCCCAAGTAAACAGAATAAGCAAAGTCAATGCAATTACAGCTATAATAGGCACCGCCACTGCAAGAACAGACCTGTCCTTGTTGTAGCTTTTGCTGTCTTTTAGTAGTGTGACCATGTTTTCTTCCGCCTGCTCGGTATAGCTTTCCGCAGGGACACGCTCTCCTGTAAGCAGCTCATTGACACTTATCCCGAGTGTTTCACACAAGACGGGCAATGTGGATATTTCCGGCATACCGCGTCCCGTTTCCCATTTGGAGACAGTTTTTTCACTCACGCCGATAATTCCAGCAAGTTCTGTTTGTGTCATTTCCTTTTCCTTGCGAAGTTCCGAGATGAACTTTCCTGTTTTTGTCTGATCCATTCCATGATCCTCCTTGTTTTTTCTTCATTGTACTCCTGAGTGCAGAAAAAGTCAATCTGCGAACCGTAGGAACAGGTATTCTATTCGTAGATATGTCCGGAAACTGTTATCATTATAACTATACGATCGTGATATATGATCACAAATTATTCCTTGAAATAATTTATAAAGCGAATAAAAAGGCTGCCGCACCTTTTACGATACGGCAGCCCTTGTTGTTCTGTTTAAGCGATTGCTATATATTTGCTTTCGGGAAGCTGTTTCTGCGGCTCTTTCTTCGGTATCTCCAGTTTCAGGACACCGTTCTCGAATTTAGCCTTGACATCCTCCTGCGTTATGGTATCACCGACATAGAAGCTTCTGGACATTGCACCGGAATAGCGTTCCTGACGGATAAGCTTTCCTTTCTTGTCCTTTTCGTCCTTGTCGA
>CAMVGH010000226.1 GCA_947166945.1 uncultured Clostridia bacterium
GTTCCGGATAGACAGCTTCGACGACCTCTACGCCACGGGATTTTTCGACTACCTCGACCGAGGCGGGATAATCGCGGCGGAGTGGAGCGAGAATATCCCCGCCCTCGCGGACGATCTTGACAGCGTGTGGCTGGTGGATATAGAAAAGACAGGCGAAAATTCACGGCGCATCACCGCCCGGAAAAAGGAGGATACACAATGCTGATACTCGGTATAGATTCCTCCGCCGTAAGCGTGAGCGCCGCCGTATGCGGGACAGGCGAACACACACGGGTGATCGCGGAGGGGTTCCTGAACAATAAGATAACCCACTCGCAGACGCTCATGCCGCTGGTACAGTCGCTGCTCGACAACTCGAAGACCGCGCTTCCGGATATAGACGTATTCGCGGTGTCCGCAGGACCCGGCTCGTTCACGGGACTGCGCATCGGAGTGTCCGCGGTGAAGGGTATGGCTTACGCTCTCGGAAAGCCCTGCCGCGAAGTCTCGACGCTTCACGCAATGGCATATAATTTTCAGTCTTACGAGGGTATCGTCTGCGCGGTCATGGACGCAAGAGTGAATCAGGTGTATAACGCGCTTTTTGAAATAAAGGACGGCATTGTCAAAAGGCTCTGTGACGACCGGGCGCTCATGATACCGGAGCTGAAAGCCGAACTTGACGAAAAATATCCCGACAGGAAGATAATGCTGTGCGGAGACGGCGCGGAGCTGTGCAGCGGAAAATTCGCAGATCCCCGGATACTGCTCTCCCCCGCCCAGCAGCGGTTCCAGAACGGTACCGGCGTGTGCATGGCGGCGGCGGAGTATCCCGATATAAACGCGGCGGCACTTATGCCGAAATACCTGCGGCTGCCGCAGGCTGAACGTGAGCGTCTCGCAAAAGAAAAAACAATGGCAGCGGGGCAGGAACCAACGCAGAGCAGTGACTGCGGTACGGTTTGAGGGCGGCGTCACGCCGCAGGCTGAACGTGAGCGTCTCGCAAAAAAGAAGAATATTTAAAAATACTGCCCCGAAGGGGTACGGGGGCGACCGGAAAGCCCCCGCTGAAAGGAATACGATATGATCTACTTAGGCTGTGACAGAGCGGGCTATGATATGAAGCTCGCACTTATAGATTATCTGAAAGAGAACGGTTATGAATACGCCGACCTCGGCTGCAACGGCGAGACGGTTGACTATCCAGATATTGCCGAGGCTGTATGCCGCAGAGTGCTCGAAAGCCCCGACAACAGGGGAATACTCGTGTGCGGCACCGGTATCGGCATATCAATGGCGGCAAACAAGATCAACGGCATACGCGCCGCGCTGTGCTACGACTGGTATGCCGCAAAATACACCCGCCTGCACAACGACGCGAATGTTATCTGCTTCGGCGGACGGACTATGGGTACAGGCTCGGTGACGGAATCGCTCGATGTATTCCTGCACACGGATTTCGAGGGCGGCAGACACGCCCTGAGAGTTGATAAAATTACTGCACTGGAGGGCAAAAACAATGTACAATAACGACAAGCTCCACATTCTCGACCACCCGCTCCTACAGCACAAGATCACGCTTCTGCGCGACAAGAACACAGGCTCCAAAGAGTTCCGCGAGCTGGTAGAGGAAGTCACTATGTTCATGACCTACGAAGCCACCCGCGACCTGCCGCTCAAGCAGATCAAGGTGCAGACTCCCATTGCGATAGCAAACTCCAATGTCATCTCCGGCAGAAAGGTCGCGTTCGTTCCCGTACTGCGCGCGGGGCTGGGAATGGTTGACGGAGCAACGGCTCTCGTTCCGGCGGCAAAGGTCGGTCATATCGGTATATGCCGTTCCGACAGCGAACCGGACGGCTTACAGGTATATTACAACAAGCTCCCGTTCGATATAGAGGAGCGCGAAGTCATAATCCTCGACCTGATGATAGGCACGGGCAGGACTGCCGCCAAAGCTGTCGATGTGGTAAAGGAAGCCGGCGCAAAGACCGTCAAGGTGCTTTCCGTTGTCACCTGTCCCGAGGGCGTGGAATACGTTCAGTCAAAGCACCCCGACATTGACATTTTCTGCGGCGCTCTCGACGACCACCTCAACGACGATAAGTACATAGTCCCCGGCATAGGCGACGGCGGCGACCGCATCTTCGGCACGAAGTAAGGGCGCCTGCGGCGCAGGAGGGCGCCTGCGGCGCAAGAGGGCGCCTGCGGCGCAAGAAGGCGCCTGCGGCGCGAGAGGGCGCCTGCGGCGCAAGACCGGGGGAAGAACCTTTTTTGAAAAAAAGGTTCCTCCCCCGTACCCCCTCTTCCAAAAAACTTCTGAATGCTTCGCATTTTACACCGGAGTTATCTGCACCAAAATAAAAACCACAGAAACAGGAGAGTACACCAATGCACTGCACACGCAAAATAACCGATGACCTTACATGGATAGGCGCAAGCGACAGGAAACTGTCACTGTTCGAGGCGGTATATCCCGTCCCCAAAGGAATTTCCTATAATTCATATCTGCTGAATGACGAAAAGACCGTTCTGTTCGATACCGTTGACAAAGCGGTATGCGATCAGTTCATTGATAATCTGCGCTTCGCCCTCGGCGGACGAAAGCTCGACTATGTCGTAGTTCACCACATGGAGCCGGACCACTCCGCGACCCTCGGTGTCGTCCTCGCTATGTTCCCGGAAGCGGCAGTCGTAACAAGCGCTAAAGCAAATACCATGATCGCACAGTTCATGTATCCCCTCCCCCCAGAGCGCGTTCGCATCGTCAAAGAGGGCGACACTCTGGAGACCGGAAAACATACGTTCAGCTTCATTGCCGCACCTATGGTACACTGGCCGGAAGTCATCATGTCATACGACAGTACCGACAGGATACTCTTCACAGCCGACGCGTTCGGTACATTCGGCGCTCCCAACGGCGCAGTATTCGCGGACGAGGTTGACTTCATGGGAGATCATCTCGATGAAGCAAGAAGATATTACTGTAATATCGTAGGAAAATACGGCGCACAGGTGCAGGCTGTACTGAAAAAGGCTGCCGCGCTGGATATAGCGATGATATGCCCGCTCCACGGATTTGTGTGGAGAAGCGGGATCGACAGCATCATAGCGAAATACGATCTCTGGAGCAGGTACGAAACGGAAGAAAAAGGCGTGCTTATCGCTTACACGTCGGTATATGGAAATACACAGTCCGCCGCCGAACTCGCCGCTGCGAAGCTCCGCGAAAAGGGTATCACAGTGACAATGTACGACGCGTCCGTGACACATACCTCATACATAGTCGCGGAAGCATTCAGGTTCAGCCATGTGATATTTGCCACAACGACCTACAACAACGGCATCTTCATCAAAATGGAAGAACTGCTGCATGACCTTGCGGCACATAATTTCAGCAGAAAGACCGTCGGCATAATCGAGAACGGTTCATGGGCGCCCGCCGCCGGAAAGCTGATAAGAGCAATGCTCGGACAGTGCAAAGATATTACTGTGCTTGATGAGCAGGTAACGATAAAGTCCGCGATGAAACCGGAGGACGAGGCTGTGCTTGACGCTATGACCGGAAAGATCGCGGAGGAAATGTAAACGGTATTCTGTGCTTACGCACACAAAAAAGGAGGAACACAATATGACCCCGAAATTCTACAAATGCAAAGCCTGCGGACAGATCGCTGCCGCAGTCGAGAAGAAAGCCTGCCCTATCAAGTGCTGCGGCGAGCCTATGAGGATCTGCAAGTGAC
>CAMVGH010000227.1 GCA_947166945.1 uncultured Clostridia bacterium
GTTTTGCTCATCATGTGAGTGATCACAGCGTCCGTTTTTTCGCTCTTGCGCCGGTATATCGCTATCTGCTGTTTATCAGTGGCTTCAAGTGCGTTCGCTGATTCGCGGAGATCGTCGGCGTTGTAAGCACCCCAAATATATCCCCAGCACCTATGCATCATAAACAGCGACGATTCATTGACAATAACCTTATCGCATGAGCAGGCTATCAGACTACCGCCCGATTCCGCCACTCCGTCAATAACACAGGTTGTTGCAACTCCGCTGCTCGCAAGCTCTCTGATACGATTATGTATCAGTACAGACACATTCGCGTCGCCGCCGATACTGCTCATTCTGAATGTCACATTCTTTACACCTGTGTTTACGACTGTTTCAAGGTCTTCAAGGAACTCTTTCTGAATGATATACTCACCCTCGATAGGTTTACCTGTCCACCAGTCAACAGGCTGTGCCTCGACGATCTCTCCGTACATAGTGATCTCTGCGCTATCGTCTGTGCTAAATTTCATAGCATAACAGTTACGCAGAATATCATTTATCGCCTTTTTCTTCGGCATTATCGTCACCTTCCTCTGTTGTTTCGTTCGGAGCTGTTTGCTGTAATTTTGCCGCCGCGTCAGCAAACAGATCTGTTTCGTGATTTAACTGTTCTATGTTTTCCGCCCAGTTGCCGCCGTAGTATTCACGGGTTATCTGCTCATTCGTCTTCCAGCCGTGAGCCACGAGCAGCTCGTTCGCGGAAGCTTCCTTGACAGGATCGAGTTGTGCCTGTACCGGTCCGTCCCACCGAGCGCCGCTCCACGCTGCGCGTATGAGGGGATCGTTAAAGAAGCCCGGCGCCTGTATGCGCCCTCTTGCCACAGCTTCAGCGAGCCAAGTTTCGTACACAGGTCGGCAGAAGTCATTGACGAACCACGAACGACGCATTTTGAACATTTCCCACGCCTGCTGTAAGGCACCCCTGGACGCTGAATATGAGCTGTTGAATTCTTTGAGAAGCACATCATACGGCAGTTCCAAAGCCGAGCCTATCAACCGACATATTGTCTTCATAAATGTTTCAAAGCCCGCTGTCGGTATGTTCGGCTCTCCGAATACTACGCTTTCTCCCGGGCGAAGTGTGTTTATCGTTCCCGGCCCCATTTCATACTCGTTTTCGTCATCCGATACATTGTCCGGCGGAGCTCCGCCCGTTTCATTCAGTGAGAACGCGTCCGCGTCCGGCGCTTGTGTTGTGATCCACGCTGTAAGGAACGACTGTACCAGAGCCGCCGTCAGCTCGCTTTCGGTATATCTGCGCTGTTGCAACAGCGTTTCTATAACAGGAGCGAGATAAGATACGCCTCTGTACTGATCGGGGCGCTCGGTCTCCATTATCTGTATGATGTTCGGCAGGCCTGTCTTTTCTCCGACAGCCTCGACACGCGTCCATTCCGCAGTAGATAACAGAAATTCTCCGGGATATACATTGCAGATGTGGTATGCTACAACACGCCCGTTCGCATTGACCTCAACTCCGTCGTGTATCTTGTTTCCGGTCTTGCGGTCAAGCCCTTCTGTCGGCATTATGTTCCGCAGGTCTTGCGGCGTACTTACGCGGTCCGCCTCGATCAGATGAAGCCGCAGACTATACGGCATATCTCGCGTAACATCATAACGCTTGACAAGCGCGAATACATCGCCGCTTGTCAGCCACGCTTTCAAAGCGACCTGCTGCATTTCGTAGAAATCGTTGATACCGAGCGCGTCGCAGGCATTTTTATTCTCCGCCCACATTCGGAACTCCGCTTCTGTACGCCTCTGCCATTCTTTTTCGCGCTCCGGCGTAATACCGAGTATTTCTCGGTTGATCGCACAGCGCATATGAAGACCGGGACCGATAACAGATGTGCGATTGGTGTTTATCGCCGCAGTTGCAACAGGCGCAGCCATATACAGTATGCGCGCCCGCTGCCTCATCGTCTTATTATTGAGGTCTATATCTTCAATCGGGTTACCGCTCTGGGCGGTAAACCCTTTTAATGCTCGCTTGGTCCAGCTCGCTCCTGCTTCGCCATAGCCTTTTCCCATTACAGTCCCCCCTTGTACTCAAAAAACGGCGCAGAAAGGAGCAACTACGCCGTAGCAAAAGTGGCGAGCACCACCTTTACCCAATTTTACCAATCCCTCGGTACTATCGCTACCGCTTTTCTCGGCGCCCTGCCGTTCATAAGAGCCTCCATTTCGGAGCGCTTCTTGATAGCGTCGTCGATTTCCATACCGAGTTTGTCTATGTCAAACCGCGTAAGCTCTCTATCGTCTATCTTGTACGACTTTGCGCCGCCTTCAAGCAGAGCAAATTTCGCGTCCGTGAGCTTACCTATCAGCCTGTCATAGTATTCATATAGGACCTTCGCCTGTTCTCTTGTAGTCATAAGATCACCCTTTACCAGTCGTTGTATGTGTCTTTGAGCTTCGTTACCCTCTTACGCGAGGGCTTTTTCTCTGCCGCAGGGATAGTTGCAACCGCCGTTTCTTCGTTCGGAACAGCGGAGCGTAGTCTATCTTCCAGTGCATCAAAGTCCGGCGAGAGAGCCTTTACGGCAGCGAGAGCATAATTTCGGATATCAAGCGGTTCGTTACGCTCGTGTCCTGGTATCTTCTCCCATTGCCACGGGTTCTTGTGATTTGGCTTATATACCAAATGCTCCGAGAGCAGACCTTTGAAGTACGCCGCGCCGTAATCATCGCGACGGGGATAATGACAATACTTCGGACCGGCAGACTGCACACGCAGGTTATCCATAATGACCTGCTTGCCGCTGTCAACTCCGATCTCAAACACATAGGTCATTCCCGCGACCACGCCGTTTTTCATTATCTTCTGCTTCTTCGGCGGAGCAGTAAACGGTATTCCGTCGCCGCCGCGTCCTTTAATCGCAAACACTTTCTTGCCTTGCCGTTCCCGACAATGCAAGCGAACATCTTGTGTGAAATGTCCGCCCTCGTCGATAAAGGTGCAGGATATCCTCATTCCGATGCCGTTCTTGAATTTGTATATGTGGTCGATGACATCATCAAGGGATTGCCATGACTCTTCTGAATCAGGTCTCCCCATAATAACCCCTTTCTTTATTCCCCAAGTTTCCCCGAAGTGTCCGTGTCCTACGACCTCGTATTCAAATCTGTCGTCCTGCGTATCTACTCCCATAGTCAAGAGCAATACGCCGTCGGGCAGTTCCGCGTCATATTCCTCGCGCCGTGCCATAATACTGTCCTCTGATTCGAGGTCGCCGCGATCTTCCCACAAAAGACCGAAGCGCGTGTTATACACGACCTGCATTTTCTCGGTACT
>CAMVGH010000228.1 GCA_947166945.1 uncultured Clostridia bacterium
AGTCGTACTCAGTAACTAATCTGCAAGGCGAAGCGGTTTGTTTAGGGGATCCAGCCCCCTTTTTAAAGGGGGCTGGCCGCCGGAGGCACTTGAGCGCAGCGACCTCTCTCCCCCGCCCGCCGGAGGCACTCAAGCGCAGCGACCGCTCGAGCGACAGCGACCACTCTCACGCTGCCAGCAGGAGGGCGGCGATGTACGCAGCTCCGGCAGCGGCAACGGCTACGACGATGAGCGGGGCACCGAAGTAAGCGAGGATAAGAGCGGCGGCAGTGCCGATCACTGCCGTGATAAGATCGCCGGTGCTGTAAAAGATCGCGGGGATAGTCATGGCGGTGAGAACGGCATAAGGTATGTAATACAGAAAGCTTTGCAGAAAACGGGACTTTATCTTTTTGCGGAACACCGTGAAAGGTATCATTCTGATAAGATAGGTGACAAGCGCCATGACCGCTATGTATATCGCTGTGTTCATGCGTCGTCACCTGCACTTTCAGCGTCTCCGGCAGGGCGCGGGAATATCAGAGCCGCAGCTGCCGCGGCTGCTGTCCCGCATATCATCACCGAAAATCCGGAGGATATGAACGGGAGCAGATAAAAGATGATGACACTGAGGAGCGCGGCTGTGATGACAGCAGCAAGTACACCGGCTTCCTTCTTCGCGGGGGGAACAACTATCGCTATGAACATTCCGTACAGCATTATACCGAGCGCGTCGGATACCGCCTGCGGGAGTATGCTTCCCGCCCATGAACCGAGAAATGTTCCCAGTACCCAGCCCAGAGCGGATACAAGGATAAGACCGTACATATAGTAGGGCGTGACCGGCTCTTCCTGCGATGAGGCAAGCGCAAATATCTCGTCCGTAATCCCGAATGAAGCAGAAAGCCTGTGACGGGTGGTGAATGTCCTGTCAAGCTTCTGCGAAAGTGACAGGGACATCAGAGCATAGCGGAGATTGATAGTGAACTGCGCAAGTATCATCTCAATGATCGAGCCGTGCGCAGCTATTATCCCTACCCCGGCAGCCTGCCCCGCCGATGTTATATTGAACAGCGACATCGCCGCGGCTTCAGATACCGTAAGCCCCGAACGTACCGCCATTATGCCGAATCCGAACGATACCGACAGATAACCGAGGAATATCGGTATCCCTTGTATCATTCCCTTTATGTATTGCTTTCTTTTCAACTGCCTTTCCCTGCCCTTCCCTGTGAAAATATATCATAACATATTTTGCCGGAAATTGCAAGTGTCCGTGCTTGACTTTTAGGAGGAAAAATGATATACTGTGTTATAACGATCTCATGAAAGGAAACGGATATGAAAAAGAAACTTACAGCCATACTGCTTATGTGCGCAATGATAACCGCGTCTTCATGCAGCGGGAGCACTCCCGCAGGAACTTCCGCCGCCCCCGCAGATACAACAGATACTCCCGCCGCGACAGAAAGCGCTGCGGAAACGACTTCTGCCGCGGAAGAGGAAAATGTCCCGGAAACGACCTCCGCAGATACAGCAGCCCCCGCGGAGACTTCCGAAAAAGCCGAACGTGTCATTCCCGAGGACAGCGAATATGTCATCGCAGACGGTATCACAGACCGTATGAAGGCGCTCTCCGTCCTGATAGACGGCAATAAGGCAAGACTCGCAAAAGCAATGCAGAAAGCAAAAAACGGTGAACCGATAACCGTCGCATACCTCGGCGGCTCGATCACACAAGGCTCCTCCGCAGGTAATGACCTGTGCTATGCACGCCTTACAACAAACTGGTTCGAGAAGACCTTCCCGAAGTCAAAGATCACCTACGTCAACGCGGGTATCGGCGCAACAGGATCATATATCGGCGTTTACCGCGCTGACCGCGATGTTACCTGTAAAAACCCCGATATCGTCTTCGTGGATTTCTCCGTCAACGATACCACCGAGCATACCGAGCGGAATAAAGCATCATACGACGGAGTTCTCCGCAAGCTGTGGTTCTCGGACTCCTCCCCCGCTGTCGTGACAATTGCCATGACAATGGAAAACGGCACAAGTTTCCAGAAATACCACAGCGAGATCGCCGAAGCATACGATATCCCCATGATCTCCTACCACGACGCTATCCTCGATGTCATCAAGAAAGGCCACATCATCTGGGACGATATCTCCGACGACGATATCCACCCGAATGTACCCGGTCACGCTGTCCTCACCGAGATGATAACCTCTTACCTGCAAAGCGTCCTCGATGATATAGACAATATCGACACTTCCGCAGAGGGCGACCTCTCCGCACCGTTCATCAGCGATAAGTACTCTACCGCCGGTCTTGTGCTGCCCGGTACACCCGAAGTCACAAATTCCACCGGCTGGGAGCTTAAACAGGACAACTTCGGAAACTTCGGCGACTCCCTCCGCGCACTCTCCAGAGACGGTTCGTTCGAGGGCGTCGAGCCGCTTACTTTCGAGGTGAACGCGAAGTCCATAGGCGTATTCTACGGGAAAATGACCACTAACGGCGGCGTGTTCGATGTGGTCGTTGACGGCGAGACCGTAAAGACCATAGATACCGATTTCTCCGGCGGTTGGGGCAACTACCTCGAAGCCGAGGAGATAATCGACTTCGATACCGCCGGACAGCATTCCGTGCAGATCATTCCCCATACCGGCAAAAAAGGTGTTGTTATCATCTCCGCCCTCGCTGTGACACAGTAAAAACAATGGCGGCTCATTTGAAGGTTCCTTTTATGTGCGCATCGTGCGCACTTCCGGGAACCTTCTTCACTACGTCCTGTAGTTGAAAGGTTCCTTTTATGCGCGCATCGTGCGCGCTTCCGGGAACCTTCTTCACTACGTCCTGTAGTGACGTGCCGCCGTTTTTATTAATTTTTTTCAAAAAACTATTGACAAACACTTTTTTTTGTTGTATAATATTAAAGCAGTCAGGAACTGTTGTCTGGGTGTGGCGCAGTTGGTAGCGCGCTACCTTGGGGTGGTAGAGGCCGTGGGTTCAAGTCCCGTCACTCAGACCATAAAGAAAAGCCTTTCAGTACGCTTGTTAAGTGGCATTGAGAGGCTTTTCTCTTTGATTTCCAATGTTTGAATTGTAGTAGTTTTTAGACACATTTTGCTGACTTATGGGGGTCAGTATGGGGGTCAAATTCTACTCTAATTAAAACGGCGGTATGCCTTCCTTCATTTAAGACGGCATACCGTATTTTGTTATTCTCTAACGCCTTTTGTGATATTCTAACAAAACGCTGACAGACAGTTAAAAATCTGTTAGAATAATACGAAAGGAGCGTTATGCTATGATT
>CAMVGH010000229.1 GCA_947166945.1 uncultured Clostridia bacterium
GTACTCGTTGAAGGTGGTGGCGCCGATGACCTGCAATTCTCCGCGCGAGCGTGCGGGTTTGAACATATTCGCGGCGTTCATGGTGCCGTCGCTGTCGCCGGTGCCGACAAGGTTATGCACCTCGTCTATGAATATTATGATGTTCCCGTTTATCTTTATCTCTTCGATAAGCGATTTCACGCGGCTCTCGAACTGTCCTCTGAACTGTGTGCCGGCTACCAGCGCGGTAAGGTCGAGCAGGTACAGCTCCTTGTCCTGGAGCCTGAACGGTACGTTCCCGGCGGCTATCCTCTGGGCGATGCCCTCGGCAATGGCGGTCTTTCCGACGCCGGGTTCACCGATAAGGCAGGGGTTGTTCTTCGTGCGGCGGGAGAGTATCTGTATCACACGCTCTATCTCGCGGTCGCGTCCGATTATGCGGTCTGTCTTGCCCGCTCTCGCGTTCTCGGTGAGGGTGGTGCAGAATGTGTTGAGGTATTTCCTGTGCTTTTCCGCCTGTTTTTTCTTTTTGTCCCGCTCCTTTTTCGAGTCCTGTCGGCGGGAGGAAGAACCGTCACCGCCCTCCGGAGCCTTGTCGGAAGCGCTGTTCGCGGGGCTTTCAAAGAATCTCTGGAAGAACGCGGGCATAGTTCCCCCCTGTCTGAATCCGTCAACGCGGTCGGGGTCGTCCTCGTCCTCTTCCACTTCCTCATCTTCGTCGTTCATCACAAGCTCTTCTTCTTCTTCGTCCTCGTCCTCTCCGAACTCCTCGTCGTTGTCCTCTATCTCGTCAAGCTCCGGTCTGTCCTGTCCGAACTTGTTCCCGAACCACTGCATAGGGTCGGCATCGAGGTCGATATCCGACAGCCCCATCTGTTTCAGGTAGTTGTCCACCTGCGGTATGCCAAGCTCTTTCGCGCATTTGAGGCAGTAGCCGTTCTCGAATTTCTGAGTTCCGCTCATTCCCGACATGAATACCACCGCGGGTCTCTTGCGGCATCTTGAACACATCATATCCATATTATTCTGTTCTCCTTTACGTTGTTATATACAGTTTCAGCGTCCTATCCCCGCCAGTTTCAGCGGGTCTGTCCGGTAGAAGAACCTGAAAATAAAAGTCTTGTCCACCGTGGGTTCGTTTATGAATACCAGCGAATTTCCGCATACCGAGATCAGGAATTTCATCACCATACATATCAGCAGCAGCACGATGATGCCCTCCGCTGCCCCCAGCACCGCGCCCACGATCCTGTTCGCCGTCCCCGCTACCGGTATCCGGTTCACAAGCTTAGTCACACTTGCTGTTATGCTCAGTATCAGCATTATAAGCGCGAATATCACCAGAAATACGATTATCTTCATCGGCGGCAGCACTGTCGGCGTCACTATGCTGTTCATTATCTGCCCGCCGTAGTCCGCGTCAGCTGCCGTTATCACCGAAGCCACCACGTTATACACCGCGTCCCGGCTCCCGTTTGAAAGGCTCCTGCCGAAGTCCTTCAGTCCGCTTGCGAAAGTTCCGGACATTTTGTCCCCGATATCCGAGAAAGCCTTCCCGATATCGTCGGAGGTGATGTTGTCGGTTATCACCCTTGCCAGCACCACTTTGTCCAGCCCGTACCTTTCCACTTCTTCCTTTGTTACCGTCACCAGTCCCGGTTTCAGGGCGGAGTAGTCAAATCCCTCGCCTATACCGAACATCGAGAGATCCGCGTTTTCTATGCCTGTCTGTGACAGATCCACCGACGACAGGTCTATGTCCGCTTTTCCGGTCTCGTCGTACTCTATCTCCATATCATAGAGCGGTTCGCCCATTACCAGCGCCTTTGACATATCCACCTGTGACAGCCCGTGTATCATCTCTCCCTTGAATACATTGTTCAGGTTTTCATCTACATAAGTCTCTATCCTGTCGCGCACAAGTTTTTCGTAGAGTGTGTCCGTTACCGGACCCGAAAGCACGAACGCGGCTATGAACGCGAGTATTGCCGCCGCAGCGCTTATCAGCACCCCGACCGCTCCCTTTTTGCAGCCCCGGTACAGATATACCGCCAGCACCGCCAGGGTGAGCAGGTCAAGGAACCAGAAAAATTCACTTCCCATACTGTCTCCTCTTCTGTTTAATCGCTGCTTTCGCTCTCTCCGGAGGAAAGCCCGATCTTGTCTATATTTCTGTAACCCATAAGGATCACGTTCCTGCCCACCTTCGCGAAGTCCGTGTAGCCCTCGTTTGCAACCGCGACCCCCGTGTCTTCGGTGAGCATATTGTCATAGATATGCAGCTTTGTGCCGTCGAGAATGTATATCCCGCTCCCATCGACCGTCATATCCACCGTGCCGGAGCTTATCGTTGCAAGGGTGACCGCTTCCGCGGAAGAATTGAGGACGAGCGCTGCGTGTTTGTTGGTCGAGATGTCCTCGTAATGCAGCAGTACATTGTCCGACGTTATTACCGCGTCCCTCAGCTTACCGCTGTACGGACAGCTTCCGTTGAGTATCCCGTCATTGCTTTTCAGAGATATCACTATATTGTCGCAGACGGATATGACATTCTTTTCGTCCGCGTACAGTCTGCACGGCAGGCTGTTGTTCCGGAGAGTATATTTCCATACTATCCCGTCGGGATCCCTGATCGACAGATTGTAGAAATTCGCTATTATATCCCCGTTCATTGAACTGAGGGTAGAGACTATCAGGTGTTCGCCGTCGCCCGTGAATGCCGCCTGCATAACGCTCTCGTCCGCGAATTTGCGGGTATATTTCCAGTTGCCTCCGTCGTCATACACATACAGTATGTTCGAGTATCTTTCGGAGCGCGTCACCACCGCCGCGAGGTTGTCGCTTCCCACCGAGGCATATACTATCTTGTCGTCGGTGGATTTCTGGTAGAGCAGGCTTGTTCTGCTGTAAACCCCGAACTTGTATCCCGCCTTGTCGTAAATGAGTATGCGCTTGTCGCTCACAGACTGTTCGGGATTGCTGTACCCGTGTTTGAGCGCATACACCTGAGCGCCGTCGGTGTCGTACATATACAGGTATGTGTCGGTGAGAAGCGTGAACCCCTCTCCCATTTTATCAAATGAGTAGCTGCTGCTTGCGGGCAGCTCGATAGGAAATCCCGCGTCGTATGAAGTCTTGGTATCAACCTGTGAGGCTATACCGCGCAGCGGCTCGAATATCGTCTCGGCGTTGAGCCACACAAACACCCCCACCAGCACGAGTACCAGCACGGCAGCAAGCTTTATCAGATTCC
>CAMVGH010000230.1 GCA_947166945.1 uncultured Clostridia bacterium
GCCGTAACATCGAACCTGCTCCCAAAAATGTCCCGCTGAGAATTTGGGCGGAACGACGAGCGTTATCCCGCGGTAAAACGGTGTAAGAAAACCTATCACCAGTCCGTTTATATGGAACAGCGGCAGTATCAGCATTGCCGTGTCCTCACGGGTCAGTCCGTGACCGTCCGCTATATATCCGGTTTCAGCGAGAAGATTGCTCTGAGTGAGCATAACCCCCTTAGGCTTGCCGGTAGTTCCCGATGTGTACAAAATCAACGCCGTTTCCGGCGGTACATCGTCTACTCTGTCCGGGTGAAGCGCATACAGCTTTGCTTCCGCAATTTCACCGGCAGTCTCCGCGTCAAGTTTCTGTACACTTACACTGCACTCAGCGAGTATATCATCATTGCTTATTAGAAACGAGGCTTGAGAATTCGTTATTATGTACTCAAACTCTGTTTCCTTTAGTCCGAGATTAACAGGGACAAGCACTCCTCCCGCACGGATTATGCCAAGTACTGTCAGACAAGCGCCAACGCCATTCATAAGTGCGAGGGCGACTCTGTCACCTTGCTTCAGCCCGGCCGATATGAGATCGTCAGCGATCTCAGCCGTTCTTGCGTCAACGGCAGCGAACGGAATGTGCGTGTCGGTATCAGGATCAATCAGGAAATCACCGTCAAGCGCGGACTGCTGTTTTATCAGTTCTTCAAACGTATGTATCACTTTTTTGTACGCCCCTATATCTGATATTCCACGGTGTTCTTATCCACATATCCGTACTGCTTGAGTATCTCGCTCCTGTACATATTGAAATCCACGGAAGTGCGCACCCGCGGTCTCGCAAGCTCTATATTGAACACCTTTTTTATCTCACCGGGAGAGGGTGTCATAACGATTACCTTATCCGCGAGATACACAGCTTCGTCAACATCGTGGGTCACGAATATAGCTGCAAATTTCTGCTTCTGCCACAGCTCGATCAGATCGTCCTGCAGATTCATTCTTGTGAATGCATCAAGCGCACCGAAGGGTTCGTCCATAAGCATTATCTTGCTGTCAAGGACCAGTGCTCTTGCAATAGCCACACGCTGCTTCATACCGCCGGAAAGCTGATGGGGATAGTAGTTCGCAAATTTTTCAAGCCCCACCAGCTTTATCGCCCAATCTACCTTGTCGTTCTGTTCGGACTTAGGTATATGCTTGACATCGAGACCTATGCTGATATTCCTGCGGACTGTTCTCCAAGGGAAAAGCGCATAATCCTGAAATACTACGCCAACACTTCCGTCGGGGGTTCTGACTTCATTACCCTCTACCGTTATCCTGCCGCTGTCAGCTTTCTGCAAGCCCGCTATCAGTTTCAGAAGCGTTGATTTTCCGCAGCCTGACGGTCCAAGAAGACACACGAACTCGTTAGTGTCTGTTTCCAGTGAAACATTCTTCAGCGAAGTGAAAATCTCTTTTGACGTCGCGTTCCTGTACTGTTTGCTTACTTTCTCTACCTGCACAAGCGCCATTATATCACACCTTTTCTCCTGAAATACTCCATGTAGCTGTCCTGACTTGAGAGCTTCGATTCCCATTCGATATAGTGCTTTGCTTCGGCAATAGGATCGGGTATAAGATCCTCTTCTGAAAACGCGGACTTATCAGGCAGAAGTACCGGAGACTCCTTTGTTACGGAATAGCCTGCTTCTTTCCAGGCGCTTATCCCGCCTTTTAATATGCTGATATTCGGTATTCCCATTCGCTTTAGCCAATATGCTGTCATTATCGGGACCGTATCACTGCAGTCCGCAAGAACATAGTCAGCGTTATGTATTATAAGCGCATCATCTGTATTCTGCACTATTTGACCACCCTCATAAGACAGTGAACCATCAATATGTTCGCTCTGCGCGAATAGTGCCTTCTGCCGGGTGTCGAGCACTGTGACCGGTCTTCCGGCCGCCCTCATTTCTTGCAGCTCATAAGGCAAGATGAAACGAAGCTGCTCCTCCGCAGCAAGCTGCGCGGTACGCTTAACCGCTTCCGCTTTACTTTCATCTGTGGGGGCGGAGGCGGGAACCGCCTCTTCGAGCTTCCCGCCTTCCAGTATCCAGCCGCGCGTTCCGTTTTCAAGCTCGTATATATTATCGATATAACCAAGCCGCTTTAATGAAGCGGCAGCAATGATGCTTCTTGTTCTGCCTGCGCAGGTAAGTACTATCCTGCGTCCCTCACGCACATAGTCTTCTATCACCGGAAAAAGCTCATATCCCGGCACAGATACAGCGCCTTGTATGCTTCCGGTCTTCTTTACCTCCCAGACCGGTCGTACTTCCAATATTCTGACATTGTCCACATCGGAGCAAAGCCATTCCTTTAGCTTCGCGGGACTTATCTGCGTAAGCTCATGCCATATATCCCCTACTATCTCGCCGAATGCTTTACTCTGTACATGTATGCCTTCGACAGTATCATATCCGGCGTTTATCCACGAGCTTATCCCGCCGTCCAGTACTCTTATGTCTGAAAATCCTTTTGCCGAAAGGATTTCTGCTGCACGCCCAGCTCTGTCCGATACCGTACTGTAAAGAATTATCGGAATATCGCGGTACGGGACAAGAACAGGGAGATTGTCGGCTATAATGTTGTTTTCCAGCCTTGAAGCGCCGAAAATATGACCTGTTTGATACTCACGCTGTCCGCGCACATCTATAAGTGCAAATGTGTTGTCCGAATAAAGCAGCTCGTGCAGCTCATTGGCAGTTATCCCATGACCCATAGTCTCACTCCTGTTTTCCGGGTAATCCGATATGTTTGATATGATTATACATTTTTGATTTCAGTTTGTCAACGGTTTTCCCCATTGCTTTTGTCTATGGAAATAGATAAAAATTAACTATGCTCAGGCAGACATAGAAAAAATTTATGCCTGGATATAGATTATATCAATTGGACTTTCCGAATAGATTTTGATATACTGATACACGTAACATTTAGGGCTTGCCGCTGTTAGGAAATTTCTGAAATGCGGTGATGAGGTAATTGTCGCTGCACGAAGCGTTGACTGCAAACTCGCATACGATCAGCGCGTTAAGATCATTCAATGTGACCTGTCAAACAGGGCGGCTGTAAAGTGTCTCCTTACGGAGGCAGAAGATATTGATATTTTAGTAAATAATGCCGGCATTCTTCAAGGTATTCCGTATGATAAATATACAGATGAGAAT
>CAMVGH010000231.1 GCA_947166945.1 uncultured Clostridia bacterium
GGAGGTCAAGGCGATAATCAATGAAGATAGATAAGGTTACAGGAAAGCAGAAAAAAGCGATAGCTGCCGCCGTTCAGAAGGCTCGCCCCAACGGGGACGGAAAAACGCCCCATACGGCACAGCAGACTATCCGCTTCAGGCAGATGTACCGCGACGGTATCTGCAAGGTCACTGACAGGCTGTACACGAAAACGATACAGTTTTTCGATATAAACTATCAGCTTGCGCAGAACGAGGACAAGACTGCGATCTTTGAGAACTACTGCGATTTTCTCAATTATTTCGACAGCACTATAAAAGTGCAGCTCTCTTTTCTGAATCAGGTCGGAGACACCGAGGAGTTTATGAAGCAGCTTGAGATCCAGTCGCAGGACGACGCTTTCGACGATATTCGCCGTGAATATACGGAAATGCTGAAAAATCAGCTCTCCAAAGGAAACAACGGTCTTGTAAAGACTAAATATATCACGTTCGGTGTTGAGGAAAAGTCCCTCAAAGACGCAAAGCAGAAGCTCGAACGTATCGAAACAGACATACTCACCAATTTCAAGACAATGGGAGTGCTGGCACAGCCGCTCACCGGCGCGGAAAGGCTGGCTATACTGCACCGCTGCTTCAATCCCGACAGCCGTGAGAAATTCCACTTTTCGTGGGATTTACCGGCGCAGACGGGAAACAGCGTCAAGGACTTCATAGCTCCGTCCTCGTTCGATTTCTCAAAGGGCAACACGTTCAGAATGTCCGGAAAGTATGGCGCTGTATCCTTCATCAACATCATGGCATCGGAGATGTCAGACCGTATGCTTGCGGATTTTCTGAACATCGAGCATAATATCACGCTCTCCATTCACATCTGTTCGGTCGATCAGAACAAGGCTATCAAGATGATTAAGCGAAAGATCACCGACCTTGACAAGATGAAAATGGAAGAACAGAAAAAGGCGTTCAGAAACGGCTATGACATTGACATTATGCCGTCTGACATCGGTACTTTCGGCAAGGAAGCGAAAAATCTGCTCAATGACTTACAGAGCCGCAATGAGCGTCTGTTTATGGCAACTATCCTGCTTATGAATACGGCTGACACGAAGCGCCAGCTTGAAAACATCATATTTCAGGAATCCGGTATCGCGCAGAAGTACAACTGTCAGCTCAAAAGGCTCGACTATCAGCAGGAGGACGGCATAATGGCTTGCGTGCCTATAGGCTGCAACGACATTGAGATAAAGCGTGGTCTGACAACTTCATCTACGGCGATATTTGTTCCGTTCACCACACAGGAGCTTTTTCAGGGCGGCGAAGCGCTCTACTACGGTCTTAACGCGCTTTCCAACAATATGATACTCTGCGACCGCAAGCAACTTAAAAACCCGAATGGTCTTATTCTCGGTACGCCCGGTTCCGGTAAGTCTTTCAGCGCAAAGCGCGAGATCGCAAATGCGTTCCTGACTACGCGCGACGATATTATCATCTGTGACCCGGAAGCGGAGTATTTCCCGCTTGTGGAGCGCCTTAACGGACAGGTCATAAAAATATCGCCAACCTCGGCGCAGTTTATCAATCCGCTTGACATCAACCTCAACTATTCCGATGAGGACAATCCGCTTGCACTCAAATCCGACTTTATTCTCTCGATGTGCGAGCTTATTGTCGGCGGCAAGAACGGTCTTGAACCTATCGAAAAGACGATCATTGACCGCTGCGTCCGTATGGTGTACCGTGACTATCTCAACAGCCCCGATACTGTGAAAATGCCGATTTTGCAGGATTTATACAATCTTATCCTGAAACAGACAGAACCGGAAGCGCAGAGAATAGCGACAGCACTTGAAATGTACGTCACCGGATCGCTGAATGTGTTCAATCACCGGACGAACGTTGACCTCAACAACAGGCTTATATGCTTTGACATCAAGGAGCTTGGCAAGCAGCTCAAAAAGCTCGGTATGCTCGTCGTACAGGATGCTGTATGGAACAGGGTCACGGTCAATCGTGCGGAACACAAAAGCACGCGCTACTATATAGATGAGTTCCATTTGCTTCTCAAAGAGGAGCAGACTGCGGCGTATTCCTGCGAGATATGGAAGCGTTTCAGAAAATGGGGCGGTATTCCTACGGGGCTGACGCAGAATGTCAAAGACTTGCTTGCGAGCCGTGAGATCGAGAATATCTTTGAAAACAGCGACTTCATTTATATGCTCAATCAGGCGGGCGGCGACAGGCAGATACTCGCAAAGCAGCTCAACATCTCTCCGCACCAGCTCTCGTATGTGACGAACAGCGGCGCGGGCGAAGGGCTTATATTCTTCGGCAACATCATAATCCCGTTCGTGGACAAGTTCCCGAAGGATACGCAGCTCTACAAAATTATGACGACTCGGTTATCTGAGACCGAATAACAGGAGGTTTTTCTATGAAGAAGGCAGTCAGAATTATCATTATCTCGGCAACAGCAGCAGCAGCGGCTTTCGGCACTATCGCTGTAATCCGCAAGGTCAAGTCGAACAAGGCGGCTATGCTGTGAGAAAAAGCCGTGTGCGGGGTTTCCGTACACGGCTGTCTTACATAAAAAAGCAATATTTGTGAATTCAACTCTTTTTTATTGAAGTATCATCCTCATTAAAACCGTTCCCTCGTTGTTTTCGAGTTCTTCAAACCCCATTCTTTTATACAGCGGATAGCCTATATTCATCACTTCAGGTTTTGTAGTAAATCTGACTTCTTCAATACCTAACTCGCGGCATTTATCCAACATAGCATTCAGCATAGGTCTTGCATAACCTCGACCTCTGAATTCAGGCTTTATGTATAATCGCTTTGCTTCCGCTTTATTATCTTCTTTCCTCTTAATTGCTATTGTAGCAATAGGCTTTTCCCCTTCATATCCAAGAAGCAAAGCTCCATCTTGATAAAATCCTTCAAGGTTTGCCAGTTCTTTATCAAGGGATACAAAGCAAGATTCGGCGCCTTTGATTTTTGAATACTCCAATATTAGTTCTTTTGCGGCTTCGTAATTATCACAGTCCCTTACTTCAATCATCTATATACCTCCATTTTTTTCATTCTTGATGTCATTAGCCACTCTGTCAAGATATTCCGCTTGTTTAGCTTTATTCAAGCTCTCAAAATTCTCAATTATCATATCACCGCACATAGAGAATCGCTGCGGCATAAGCGGCTTTGCGTATTTGTAG
>CAMVGH010000232.1 GCA_947166945.1 uncultured Clostridia bacterium
CAGCTCGCGGGAAGAAAGCGAATATCTCATTCCCTCGTGGTTCATCGCAAGTCCGTCACATACTCCGATCGTGCAGAACTCGAAAGGCACTCCGCCCGCGTTCCTTATACCGTCCTTGACCGCCTGAGAAAGTTCCTTCAGGTGCATATGTCCGGGTACATAGTCACTCGCCGCGCTCACTACCGCGATAAAAGGCTTGTTCATCTCGCTGTCCGTAAGTCCCAGCGCTTTCAGCAGCGAACGGTGCGGGAGCCTTGTCGCCCCCTGCCTCATAAGATCGCTTCTCATCTGTTCTTTCGCCCCTTCATTTATATACCGAATACATTTTTCAGAATACCGCCCTCGGCATTCTTTCCGAGCATCGCGGCGCCTATTATGCCGGCATCGTTGCCGAGACTGCAAAGGCAGATCTCTGCGTTCTTGCTGCTGTTCTTTGAATATATCTGCGCGGCTACCTGCTTTTTCAGCGGGATAAGCAGATTGTCGCCCTCATTGCATACTCCGCCGCCTATGGCAAGTATGTCCGGCTGGAACACGTTTATCGTGTTGGTTATCCCGCAGGCGAGCGCCTTGATATAACGATCGACCACCGCCTGTCCGTCCTCGTCGAGCATCTTCGCGGCGTTGAACGCCGTTCTTGCGCTGATCCTGCCGTCCGCTTCCACAAGCTGATGTATCTTGCTTGCGGGGTGCTTTTCCATAGCCTCACGGGTCATGCGGACAAGTCCCCGCGCGGAAGAGTACGCTTCAAAACAGCCGCGTCTGCCGCAGGTACACTCATATCCGTCTATGACTATTACCGTATGCCCTATCTCGCCGCCCGCGAAATTTGTGCCGGAGAATATCTTGCCGTCGATGATTATTCCCGCTCCGACTCCTGTTCCGAGAGTGATGATGACCGCGTTCTTCGCCCCTTTCGCCGCACCCGCGAGGTATTCCCCGTATGCCGCGGCGTTCGCATCGTTTTCTATGTAGGTCTTTTTCCCGAACGCTTTTTCGATATCGGCAAGCAGAGGCGCGTTGTTCCAGTGCAGATTGTTGGAATACTCGACTATGCCGGTATCAGTATTGCAGGTTCCGGGACAGCCGGCTCCTATCCAGCGGACGTCTTCCATATCTATCTTAGCGTCCGCAACCGCAAGCTTTACGCTTTCGATGATGTCTGCCGCTACTTCTTCATACGGGCGCTCATTGCCTGTCTTGATCTTTCCTCTTCCGACTATATTGTAATTCTCGTCCACCACACCGGTAGAAAGGTTGGTGCCGCCTATGTCTATTCCTATAAAATATTTCATAAAAACCTCTGCATTTAACCAATTACTTGAATATATATCTTATAATTACTATTACCGATTGATGCGGTTATCGCAACTAATCCCTTTGATTTACCTGTCACTTTTCCATTAGATGTTACCGTCGCCACCTTTTTATTCGTTGTAGTCCACTTTATTAGTTCACTCGTTTTATCGGAAAGCGATAGAGATAACTGAACAGTCGCTCCCTGCTTTAGTGGAAATGCAACATAATTTATTTTGATTTCAGGTTCTATTCTATTTAAAGAGGGAAAAGTCGCAATAAAAGCAAACTTTCCTGAACCTGAAAAGCTCTCACGCTCAAATCTTATATAATATGAGCCTTTATTGACTTCATAGAATAGTGAGCCTGAAAATTTTTCCATAGCACCATTCCAGATTGTGTTACAATAACCGTACAAATTAAAATATACAGTATCTCCGACGGATATTTTTTCTTTGTTTGGTTTGAGTGCAGTTCCATTTGCATCACAGACATAAATATTTGTATATTCCATTAAAGAAGTTATATTTATTTTCAAACTTCCTGACTCAGACACATCAATTCTATAATCTATTGTATCACCATATTTAGAAAGATTAACCGTTTTCTTCTCTCCGTTTTCCAAAATATTTTTGGTTTCTGTAACGTTTAACGCAAACGATGGTACTGAAAGAAGCATTAACATATTCATTACAACAAAAATTAAAGAAAATATTTTTAATATTTTTTTCATATTACATCTCCTTTCAGACTATATCAGTAAGTATTACTTCGCCGGTACCTTTCAGCACGTACTTTCCGTAACCCGCCGGGATAAAGCAGCTGTCGCCCTTGCCGAGCTTCAGTCCGTCAATAACGAACGAGCCGTCAAGCACAAGCAGCGAATTGAACGATGCCGCCGACGCTTCAAGTTCCGCGCCCGTCTCAATATCAAGTTTGTTTACGTTGAAATACTCACAGGTCGCCAGAAGCGTCTCCGAATATCCGGCTTTGCTTATCTTTTCGCCCTGCGGCTTTGTGGGTCTTGTCGGCGGTATCAGCTTCGTTACCTCGCACGCCTTCTCTATGTGCAGTTCACGGGGCTTTCCGTCCTTGCCGACGCGTCCGTAATCATAAATACGGTATGTGGTGTTGGAATTCTGCTGTATTTCCGCTATAAGGATCCCCTTGCCTATAGCGTGAAGTGTACCCGACTCAATGAAGAACACATCGCCTTTATGCACGGGAACATTGTTGGTCACCTCAAGCAGTGTGTTGTTCTTTATGCGCTCCGCAAATTCTTCACGCGATATCTCATGCTTAAAGCCGTAGAGCAGCTCCGCGCCTTCTTCGGCATCTACGACATACCACATCTCGGTCTTGCCGTATTCGCCCTCGACACGCAGCGCGTACTCGTTATCCGGGTGTACCTGCACGGACAGGTTGTCCTTCGCGTCTATCAGCTTTATCAGTATCGGGAAATACTCAAAGCGCTCACAGTTCGTTCCGAGTACTTTCTTTCCTTCTTTTTCTATATATTCTTCCAGCGTCTTTCCTACATATTCACCGTTTGCTATGATGCTTCTGCCGTCCTTGTGGCAGGAAAGCTCCCAGCTCTCGGCTACCTTATCGGCGTCGGACTTCTTTCCGTACTCATCACGGAGCCTTGTGCCTCCCCAGATGTAGTCCTTGCAGGGTGCGGTAAGTTTCATTGCGTACATTACAGTTCACCTTCCATAAAACAATATATATTAATTATAACACATAGATTTTTAATTGTAAAGAAAAAAATCTGAAAATTTTTTCAAAAAAATTTCACCGAGGTATTGAAAAATCCCAAATAATGATGTATAATATAACAAC
>CAMVGH010000233.1 GCA_947166945.1 uncultured Clostridia bacterium
TTTCTGCTCTTCATCAGCTTCATTCCCAGCTGCAATGTGAGCAGTTCCTCGAACGCAAGACGACGCCGCGCTTTCTCAAGTGTTTCATGGCTGTCAGGGAAATGCACGCTGCGAAGGGCGTCCTTGTACCCCATAAGTCCGTATTTTTCGACAATATACGCCGGAAGAGCTTCCTCAACAGTACATTTTGAAAAAGCGTCCTTTACACAGTTGGATATTATATTGGCACTCAGTCCGTCGGTAAGATGATACTTCGGGACAAGCACATTCTTATCCCCGGAGTCTATGAATGTCGGAGAGGAGCACTCCTTGGCAAGCACCGTTCCTTTTATCTTTCCGCTGAAAAGATATTCCCTGCCCTCGGTAAGACGGTCAAAGCTGTATTTGCTGTTGAAAAATGTTATTAGCATACTGTCCGTGCCGTCGCTCACTGTGACACGGAATATAGAATATTTATAGGAGATATACGGGCGCAGCTTCCTGATGACCTTTCCGCGGAATACTGCGTTATCTTCGGGAACAAGTTCGCATATCGGAGTTGTGAGGCTGTAATCCGCGTAATCCCTCGGATAATAACGGAGAAGATCCCCCACCGTGAAAATGCCGAGATTCTCGAATATTCCGGCGCGCTTTCCGCCTACGCCTTTTATATTGGTTATACTGTCGCTTTCGTGCATTGTTTCACCTTATATTAACGCTTTTCACCCAATTGGTCTGAAATATTATTATAACATATAAAAAAGAGAAAATCAATAGTGGGAGAAGAAAAGTCAACGAAAACAACAGCGGGAGGACGTACCTGCCGCCCTCCCGCTGTACATTCAGTTTGCCTGCTTCAGCGGTATTTTCACCACATACTCCACAAAGTCCTCTGTCCGGTTCTTTGTGGTCTCGCAGTTTATCCCTGCCTCCTTCATTGCGTCTATCGTTTTGTTGAATGTGTTGATATACAGGTTAACCGCCCGGAATGTCCAGCGGCGGGTAACTTTCGGTCTGTGCGGCTTGCCCTTCAGCAGTTCGTCGATGTAAGAGTCGGTCTGGGAAGTATTGAGCTGGTTGGAGCCGATATAATGTATCGCGTCGGGACGCTGTTCAGATTCAAGGCGCAGAAGCGCTCTCGCCTGCCGCTCGGTAAGTTTGTATTTCACTACCAGTGATTTTTCTTCGTCCGTAAGTTTCAGCAGGCGCAGCTTGTTCGCAATGGTGGACTGCGCTGTGCCGAGCCTTGCCGCTGTCTCCTCCTGAGTCAGTCCGTAATAGTCTATCAGATTCTTGATGGCATAGGCTTCCTCCATAAATGTGAGATCCTGCCGCTGTAAGTTCTCAAGCACGGCAAGCACCGCGCTGTCCTTTACCGACGCGGTTATGATGATACACGGGACATATGTCATATTCAGCAGCTTGCAGGCGCGCAGTCTCCTCTCTCCGGCTATCAGCTCATAATTCAGACTGTTCTCTATCCGGCGGACGGTAAGAGGCTGCAATATGCCGTTCTGCTGTATGCTCACCGCCAGTCTGGACAGTTCGTAATCGTCAAATATAACACGCGGCTGCGCGGGGTTCGGCACTATGGCACTTACCGGTATCTCTACCACCTTGTTGACCGCGTTCTCCGACTTGCTTTCCTGCGGAGTTCTGGGAAATATGTTCATTTTACATTCCTCCGTTTCTGATGTTCCGTTTTTCCGCTAAGTACATTATATCAGCTTTATACGGCTGTTTCCACATAAAAAATCTCCCGTTTTGCGACAATTTGCCGCTTTTTACGGGAGATTATCCGTTATTTTTCCGGGAAAGGCGGTTTACGACACAGAAAAAACGCAGGTCCGCACGAAAAGTGTCAGCGTTTTCTGTCGGCGCTTACCGTTCCGTCGCTGTAGTAGGCAATTATGCTTTTTTCCCTGCCGCTGTCAAGGTCTTTGCCCTTTACTGTCAGTCCGGATTTGTTCATAAGTTCCGCCGCGTTCACTTCACTCACCTTGCAGCGTATCACGTTTACCCCGCCGCAAACTATCGTGAACTCCGCATCACTTACATTGATAGCACCCTCGTCACCGAGCTTCAGCTCCCGGTAAGTTTCACTGTCACGCTCCGTTACATATTTTACCGGTTTCCTGTCAAGCATTCTGAGGCTCTTTATGTCCATTCCCGACCTGCTGTTTTTCTTTCCGAAAAGCATTTGTAACGCTCCTGTCTGTGGTTTAGTAATATTATTGTATCACATACCCGTTATCAAGTCAAGGTTTTGTGCATACCTACAATTGACATTAATGTGATAATAGAGTAAAATAAACTATATATGAATATTGTAAAAAGGCTGTTTTATACACTTCTGCAATGCACATGGGGCATTCTCCAGTCCCTCGCCGGGGCCTGTATGTTCCTTGTGCTGATACGAAGAAGGCATTTCATATACCGGGGCTGTGCCGCAACCGTCTGGAAACGGCGTGACAGCGCTTCTGTCGGTATATTCATATTCATCTCCGAAAATCTTGGCGGAAGACTGCGTGAAGAAGTGATCGTGCATGAGTACGGTCATACCGTGCAGTCGGTCATACTCGGTCCGCTGTACCCTTTTATCATAAGCATTCCTTCCGCTGTGTGGTGCCTTTCCCCCGGACTTGTGAAAATGCGTGACGAAAAAGGGATATCATATTACTCGTTTTATACAGAAAAATGGGCGAACCGCCTCGGCAGCAAAATCACCGGCGAAACGCTCACACTGCTTGAACAAAAGAATACAGATAAACGAACAGGAGCCAATAAACAATGAAAAAGCAAATCGAACGCTGCATGGGCTGTATGAGCGAAAAGCTCTATCAGGGACCCTGCAAGGTCTGCGGTTATATAGACAATAACTCATACCCCGCCGACTGTCTTGCGCCCGGTACACTGCTTGAAAACAGATATGTCATCGGCATCACATACAAGGGAAGTCACAGCATAATCAGAGGTATTGGTCAGGGCTTCGTACAGACCGGAAAAATGTTCGGGATCATGATGCCTAGCGGCACAAAAAAACTTGGGCTCTCCCG
>CAMVGH010000234.1 GCA_947166945.1 uncultured Clostridia bacterium
CTCTAAAAACCCATTTGAGAGAAAAAGAGCTACTTGCACCGATAGCTGCGTCAAGTCCCCTCACCGTGCGTCAGCACGCTTTCGGAGCCTTTCCTTGCTCTCGGCGCAATTACCTCATTTTCTCTTTTCAAAGCGGTTTTTAGAGGTACCCATAAAATGCGGTTTAGCCGACACTTTGCTTGACATTTCTCATTTCATGTAGTAAAATAATCATAAACCTGTGCATTATCCAGAATATGATATCGCTGCAACGGAAGCAGGATAAAATCTTAACGGAGACCATTATGAAAACTAAAAGAATTCTGTTGTCATCGATCGCAGCTTTGGCAATGTGTTTTAGTCTTGCATCCTGCGATAACAGTCATGATACAGAAGAAACGAACGTTGCTGAATCTACTGCCTCGTGGGAATATTACCCTGACGAACAGCCTGTCGGATATTATAAGCGTTTATCTATATCCAAAGACGGCGAGACATTTGACGAAATGCTTGAATTGCGGGAAATTGCAAACAAGGGTTATCTTGTCCTGAAAGATGACTGGACTGCTTACTTTGAGCTTGACGGAGAAATAACGGAATATACATACGACAGAAAGAACCTCTATTTAAAAGAAGATACAGAGAAAAACAACGGTTTCGCCTATGTTCACATAAACGGAAGACTTGTTGTTGATTACGGGACAACTATTGAACAATACATGATACTTACAGATGACGAGCTTGCTGATTATTTAGCGCACGGTTCGGATTAGAAATTGATGATGAAGAAAAAGACTGATAATGCAAATACATTGACATTGAAGATAAATACCTAAGAAAGGCCAAAAATCGAAGACCCTCCGGATTACAGCAAAGCTCCCGCGGGGCTGCATCATGAGATGCTCACCTGCGGGAGCGGCATTTTATTTATGAATGTTCTTTCACGTTCCTTCTTTTGCAAGCCCGTACCTCTTTCTGATACGCTTTATCACGAAAAAAGCCGCGACCGCGCTGCATATACCGACAGACACGTTGCTCACAAGCATGACTATACCGACGCTTTCACTTCCGAAACCGGTGAAATTCTGAAGGAACCACAGCACGGGAATACGGAACACGAACACTCTCAGGACATTCAGCACAAGGGTGAGCTTCGTGTAGCCGAACCCGTACAGAAGCGCCATTACAGCCGCGTTTATGCCGAGAGTGACCGCTCCGAGAGCCTCATACCCATAGACTTCCTTTATCAGAAGCCGGAAATCCTCGTCCCGCCCCGCGAAAAGACTGCTCAGCGGGTCGAGGAAAATAAGGGTGAGCGACATGAAGACCACGCCCAGCACGACATTTATGACAAGTATTTTCCTGAACGCGTCCAGAGCCCTGTCATTCTTTCCGGCGCCGATATTTTGGCTGATAACGGACGCTCCGCCCTGCTGGAACCCGTTCTGGAGCTGTGTGGTGATGCCGCCGAGATTGTTGGACACTCCCAGTGCGCCGACCACGGAAGTTCCGTAATCGGTACTCATCTTGTTCACGATCAGCTTTCCGTATGCAAATGCCGCTTTTTCGGTAACTGCGGGATATGATGTATTGATGACCGGCATTATGACTTTCTTACGGAGTGACACCTGCTTTGCCGAAAAGCCGAATATACTGTTCTTTTTCAGCATATTGACCGCCGCCATGACAAGCATGGCAAGGTTTGCCGCAAGAGTTGCCGCGGCGATCATCACCACCGTGCCGTTCAGGACATATACAAACAGCGCCGTAAGCACCGATTTTATCACAAGATACACAATGTTTATCCACATTATCAGCTTTGTGTTTCCCCTGGCGCGTTCTATGGCTATATAGACGGTGGTGAAAAAGCTAACGGCGATATTCACAAGCTCGACGGCAAAGTACTGTCCGCTCGCCTCTATCAGTTCTTCCGGAGTACCGTTGAGCCTCAGGAACTGCGGAGTGAACGGTATCAGGAGCAGTACGGGGATACTGATGACAAAGCAGATGAAGCATACACTGCTCACCCGCTTTCGTACAAGGTCGTAATCCCCTGCCCCGTACGCTTCGCTTATCTTCATTCCCGCACCTATCGCAAGTCCGCCGCCTATCGCGGATATGACAAAGCTTATCTGTGATATGTATGCTATGGACGAGACAGCGTCGGTGCCGATATGTGCCGCCATCATAGTGTCGATTATCTTGAATATGTGCAGAAGCCCCGAATACGCGGCAAGAGGAAGACATACCGTGATGACCACTTTCCACATATCGCCGCCGAGAACATATTCGCGGAATTTCCTGTCCTTTTCGGAAAGGACTTTATCTTCGGACATACTCCCTGTCACCCTATGGAGCCGGTATAACGGCTGATATTCTTTTCCGCGTGCTCCACAGCCTGTTCGAGCGTCATTCCGTAGAAGTTCCCCGCCGCGAAATTACGTCCGGACTTTTTGTCGTCCGCGAAAGCACCTACCACCACTCCGGGCAGCGAGCTTTCGGGGGCGTTGGGCGCGTGCTGTCCGCCGAGATCTGTCCTGCACCAGCCGGGGTCGGTTATGTTTATCATAATGTCAGTGCCGTCATACTTCGACGCGAGATCCATTGTCACCTTGTCAAGTGCTGCCTTGCTTGCGGAGTAGCCCGCCTGCTCCGGTTCGAGACGGATACCGCTCGTGGTGTTCACTATGCGTCCGAAGCCGCGCTCCTGCATCTTCGGCAGGAAATGATATACTATCATCATCGGCGCTATCGTGTTTATCAGGAAGCTCTTTTCGTAATCCTCCGCGGGAGTTTTCAGATATTCCGTCCGGTATGCCACCTGTACGCCCGCGTTGTTCAGCACGATATCCACCGGCTTTCCGAGAGCGTCTATATCGCCGAGCATCTTCTCCACCTGCGAAAGGTCGGAGAACTCCGCACCGACCGCATACGCCTCAACACCGAGAGCCTTCACTTCTTCAAGCACCTTTTC
>CAMVGH010000235.1 GCA_947166945.1 uncultured Clostridia bacterium
TGAGACTGGGGGAAGCCTTTCTGAAGAAAGGTTCTCCCCCAGACCCCTTTCCAAAGACTTTTAATCGCTTCGCGTTATATTTGGAAGTATGATGCCGCTTTTGGCAGCTATCCGGATATGTCGATTATAATTTTACCGCAGCTTTCGCAGTAGTCTGCGTCAACCTTTGCCGCTGCCAGCAGATAATACTCTGCCAGGACAATACTGTTAGGGCTTTTGGACCACAGCGTACTGCCCCGGTCTGTCTCTCCTTCGGGTGTCCAGCACAGACGATTCTGCGCCGAGATATATCCCCGCTGCATTTTCTCGTTGCAGTACGGACAGATCCTTGCCGTCATTTCACCGCCAGCCTTTCGTAAAGAGCCTCATCGGGGTCAACGAGTATCGTCTTGTTGTTGACGAATATCACCATACCGGGCTTTGCGCCGTTCGGCTTCTTGACATATCGGGCGAGCGTGTAGTCCACCGGTATCTTCGTTCCGTTCCGACCCTTTGAGCAGGTCGCCGCGAGCTGCGCCGCCTCGACGATCGTGCTGTCGGGAATGTCTTTCCCCTCTGCGCGGATAATGACGTGGGAACCGGGAATGTTCTGCGTATGAAGCCACATATCCTCCGGCAGCGCCGTTTTCAGCGTGAGCTTGTCGTTCTGCAGGTTGTTTCGCCCGACAAGTATCTCAAATCCGTCCGACGACCGGAATTTCAGCGGCGGCAGAGCCTTTGGAGCTTTCGCGGCTCTCTCGGTCTTTGCCGAGCGGATATACCCGGAAGAGATAAGCTCCTGCTTTATCTCGTAAATCGCAGCTTCGCTGCCCGGTCCGCTGCCGACCCGCGAAGCGGCATCAAACACACTGTCGATGTAGGCAAGCTCTTTCTCGTTCTGCGAAATGAACTTTGTCAGCATCTTCTCCGCCGTGTCGAGTTTCTTATATTCAGAGTACAGCTTCTGCGCGTTCTGTGGCGGTGTAAGCCGTACATCGAGCTTTATCGTTATTTCCCCGCCGTTCAGATAATCCTCCGCTTTCAGCTCGGTCATGCCCTTTTCGGCGCGGTACAGGTTTGCGCTCAGAATATCGCCCATGTGACGGTATTTTTCCTTTTCCGCGCAGTCCGCAAGCTCCTGCTTCTGTACTTCGAGCTTTCTTGCCACACGTTCGTATATCGTCATTATGGTTTTCAGCAGATCGCCGGAACGCTGCTTCACTCGGTCTGCCGAGGCACGCTCGCCGAAAAAACGATCGATAAGCACGGATGGACTGTCGTAATGTGTTTCCGTCATTTCCGCGCCGTATTGTTCTACCGGCACGAAACAGAAGTCTTTCGGCTTGCCGCTTTTCTCGCATACCATTGTGCAGCCGTCATATCTTTCGATATATCCGGCACTCTTTCTGAGGAAAAAGATCAGCTTTTCGAGCCTGTCCGCGGTAAGGTCACACACCCGCGCTTCGGTATCTCTTGCCGCGCGGTACGCACATTCCCTCGCAAATATCGGGGAAATGCCCTCAAAAACGGACATCAGCGCCTTTGCGATGCGCTGTTCGCCGAAGGGGGCGAGCCTTTCCCCGAGTGCGGAAAGGTCACAGTCCGCGAGGTTCAGCCTGTCCTCTCTCGGCGGGAGCTCATAGACTATATTTGGCAGTATCCTGCGCACGGAGGAAATATCGTCCGTGACGCGCTTTATGCTGTCTATGACTCTCCACACGCCGTCTTTTTTCGTGAGCAGTATTATATTGCTGTACTTTCCCATTATCTCGGCGGCAATGCGGTTTTCGCAGAGATCGCCTATCTCATTGGTGCATTCAAAATCAAAGTTAATGATACGTTCGAGACCGTCCTGTGAAATACCGGTCAGTCTCCCGCCGCCAAGAGCCTTTCGCATAAGCATACAGAACATAGGCGGCTGCTGTGGGTTTTCGGGCGCGGCAGAGGTGAGACACACCCGTGCCGACGAGCTTTCCGCGGACAGCAGTATCTTTTCCGCTCCGCCGAAAGTGCGCATTGTAATTATTATCTCATCGCGTGAGGGCTGGTGTATCTTGTCAACCCTTGCGCCGATCAGTTTTTTATCAAGCATCTCCCTCACCGTGCAGTGAAGGAAAGCTCCGTCGAGTGACAAAACACGACCCCCTTTGAATTGAAAATGAAAAATGCAGAATAAAACTCTGCGATAAACGTACAAATCGTTTAAAAATGCTGTCTTTCCCCCCGCCGTGGGCGAGGGGAAAGAACGTAACGATTTCGGAAGTTACGGAACCGGGCGTTATCCCGGTCACCGGATCTGTCAGTATTTCCTGAATCCCTGTATAAAGAGCATTATAAGGAGCCACAGTAGGTTCCAGCCAATGATGATCTCGGGAGTGAATACAAGGGTTATCGGCTGGAAAGCGAGGAATATCATAAACAGTACGCCTATGATAATTCCGAGGATAAGCGATACGCGTGAGATGCTTACGTCCTTCAGCAGCTTCTTCGATGCGTTTATGCCCTTTGCGAGGGATACGAAGCTCCCTGTTCCGGCAAGTGCGCCGCAGCCGTTCGCAGTGTACGACGTACATTCATTGTACAGTCCGTGCAGACTGGAGCCGATTATCCTTACCTTCTCCGGGTCGATGTCGAACAGGTCGGTTATCCTGCCTATCGTTATAAGCGAATCCGTGGTCTTGATTATCACGGAGGTGCCGCGGTTCGTGAGCTCCTTTATTTCGCTGCGTACAGACGGGTTCGCGGTAAGTCTTATGAAGAATATCACCGCAAGTTCTCCGCCGACTGCGAGATAAACGCTGTCGGAACCGTTGCGCGAGTATTTTGCAATTGCGCTCATTTCCGGTATCTTTATGCTGTGATGCTTCATGTGTTCGCGGCTGCCCATTATGATGCGCTTGTTCTCATACCAGCCCATAACGCCCATGTTATCCTCGTAAACAC
>CAMVGH010000236.1 GCA_947166945.1 uncultured Clostridia bacterium
GCATATCTTGATTTCGAGATCAGTGCGGACGGACTTGCGGACAAGGCAAAGACCACATTCGGCTGCCAGAGCGTGAAGTACGTTGACGGCGGCAGGAGCATAAAGAGCGTGGCGCTCAGCTCCGGTGCCGGAAGCGACGAGGTATATAACTGCATTAAAATGGGAATCGACGCGATAATCACCGGCGATGTAAAGCACCACGCGTTCATCGATGCACGCAACGCCGGAGTCACCGTCATTGACGCGGGACACTACGCTACCGAGAACATCATAGTAGGAGAGCTTATCCGCAAACTCTCCGCTCATTTCCCGGATGCCGATATCTTCGAGCCCGCCGCAAACGCGGAGATCTGTAAGTATATCTGAAATACAGAGGGGTTGGCAAAGATTCCATAACACAAAATACAAATAAATAGGCTATACCGCACAAAGAGCGTGCGCAGATTGCGCAGTCAGATTTTTCGTCAGATTGGCTAAATTTGACGCAGGCTTGCTGGCGCAAGTCAAGGAAAATTTGGTCAAGATGACGGAATAATATGCAAGCGAGGTGCGTGCGTCTATTTGTACGGTATTGCCTTAACAATAAAAGACGGCTGAATGTCATACACTCAACCGTCTGTTTATTATTGAGATATTCGGCACAGGCTCCGCGCTTATTCTTTCTTCTGTGCGGCGAGGAGATCGCGTATCTCGGTGAGGAGAACTTCTTCCTTGGACGGCTCCGGAGGCGGAGCCGCGGCTGCTTCTTCTTCCGCTTTCTTCTTACCGAGCGACATGAGCTTGTTTATGCCCTTCATCAGCAGGAAGATGATGAGAGCCATGATGAGGAAGTTGATGACCGTTGTGATAAAGTTGCCGTAGTTGAGAGACAGAGCGGCTGCCTGCTCGGGATCGAGTCCTTCATAGTTGACCCACGGGAGTCTGATCATACCCGCGATGTCGGCACCACCGATAGATGCGATCAGCGGATTGATGAAGTCGCTTGTGAGCGCGGTCACGATGCCGGAGAAAGCTCCGCCTATCAGTACGCCGACTGCCATATCCATTACGTTGCCTTTAAGAGCGAATTCCTTGAATTCTTTTAAGAATCCCTTGCCCTTCTCAGCTGCTGCTTTTGCCTTGTTATCTGCCATTGTATTTTCCCTCCAGTTTTACCTTATATCTGACGTCCCCGGGGACGTGAGTTCCTCATTTGTACAGCCGAAAGCGAGTATCCCGAAATAGGTCTTTTCGCCGTCGCCCTGCAGTTTTATCTCCACCCTGTGCGGCTTCACGCCGTCGCCGCGCATTATCAGCTGCGGCACGGGGTTGCTCCAGCCGTCCTCCGCGAAGCTGTTAACCTCGCACTGCTTCTCTCCGTCAACATACACATCGGCAGTGCCGAAATGCTTGTTCTTGTTGCAGTGATATACGATAAACAGATCGTCGAACTCCATATCAAACGAGATGCCCTCGTTTTCGCCTGTCTTGCGCGTCCAGGCGTTCGGGAATGCCGTCAGCGGAGCGCTGTTCTCATACTCTCCCGCAGATACGGGCGTGAGACTCGCGCTGTCGAGCAGGTGCATATTCACGAAGTCGTCGCCGTATATCGGAGCGATATCGTTCGCGTCAACATCGGGGAGGCGGTCGCCGTTCCCGCGGAACGCTTCAAACATATACTTTATCGCTTCCGTTATGAATTTGCAGCCCTCGGGATTCGGGTGGGCTCCGTCATTGGAGTAGTCCTCCCATGTCATGACCCCGTCGTCTATCGCCTTTGTGAGCGCGTCGTTTATGCTTATCATCGGCAGATGATAGAGATACCCGACCTCCTTCTGCCAGTCCTGACAACTGTAGCCGTTGTCCGTCCGCATAAATATCAGCGCGACCGCCGGTTTGCTGTCAAGCATCAGCATCTTGCGCACAAGGCTCTCATACGCTTCCTTATTCACCGGGTCGTTCGCGTCATTGACCGCGAACTCAATGAATACGATGTCCGGTTCGCCGCAGGGAGCTATCACGTCCCTGTCCGCACGGATAAGTCCCAGCGTGGACGGCGTTCCGCTAAGTCCGGCATTGACGTAGTTTATCTTCGCGTCGGGGTACTGCCCGCACAGCCATTGATGTGTCAGGTACGCCCAGCACTGTTCCGGTTCAACGGTATAGCCTTCGGTGATAGAACCGCCTATGTAAGCCACGGTGATCTCTTCGCCGTTTGCTGCTTTGTAGAGCTTGTCCGCAAAGCGCTCGGGACTGCCCATGTCAAGTAACGAACTTTGTATTATCATCTCTTCGGGAGTAAGGTTTTCATTTATCACTGCTGACGTTTCGGGAGCCGCTTCCGTCACCGCTTCCGTCACCGCCTCGGTCTGCGTTTCGGATACGGTGCTCTGCACAGTCTGCTCCGTTACTGCCGCTGCGGGAGCCGGAGCCGTTGTCTGCGCGGCAGTATTTCCTCCGCAGGAGCCGGCAAACGCTGTCATTACAGTAAGGCACGCCAAAAAAGCCACCGTTCTTTTTTTCATAACATCACCATCTTTAATTATACATATTTCTGTAAAAAAGTCAAGAAAAACTTGCAGAATTACGTTCCCGTAAAAGCTCCCGCCGCGATTCACATAACGCCTGTCCGCAAAATAAAATATATAGGGGCGGTGCTGTATAAATGCCGCCGCGGTGTTAAAAATATAAACAGAAGACAACATCTGAAAGGACGGTAATAAATATGACTATCAAACGCGGAGAGATATACTACGCCGACTTAAGTCCCGTCGTCGGTTCGGAAC
>CAMVGH010000237.1 GCA_947166945.1 uncultured Clostridia bacterium
CTTCAAGTATCTCGACAGTTATCTCAGTACAGTAGCCTGCAAGAGCTTCGTCGATAGAGTTGTCCACTATCTCGTAAACGAGGTGGTGGAGACCACCCGGACCTGTCGAGCCGATGTACATACCTGGTCTTTTGCGGACCGCTTCAAGTCCTTCCAGGACTTGTATGTCGTTTTCATCGTAATTGTTGTTCTGCTGACTCATGGTTTACCTCCAATACTTTTGGTTGTATATGTCATTTACCCAATTGATGGGGTTATTGTCTATATAATTGCAGATATCGAAAAATTCCTTCTCATTGCGGATAATGTGATCGTGGAATGAACGCTGCCATAAATTGAAACCTGTTTTTTTATTTACAAACCGTTTTAACGTCGATATCATTGACGGAATAACCGCATTTGTAGGGGACGGCGTCCTCGACGTCCCCACAAAAACATTATCATCATCAAATAAATATATTATCATATGCACATGATCGGGCATAATGACATATTTTATTATCTGAGATTTTTTATATATTGCGTTCATTTCAATTATCTGGTCATTCAGAATTTTACCGTAATCCGTTAATTTTATGGTCGGGACGTCGAGGACGCCGTCCCCTACGTCAATGATATCCGATAAATACGGTATCCTGTCCTTTGTGCAAATGGTAATGAAATACAGACCATTCCTCGAATAATCGTAATTTTTCAATCTGTTGAGCCTGCGTTCGTGCTCGTTCATCAGAATCCTCCGCCTTCTCTGAGGCGTTTCCGCAGTGTAGCCGCCGAAAGCTGAGAGATATAGACCTTCTCCCTTCCGTTTTTTACCGTAACTATAAAGCTTTTCGGCATCTCATACGTGGTATATACACAGTGATGCTCTTTTTCTGCTCTTTCAAGCAGCTTCTTGGTACACTTTTCAACAGTGCTGTTCTCAATGTCGAAAACTCCCACCACATCTCTGATATCTACTGAGTAATTATTCCCTATGTGCAGATACATTTTCTTCCTCCTCAACCGCGCTGCCGCCGCTTATACGGAGTATTTTTCCCTTTATTTCGGGAAGAAGCGCACTTTCATTGGGAGTAGTGATGAATACCTGCATATCCTTGATTATATCAAACACAAATCTCTGTCGGCTCTCGTCAAGCTCTCCCATAACATCGTCAAGAAAGATCACGGGAGCATCTTTCGACTTCTGCATATATATCTCAGCCTGTGCAAGCTTCATGACCAGCGCCGCGCTCTTGATCTGCCCCTGTGAGCCGTAATCCTTAGCGCTTACGCCGTTTATTTTTATGATTATCTCATCGCGGTTCACACCTGCATGGGTGCTTCCCGTTCTGATGTCGTAATCTGCTGTTTCTGCAAGCTTTCTGTAATACTGCTCGTAAGCCTGTTCACCGCAGGGAGTTTCAAGATCCTCAGGTCTGAAAACATTTGACTTGTATTCAAGCTCAAGCTCCTCTGATCCGCCCGATATAGTGCGGTAAAGCCTTCCGCAGATCTCGTTGAATTTTCTTATATATTCGCTGCGCATATAGGATATGACAGCTCCTTCTCGTGAAGCCTGTCTGTCCCATATTTCAAGGATACTGCGGTCAGTATTTCCCTGCATTATACCTTTCAGCAGGGCATTGCGCTGATTCATTATGGCATTGTTCTTGTTTATGTGCATAACGAACACGGGATTTAGCTGCGAAGCCGCCATATCCACGAAATTACGCCTTTTTTCGGGTGAACCCTTTACGATATCAACATCGTCGGGAATGAATGCGATACACTTGAAAACATCGAAAAGTGCCCTCGTACCCTTCTGTTTCACGCCGTTGAGGGTGATATTCTTTGGATTTGAGCTGCTTCTCGTCATTTCAAAGGATATTTTCTGTTCGCGGACGCTGTCAAGAATTTTTATCTTTGCCTCCATGCGGTTTCCGCCGAGGCAGATATAGTCTTTTTCCTTTGAGCCGCGAAAGCTCTTGCAGCCCGAAAGTATCCACATTGCTTCAAGAAGATTGGTCTTTCCCTGTGCATTCGGTCCGACTATGATATTGTACTTAGGATCGGGAGCGAAGGAGATACCCTTCAGATTTTTGAAACCGTCGATGTCAGCATATGTGACTATCACTCTACGATTACCTCTTGACCGTCAAGCTCTACTTTGTCGCCGGGGCGTATCTTTTTTCCTCTCATGGTGCATACTTCACCGTTTACAAGGACTTCTCCGTCCTGTATGAGCTGTTTTGCTTCTCCGCCCGAACCGACCATTGAAGCAAATTTCAGAAGAGCGTCAAGCTTTATGAACTCAGTAGTGATCTTTATTCTGTTTTCAGGCATTTCTCTCACCTCTGACCAGTACAAATATTTTTAGCGATATATCAGCCTTTGAGCTGTATAGGCATTACAAGGAATATGAAGCTTTCGCCTTCAAGCGGAAGGACTTCTATTACTTTCATAGCTCCGTTGAAGCGAAGGCGTACCTTATCGCCCTCGGCAGCTTTAAGAGCTTCGAGTATAAGCTTGTTATTGAAGCCGATCGTAACGGTCTCTCCGGAAATATCGGCAGATATAGCATCATTTATCTTACCTATGCCTGTTTTGCAGTTTATCTTGATTACGCCGTTTCCTACTTCACAGCGGATAGGTGACTTGTTTTTATCGTCAATAAGAAGTGCGCATCTTTCAAGACAGGTAACAAAATCTCTCTTGTTGATGATGACCTCTGTCTTGCAGCCGCTTGGTATACTGAGCTTGTAGTTATGGAAAACTCCTTCG
>CAMVGH010000238.1 GCA_947166945.1 uncultured Clostridia bacterium
AGCTCCGGAAGATCATATTTTGCGGTGTCCTCCTTATACCAATCATCTACAGTCTTTTTCTTATCAAGCTCTTTCTGGTCTGCAATTTCCTTTGTATGCGTCCGTGCGTGTTCAAGCAATTCATTCATGTCAACAGGCATTTCTTCAATGCTCTTAACAGCGGTCATGACCGTAAGACCGCCGTTGCCGTACTGCCACCCGGAAACTATCCTGCCGTCATCATCGAGAAGCACCGCGATACTGTCATCTGCGCTTCTGTATATCTCACAGCGGTAGTCTTCTGTGCTTACTGCTGCATTGACTCCGTAAGCGAATGTATATCTGTCTGCAATGCGCTCTGCAAGTGGAACAGTCTCCCATGTGCCCTCGAATTTATCCGTCGGATAATAAATATCATACATATCATGTCGGCAGTATGCTTCATCGGAGTTTCCGAAATATTCGTACTCATCGGAACTCTGATAATACGGCACGCCGTCGGTCATTACATCTGTCCTTGTGCTGCTGTCCTCGGAATAGTAGAAGTCGTCGCCGCTTCTTGCAAAATAGAAGTTTCTCCTTGTCCTGTCATCGACATAGCAATATACCGTCTCACCGCATACAGACGGAATAGCTGTGTCGAGCCGGGGTGCGCCTTTTTCTTCCGTGATATCATATTTATCATCTTCCGCGAGAATATCGAGGGCGGTATTCGAGATAAGCTCATCGGCAATAAGCCCGGCTTCCGTCTTATCATCGGGTATCAGCCTGCACCCGGAATTCGTGATATCAGAGTAATACCAGTTCCCGTCCCCGCAGTATATGTATTTGCTTTTGAGCGTATTTTTTATCTCGACCGTAAGCAGACCGTCTTTCATATCCCGCACGGTCTGCGTTTCGGAGCTTTCACGCATAGCTTTCAGCCGCTCGTATATATCGGCGTCGTATGTACTTTGTATTTCCGTGCAGAAAGAATTTCCGAAGCGGTTCTCCGCATTTATCGTTATGCCACCGTCAAAAGAGTCGGTAACTTCTCCTTCAAACGGTATATCCTCTGTGAGAGAATAACTCTCGCCACCGAATGTCTGGATACGGACTGTGATAGCGACCGTACCGCCCTCCGGGTTTAATGTCAGTCCGACTGTGCACGAAACAGCATTCTCCGTCGAGGTATGCTCAGCATTGACTGCTTTTTCAAGTGATTTGATGCAGCCCTCGTCCTCCGGGATCATATCAAACGCTCTGCGCAGGCACTTGACAATGAATTCTTCGCTGTAGAAGCCGCCGTAATGGTCTGATATAAGCAAAACGACGGTACGCTCCTCCGGCAGTTCTTTCAGCCGCATATTCTCGTCAAAATACGAAAGATATTCCTCCGGCAGCTGCTGCTTTGACTTTTCGAGGTATTCTGCATACGTCATATCTGCGATCTCCGAATCATAGCTGGAGTCCTTTAGTTCCTGAAAACTCTCCTCGGTGCAGTTGTTTTCAGAATACATCAGCATAAGAGGTTTGAAAAGTTCGCCGTGATCGGCAAGTCTGAAACCGCCGTCCGCATTCAGTGAAAGCCACAGCTCTCCATCACGCATAGCTTCGGCGGCTTCCTCCAGCAATTTATCATCGGGCATGATCAGCTTTTTCTCTGTACTGTTACTGTCCGCCGACATCTCTGTCACTTTTGTCTCCGATCCTGTGCTTTGCGCAGCGGGATCAGGCTTGTTTTCAGCACAGCCCGATAAAACGAGAGCCGCGGCGATTACAAGTGATGTTAATTTGTATATGTGTTTCATGACAATATATCCCTTTATCATTGCTCATTTTGTCCGATGATACGGTCTGTCCCCTACCGTCATTTCAGACGTTGTTCACCTTATTACCTCTTCTGTTAAAATGAAAAGCTTTGTTTGCGCTGTATCTATATTGTATCAAATCAAATTTTTAATGTCAACACCTATTTAAAAAATATGACGGGATCATGTAAATATCTGATAAAAAAGAAAAAGCCCTCAGAAACGCTTACAGAGCGTTCCCGGGAGCTTGCGGCTATTCGTTCCGATAGGGTTTGTGACCGTTATGATATGCTCCACAATGCTTGATCGGACTTGTGCGGGACGGTTTATAAGTGCGCCAATAGACTACGGGTTATCGGAATACTGCTATCCTTTGAACATTGCTTAGCTGATCTCATAGATCTTTCTGCATTCCTGCGGGAAAACAGTATCATAGCACACTTCACAACGGTCTGAGAACTGCACACCGCTGTCTGTAGAAATGAATCCTGCCCGCTGGTATGTTTGAGAGCATTAAGGGAATATTCACATTTCCCGGCGAAACAACGGGAATATGAAATATAACAACTACGATCGTAATGATGATCGCCAGCCCCCTGCCGCAAGCCGGTCGTAAATTCCATAGATCTCCTCGGAGAAATGCCCGCGCTCGTCCGCAAGTGCTTCCCATGTAGCGGAGCGGATAAGGCGGTTTCTTAACTGCAAATTGCCGAGTTTTGTTTTGTCAAATATGTTTTTCATAATACTATCCTCTCTTCTCTATTTGCATAAATCTATTATTATAGATGAGACGTGTTATTTTTTTGAACTGTGAGAGTGTGCTCACAGCTCGGTAGATCAAAATTTGTCAGCCGGATGTTTTCATAAACTCATACAATCTATATGTCTTCCTTGATATCTTTCCGGCATACAGTTTCTTAAAAATCACTTTCTCG
>CAMVGH010000239.1 GCA_947166945.1 uncultured Clostridia bacterium
TTTCTTATGTGATGTCTTTTTGCCGGATTAGAAGGTGTTCGCTAAGATAATAGCGTTTATTACATATAAACAATTATATTCTATCACATTTCTTGTATAATTTCAACCGTTTTGCGGCAAAAGTTTTTTAATCTTGTGCTCATCTTTGTACTGGCGATATGCTTATATTAAACTTATGTTTCTATTTGAATAACTACTCCGAAGTTCGCCTTCCCTGAATAAAAAAACAAACAAATCCGAGCCGTAATGGTTCGGACTTGTTTGTTGTGTGTTTGGTATCCATTTTAGATTTTTTCGCCAATATCGTCTCTTATCGTGCTGCGATTGGCTTTATAGCCGTTACCTTTGTTAAAAGAATCAACCGCTGCCAATTATCGCATGAAGCTCGAAAAGCATATTCTTCCACTGTTCGGCGATGTTCAAGTCAGCAATGTAAAGATTCCTGATATTTATGCTTTTATGGAAAACCTACGAAATAAGGGACTCTCTGAAAGGTATATTGCTGATAACACGGTACTGTTAAGATCTTTACTGAGATATGCGAGTGTAACTTACGGCATTCGGAATGCTGCTGAAAGACTTATTATGCCTAAAAAAGCAAAGGCGGAAGTACAAGTATTATCTGAAACAGAACAGGAAAGGCTGAAAGATTACGTCGAACGTCATGAAACGCTTTCTACTCTCGGTATAGCGGTCTGTCTTTATACCGGTATTCGCATCGGTGAGCTGTGCGCTATGCAGTGGAAAGATATTGACCTTGAAAAACGTACTTTGACCGTCAGAAAGACTATTCAGCGGATTCAGACCCCTGATTATGCAAAACGTACCAGATTAGTGATAACGGAGCCCAAAAGCCAAAGCTCTATCAGAATTATACCGATACCTGTATGTCTTTCCGAAAAGCTCAGTAGTTATGTTGGAAAAGAAGATGATTACATACTTTCCGGGACATCAAAGCCTGTTGAACCTCGTACTATGCAGAACAGATTTGCTCGAATGCTGAAAAACGCAAATTTACCGTCAGTACATTTTCACTGCCTTCGTCATGCTTTCGCTACAAGGTGCATTGCTCTCGGATTTGATGTCAAGACACTTTCAGAGATACTCGATCATAGCAGTGTAGAACTCACACTTAACCGGTATGTTCACTCGTCAATGGATAGAAAGAAAGCCTGCATGGATAAACTGACATGGGCGGCATGACGACGAAAACCGTCTTTATACCGTCACTCTGATAACCTCCCTGTGCTTTCATATTACAACAACTTACTGAATATCGACCCGCTCATTGCCGAAGTATAAGCGGCTGTATGAGAGCCGGAATATGTATCGGCACTCATAGCGGAAAGCACGGAAATGCTGTCGGTCTGTTCTTTTATAAGGCTTGCAAAAGAAGACTTGCTGCCGAAAATCTTTGAAATATCGGCTGAATCGGCTTTCATGAATTTATCCTTTTCCACGCTTAAATTCCCGTTTTTATCGGTGCTTATACCAATATTCCCAAGCGCCCGCGAGAATACATTCGCAACATCAGAGATATATCTTGCCTTGCCGATGACAGAGCTGTTTGAGGAGCTCTTCACAGCCGCGAGCATATCGTTATAGCCGTCCGCGAACCTTACGGCAGCTTCATACGCTTTTTCCATATCGGGAATATCAGCATCAAGCCGATCGTTTATATCCTTTACGCTGTCGCTCATAGCTGTGACACCGTTATTGTATTTGCTGCCTGTAAGCGAGTATGCGGCAGCCTTTGTTCTTGATGTTTCCGATGTGTTTTCGCTTTTGGCAGCTTCAATATCGTCCGCGATCTTTTTGGCTTCCGCAAAATATGATTTGAATTTGCTGTTGCTGACTTTATAAGTGTTCCGCCTGCCGACAGAGCTGCGTTTGAAGCTGCTGCGCCCCATATATCTGCTTATTGATGAACGGTGTAATCCAAAACTTCTCATGATTTTCTTCCTTTCTCAGCTGATTTTTATTACTTCGTTGAATATCTGCACAGAACGTATCTGTTCTATATCAAAGATATTCATATTTCTGCCTATCGTGTAATCAAGAACTATCCTGCCTTCCTCGTTCAGATATCCTGCGCCGCCCTCGAAGTTGCCTGTGTAGTCGGACAAGTCGATAACATTGCCGTCCTCGTATGTCACATAGATCGGGTAGGCGTTGCTGTCGTAAGTCTGAATGTATTCGATGCTCTCCGAAAGCTCCATAAACGCTCCGAGAGGAGAAAGCACGAACCTGTTGAGATGAACGCCCTCGTTAAGCTCAATATCCTCGATAACTACCGGCTCGATGCTTGGCACATCTACGATAAAGCTGTTTTGTGTGCTATCATCGGGCAGGGTGTCGCTGTCGCCTATAATGATCTCCGTGCTTGTAACATTGCCCGCAAGCTGCAAGTAGTTCCTGCTCCTGTAATATGCAATATTTCCGTCAGTATAGAGCAGATACGGAACAACCGCGCTTGCTGTCAGCGTATCATCGCTGTAGAAGTAGAACTCTGTGTCTGTGTCCGGGTATGTCACATCATAGTAAATATCAAGACAGCTTCCGTCAAACACATATCCGGATATATGCAGCGTCTTGTCTCCGTAATCGAATGTCAGATCAGCTTCGTGAGCAAGCTCCGCAAGTATCTCATACTCCCGCTCGGTGTATTCC
>CAMVGH010000240.1 GCA_947166945.1 uncultured Clostridia bacterium
GACAGGTTTCAGGAAGAGTATAACGCTCTGGCGGTATATCTCGCTGTACATTATCCCGATGATAAGGAGATTTCGACATACGCTCCGGTATTTACTGAGATAAGTACCTGGGAACAGGCTGTCAAAGCTGCAAATGACGGAACTGTACATAAGCTGGTCGCTGTCGATGACAGTATTAATGGTCACTTTGATAATAATGATGCCGACGCATTGAGAAAATTCTATTACGGAAGGCTTGATACAGCCGGTGAGCCAGGTCCGCTATGGGCGGCTATCAAAGAGAAAACGAATGAAATGGTAAGGGATAAAGATGAGATCGTAAGTCTCTTTCCGCACGCGAAAGGTCTTGTTGACAGAGTTTCCGAAAAGAGCATAGATATTTGCAGTATGCAGCTGTATAACGAGTTCGCGAAGGGTTTCAAGCTGGGAATGCAACTTACTATGGAAGGTATGTCGGAGCATCATGAGGTAATACCCGGGAAGAAGATCTACACACACGACGAAGCTGCCAGAGTACTGGATGCTTTTGAAGAGGTTCTTTCGAGGTATGATATCCATGTCCCAAGTCCCGAGGATGACGAGCGCGAGCCGGATAATATGGTCGGATTGTACGGTTCGACATATTCCGACTTAATGGATGATATAGAAGGAATGCTGATAGATGTGATTTCTGCTGCCGCACACGGCGCTGAAGTAGTATCAGGTGAGTTTAGTGGTAATTATTAAGTAAATAATAGCAAAACAGGTCTCCGGTGGGAGACCTGTTTTTGTTTATTCCGCATTGAAGTTTTCGGGATACTTCGCTTTCCGCTTATACCGCCTCTTATCGGTATCCGCGACGCGGGTAACGGGGTTGACCCCGTTCCAGCTCCCGCGGCCGACGGCGTTGAGCTTTTTCTGTTCCTTTTTGCTGAGCTTGTCTGTTGAAATAAATCTCTTCATTATTCCTCACCCGCCTTGAAGTTGTAGATAGGCTTGATGACCTTGCTTATCTCGACAGTATCGCCGATGTTGTTCACAATGTCGTCCATTGTCTTGTAAGCCATAGGACATTCATCGAGCGTCGAGGAATTCACCGAGGTCGTGAAGATACCCTGCATCTGCTTTTTGAACTCGGACACGGTGAAGCTCTGCTTTGCCTCGGAACGTGACATAAGGCGTCCTGCACCGTGCGGAGCCGAGCAGTTCCAGTCGGTGTTGCCCTTTCCGATGCAGATAAGGCTTCCGTCGCGCATATTTATCGGGATAAGCAGAGTCTCGCCCGCCTTTGCCGAGACTGCGCCCTTGCGGAGTATCATAGCGTCGGTGTCAATGTAGTTATGAATAGTCGTGAACTGTTCGTCGATATGAAGTCCCATCCCCTTGATGATCTCGTCCATCATAGCCTTGCGGTTCAGCATAGCGAACTCCTGCACGAGCTTCATATCGTGGATATACTGCTCGAACAGTTCACCCTCGCAGTACGCAAGATGCTTCGGGACATCGGTGAACTTCGTGTTCTTGAGCTTGGTAATTTCGCTCTGTATCTGCTTTTCCTTGCCCTCCGCCTTCATCTTCTTTATCAGCTCGTCAATATCCTTCTTCGAGCTGCCGTTCAGACGCTTGTAGGCTTCCTCCTGATAGTAGTTTGCTACTTCAAGCCCGAGGTGACGCGAACCGGAATGGATAACGATGTAAATGCGTCCGTCCTCGTCCTTGTCCGCCTCGATGAAATGGTTGCCCCCACCGAGCGTTCCGAGGCTCTTTTCGGCGTAAAGCGGATTTATTTCCTTATAGCAATAAAGTGCGGTAAGATCGATCTTTTCGTTGAAGCGGTGAGGCTTCTTGCGAGTCTCAAAACCTGCGGGTATGCTCTCGCGGATAACTTTATCGAGCTTCTGCGGCTCGATGTGCTTCTCTTTGAGCATAACGGTCTCCATACCGCAGCCGATATCGACCCCGACAAGGTTTGCGACCACCTTGTCCTTTATTGTCATAGTAGTACCGACGGTGCAGCCCTTTCCTGCGTGTACGTCGGGCATAATTCTGATCTGCGCTCCCTCGCTCATAGGCTGGCAGCACAGTTCGATGATCTGAGCAACAGCGCTCTCGCCGATAACATCGGTGAATACCTTGGCGCTGTTATACTTTCCTTTCAATTCTAACATATAGTTTCTCCTTTTACTGTGCTTGTGTTTTGTACTGCCTGCTTTACATAAAACAGCGCGCAAAAAGCCCCTGCTTAGATCCACAATTAAGCAGGGGCGCAGCATACTATAAACGTATATCATTGCATCATTGACATACGCCGATGTATTGCAGGCAAGCTCCCATGCTTGTTGCTGTTATTTTATTCTGTTCGTGTTTAAGTATTGTTCCGAGCATGAGGCTCACCTTCCTTTCTTTGAAAATTTACTGTATTATACATCATAACCGCGCGTTTGTCAATAGTTTTGCGGAAAATAGTTGTTTACACCGGAAGAAAATAACAGCGGACAGATCTATGACTGCCCGCTGTTCAGTTTTATTCTACATTTTTAAGTGCAAGCACCTTCGGTATCCTGCGTATTCTGATAAAGTCGCACACTGTGATGAGAAGATACGCCACGAACACGAGCAGAAATTCTTTAACAAAGCCCTCGGGTGTCAGTACAAACGCGAAGCAGCCG
>CAMVGH010000241.1 GCA_947166945.1 uncultured Clostridia bacterium
TCACATTCCACTTGCGGAAACAGAGATGATCTTATTTTCCTTGTCCGTGAAACTGACGTTTATCTGCGTTTTCTGCTTGCAAAAGCTATTGCTGCAGCAGCGCCGGCAAGTATTGCGACCGAGTATATTTCATTGCCTGTAGCCGGGTTTTTGTCGGTCGCAGCATCTACCGAAGAAGAACCGCTTCCGGTCTTTACAGTGAGTGTGAGTGTTTCTTCGAACAGAGCGCCGTAATCTATCTCTTCGCCGTTGAACTTAACGTTCACTCTGCTTGTAAATTCGCCTGCAGCCACGTCTTCCTCAGTTACGGTATATTCATAGGTGTAGTACTCTTCCTTACCGGGCTTCAGTGAGCTTATATCAGCAATTTTGATGGTCTCTTCGCCGGTGCCGACTGTAACATTGATGTCAAAGTCGTCGAGGCCGGTAAAATCAAGACCGCTGTTGTTCTCTACCATAACAATGCCTTTGAAGATATCACCTGCATGGTAGATCTCTTTTTCAAAATCGGTGTCAAGATGGATTATCGTAACCGGTTCGGTCTGCGGGTAGCTTCTTATCGGGAAGTTGTCGTATGCCAGTCCGTGTTCGCTCAGTTTAAGACTGCGCTCGCTCAGCTCGGTAACGATCTCGGACCAGTCCGTCCATGCGCCGGTGTCAGAGAGGTCTGTTCCCACAAAGCTCTCACCGGGATTTACAATACCATTTACATAAAAATCATAGCTGTCATCTTTTTCATACGGAATCTGGTCATAATCAAAGTCGTTGTACACCGAAGCATAGAACAGATCGCTCTTGCCGTCTGCATCAGCCTTTACTATGATGGAGTACTTCACGTCCTTCGGGAGATACCAGGTCTTGCCGATATCAACAACATGATAGCCTGCATAGTTGAAATGCTCGGAAGCTTCTGCGATGAGTTCGCCGTCAACGGGGCTCACTGCGTCATCATTGAGCATATATACACTATAGTCAACGTCGATGTTCGCATCTGCGGTCTCAAGACCTATGTAGCGAACGGTGCAGTTATTCTGTGTGGTAAATACATTCGCCATGTACAGATCATTGTCAAATGACATAGAGTTAAGTCCGCTGTTGGGGAGGAAGTCATACATATCGATGTTGTGCTGTGCTAAGGTATTCTCGGTATCGAAGTCAAAGCTTTCGGGGAGATCGAGGCTCTGATCATAGTAGGAGAGCCAGAAGTAACCGCTGCCCGCGTTGCCCCATGTGCTTATCACAGATCCGTCTTTGCCCTCTTTCTTATCACCCCAGCTGTTCTTTACAAGGAAAGCTCCGTTGCCGCCGATAGTACCCTTAGGATCATTGAAGTATTCCTTCGGGAAATCATCGTCATAGCCGACAATGCACACTGCGTGGTTGATTTCGATCTTTTTGTTCACGGAATTCTTATCGGTGGGGTCGTATTCCTTGTCGTAGGTGTAATGAGTCCAGTATTCAGCTAACTGGTCGCTTGTGGGATTGCCGTCCTTGTCGATAAAGCGCATAAAGGTCTCATTGTTGGCTTCTAACGTTTCACCCGGTAGAGACTGGTCTGCCTGAAACAATATCGAAACTGCTCTGCCGTTGACAAGTTCGGACTTTATAGCATCAACACCGGTCTGATTGAAGATGTACTCGCCGTTTTTGCCAACGAGTGCGGGACTCGGCAGCATATTTCCGTCGCTCAGGGTATAGAGGCTGAGGAAGCGGTTGCTCTCGTCAAGAGTCCAATCGCCGGTGTAATTGTCCTCGAAAGCTATGAAATGCTTCATGACATCATCGGGAAACCGATCCGCTGCTTCCTTATCCATATCAATATGGGTTATACCCTGCGAGACAAGGCTGTATATCTGCTCTGCTGCGCTCGGATCGGCATCTTCCTCGTAACCCTTTTCTGTCCATTCTTTTCTGAGTTCTTCGATAGTTGTTTCCGAGGGATCATATTCTGTTTTGGTACATGAAATGTCACCATACCGCTCAATTTCATACACATAAAGCGTTATGACCGGGTATTCTCTGTCAACAGTCTGCTTGTAAGGCACTATTTCCTCAAGAGTAGGACCCATTCCCGAGGAATATATTGCTGTGGCGTAGTTCGCATAACCGCCGTGATTATAGACTGTTTTGGATATTAAATCGGGACCGGCATCATCATTGAAAACGAAATGATATCCTTCTCCGGACTGGGAGGGGTATTCCTCCGAATCCTCCGGGAGCGCCGTATAAGAGAACCACGCGAGATGCTTTTCCGACAGATTGTACATAGCGTCTTCATCGCTGCCGGTCTCCTTGTTATAGTCGTGACCGAGCTCATAGGCGATACTCGTCTCTGCCGCTGCGGTCGCGCCGAAGCTCCAGCAGGTACCCCAGGGGTTCTGGAGCTTTACAGGGGAAACAAAGTTTTTTCCGTCCACATCTCTGAGGTCAAACTTGGAGGGAAGGTCGGAAGTGTCCACAACAGGCATACGCTTTTTCGATGTCTGTATCAAACCTTTGTCCCGCAGGATCTTGTCTGTTTTTTTGTCATAGGCAGAAATTGCCTTCACGATGTCGTCGGCTGTCAAAGAATTCTTTG
>CAMVGH010000242.1 GCA_947166945.1 uncultured Clostridia bacterium
CGGGAGCTCCCGCAAGATTGGCGATTATTACATTGCCGTTCTTTTTCAGTTCGGGAAGATATTTATTGATGAATACATCTACCCCGGGATTCTGAAGACCTACAGAATTGAGCATACCGGCTGTTGTTTCGGCAATACGCGGAGGCAGATTGCCGGCTTTTTCATGTATCGTTGTTCCTTTGCAGGAAATACCGCCGAGCCTGTTCAGCGGATACAGCGGAGCATAATCCTCTCCGAATCCGTATGTACCCGAGGCGGCAATAACTGGGTTCGGGAATGTGACTCCTGCCACCTTAACTGAAAGATCTTTGCTCAAAACAATACCTCCTCTGCATTGAATACGGGACCGTCCTTGCAGACACGAAGCAGTTTTTCCTCACCGCCGCGCTGTATTCTGCATACACAGCCGACACAGGCCCCTACCCCGCAGCCCATTCTTTCCTCAAGCGATACTTCACAGAAGACTCCATATTCTTTCGCCAGATCCGCAACCGCGCTTAGCATTCTCGTCGGTCCGCAGGAAAAGATCGCTGAAACATCGCCTATATCAAGCTCACGCTTCAGCGGAGCTGTAACTATTCCCTTTTCTCCGACGCTGCCGTCATCCGTGCATACGATAACTTCTTTGCATACTTTTCTGAATTCATCTTCGAGTATTATATTTCTGTAGCTTCTGAAACCGAGTACCGCGGCAGCATTGCCGAAATGCTTTGCTGTCTGAAGCAAAGGCGGAACTCCTATACCGCCGCCGACAACTATTACCCTGCCGTTTTCTGAAACATTGGAGTCCGAGTATCCGTTTCCGAGCGGAGCGATCATATCAACATAGTCGCCCGTATTAAGTTTTGCGATAGCTTTTGTACCTTCACCCTTTACAAGGAAAACTATCCTGATAGTCCCGGCTTTGCGGTCTATCTCACAGATAGAAATAGGACGGCGAAGTGTGAATCCTTCGGCACGTATATGTACAAACTGTCCGCAGTGAGCAAGTTTGGCAGCTTCGGGACATTCTATAGTGAATGAATAGATGTTTTCAGCAAGAGCTGTTTTTCGTATCAGCTTGTATTCTCCGCATTTATACGACATACTTTTCCCTTTCAATCCTCGACAATATACTTTTTTCGCTGTTCTTTTTCATTTTCTTCTTCGGTATCGCTCAGAGATCTTACCCTCATTGCCGTAAGAACGATTATCCCTATAATTATCAGTGATCCGACAACAAACATATAATAGTTTATTTCAGATTTTCCCCATAAAATAATATCGGAATGTATAGTGCAGATATTCCAGAGCAGGATCAGGAGCATAAGCCTTATACAGCCTATCCCCGCGTCAAGAGCGTTGCAGTATTTTACAACATTATTCTGTGTGATGTGCAGATCCCGCGGGATTTTCTTATTTCTGAATATCAGAAATACCGATATCCCGGTGACTGCAATGGCGGCAGCTATCCAGATTATCAAAGGGTGCCAGTCCTTATTAAGAACAACATCTGTCTTGTTATTCCGCTCAAACCATTCAGCCCATTGTATATGGGCGCTTATGATAAGCGCAAATCCGATCAGGACAACCGCGGAGACGATATCTATTATGATCTGAGCAAGAGTATATTTTCGTTTGAATGTATATTCACCGATTTTCATATATCGTCCTTTCAGATCTTCGTTATATCCACCATTTCTACGTCGTCAATGCTTTTTTTCATTTCTATGCATCGTACAAGCGCCTCTGCCGTATCTACCGAAGTAAGGCACGCAATAGAACGTTCTACTGCCTTGCGGCGCATTCTGACACTGTCACGCGCAGGAGAACGTCCGGTCTCCGAAGTAGAGATAACATAATTTATGTCACCGCTTTCCAGCAGTGTCATTATATTCGGCTCCTGCTTTTCACTCACACGGTAAGTGAAGTTGGTAGCTATCATATTTCTGATCAGTGTTGAAGCTGTTCCGCTGGTTGCATAGATATCAAAACCGAGCTGTTCGAATCTGCTTGCGATCTCTATGATCTCGGGCTTGTCCTCGTTTCTTACCGAAAACAGCACGCCGCCCTTATCATACATCTTGAAACCTGCCGCAATAAGACCTTTGAACAGGGCTGCTTCAAAACTGTGTGCGATACCGAGGCACTCACCTGTCGATTTCATTTCCGGTCCCAGCTGAGTATCAACATCATGAAGCTTCTCAAAACTGAATACCGGTACCTTTACGGCAACATACTTCCCTACCGGGAACAATCCTGTAGGAAGCCCCTGCTCTTTAAGGGTGTGTCCCATCATGATCTTTGTGGCAATATCGACCATCTGAACACCGGTAACTTTTGAAATATACGGCACTGTTCTCGACGAACGCGGGTTTACCTCTATAACATATACTTCATTATTATATACAACATACTGGATATTTACCAGTCCGATCACATTCAGAGACTTTGCAAGGCGCTCCGTATATGCGGTGATAACACGCTTTACTCTGTCTGTCAGCGTCTGTGCGGGATATACCGAGATACTGTCTCCGGAATGGACACCCGCTCGCTCGATATGTTCCATTATACCGGGTATAA
>CAMVGH010000243.1 GCA_947166945.1 uncultured Clostridia bacterium
AGGAGACCCTTTCTCGAAAGGGTCCCTTCCTTCTCCTCTCCCTTCCTCCCCCTGCCCGCCGCAGGCGGTCACTTTTTTCCGAAGAGTTTATGCTGTTTTTTCTGTTCTTTGGCGTCGGCTGCGGCGCCGGTACGGAGAGTCCTGATCTTGTCGTAGCGTTTGAGCATACTCTCATTTTCCTTGACGGTCTTGCGATCGAGGGACTTATCAAAGAAAGTCTCGTTGATGAATTCGGCGGTGGGGTCACGGAAAGACGCAAGCCCGAGATCCTTGAATTCGGGGCGGGGAGCGGCAGTCTCCACATCAGCTATGAAGCGGTTGAGGTCGCGCATCATCTGCTCGGTGTCATTTCCTGAAGCGGCGAAATAGTCGCTGTAAGCTTTCTTGTAATCGGTGCGATAGGCTATACCGCCGCCGGCACTCATTTTGCAGGCGGTATTTGCAAGCAGCGAAAGCATGAGATCGGGGTACTTTCTGCTGTAAATACCTACCCATTCACGAAGCATATCCTGATCATCCGGCTTGTTGACAAGCTCGTTCAGCTCATACAGGACGGCGAGAGTGGGACGGGTGTTTATGATATTGCTGTAACGGCGGAACAGGGCTATGATATCTATGCTTTCAAGTTCGGGATATTCATCGAGAGCAGCAGAGAGTTCGGTGACTGTTTTTCTGTCGTCAGCCATGCGGATAATATTTATGTTGTTGAACGCGGCATGAGCGCCGGACAGGAAACAGCCGTTCCTGAAATGATCGGATACCGTTCGTCCGAGGGAGCTGTTCTCGGCGTTTGTATATTTTTTCAGTTCTGACATCAGCCCGAACTTTCTTTGCAGACCCGCATCGTTGAATCTTTCCGCAACGGGCTCCTCGAAGTATTTCAGGATATTGGCGGAGAAAAGTCCGTACTGGCTGTTCTTGTCCAGAACCATTTCCTCGTAATAAGTGTCTGTTTCCTTTATAAGCATACCGAGCTGTATGAAAAGCATACTCTTATTGTCGATATGTAACGAGGTGTTTATGCAGCCGCTGACAATGCTGTCGTAGGCTTTTGCCATGCGGGCGTTGCTGTCGTGCCGGCAGAGAAATCCCACATAAGCCCGGACGATATAGCGGTATATATCCGCCGCAAGTTCCGAGCCCTGGTATTCGGCGGAAAAGATCCTGGAATATATGCCGGTGTCGTTGTTGGACATGGTATAAATGATAATGAATGACCAGATACGCTGTGCCTGACGTTTTAAGTCCTCGCCGAAATTGTGGTAGCGTTTATTTACGATATTGAAGATCTCTATGTCCGGGGCGTAGCCTCCCGCTTTGCACTTCTCTATTTCCCGCTCCCAGTACCCGTTTATGCGGCTCATGAAAGACGCCTTGTTATCGACGATATCGTAGAATTCGTAGAACGAGGAGATAATGCTGCAAACTATGGAATTATCGACTTCCTCTTTGCAGGATCCGGAGAGGAATTTCCACATGAAATAGATCTCATTGACTTTCTGGAGATCGAACCGTGAATTTACATCGGTATTCGGGAGTATGGCATTGTAGAATTCGTTGAGGGACGGCTCTTCATAAGAGAGTATATTGCACAGCAGAGCGCGGATAAGATCCTGGTACTCGGTGAGCGGGCTGGTTTCCACTCCGCTGACAAACGGCTTTTCGCCGGACAGGTCGAAGATGTACGCGCCGCTTCCGGACTGCTTTTTGATATCCATTCCGCTTACGAAATAGACGCTGATATTTTCAAAGGTGCCGGTATCGGTGACATAGGTCATAAATCCGAGTTTTTTCTTGTATTCCGCAGGAAGCCCGGAGAGAATGATATTCATAAGGCGCACAGCGTTGAAAGAGGCTTCCCGGTAAGTGCCGGGGAGCTTTACGAAAACGGGGCGGCCATTCTCCGCCGACATCAGCATGGCAAGAATGAACTCCGCGAACACATTGCTGTTGAAGAATCTGCTCAGAAATGCGGTATTATACTCCTGCTCCCTGCATTCCTCGAAGTGATAAGTCACAGCGGGCAGTGTATCGGAAGACGGTCTCGGAAAATCGTCCCGGACCGCATTTATGAACATATTCATGTTGACGGGGCAGATATGCTCTTCGAGCACCCGCAGGCTCTCGGCCTCGGTCAGCACAAGTGTATTGGCAAAAGAAGAATTTCTTCCCGCATAGTCATGCTCGAAGGATACCGCGGTCTGGACGAAGCATTGTTTATCTGCCCGGTAATAGCAGCAGAATTTGACCGGGTGCTCCTCGCCTGCCGTGAACGTATATCCGTTTACACTGTACAGGTCGCTCTCCGACATCACATTGTAGAATTCCTTTGTAGCCGCAATAGTCTTTTGTCCCGCGCCCGACGCGTCTTTCGCCGTACTCCCGAAAAAGTGCTGATATGCCATGACTGTGCTCTCCTCCTTTTTGTTCGCTTCGCTCAGGACCGGGGGGGGGCACCTTTTTTTTAAAAAAGAGACGTCCCCCCCCCCCCCCCCCCCAAACAAACAAACCTCCTC
>CAMVGH010000244.1 GCA_947166945.1 uncultured Clostridia bacterium
GTGTTATACGAGCCAACGGCGTAAATGCCCCTCACCTCATATATCTTCCCGAAGGTAATTTCAGTGTTGATCAGTTCATAGAAGATGTAAAACGTGAACAGGCAAAGCATAAAGCTCTCGTAATTGCCGTTTCTGAAGGTATTGAACTTGATGATGATAACTACCGGTCCGGCGTAACAGATAATTTCGGTCATAAATATCTTTCCGGGATCGGAAAACAACTTGAAAACATCGTCCGTGATAAATTTGGCTGCAAAGTACGTTCAATAGAACTTAATGTGATGCAGCGCTGCTCTTCCCATATCTGCTCCAAGACAGATATTGATGAAGCCGTTATGATAGGGGCTGCCGGTGTACGTGCCGCATTAAGAGGCGAAACCGGCAAGACAATGGTATTCAAACGCATCAGCGATATACCGTACATAGTTGATGTTGTATCTGTACCGGCTTCCGAAACTGCCAACAAAGAAAAATTCTTCCCAAAGGAATGGATCACTCCCGACGGAACAAATGTAAACGATCAGGCTCTCCGTTATTTTCTCCCGCTTATTCAGGGCGAGAATGTTCTTCGTATGCGCAACGGTATGCCGGAGCATTTCAAGATAAAAGAAGAGGTTCTGAAATAGTTTTCACAAATTTGGAGTAAGAAAAATGTTGTCAAAACAAATAAAAACCCCTATGATAGTCGGGACTATACTTTACGGAATCGCGGTTATAATCGACTTGTGCAGCGTATTTGTCCAAAAGTCTGTATTCCCTCTGTATGCCGCGGATATCGGTCTTTATCTTGATGAATTGGTTTTACCGTTCGTAACAATCGAGCATATAATCGTAATGCTGATGTTTGCCGTCTTTTTTCTGGTATTTCTCAAATACAAGGGAAAGTCGAGAAAAGCCGCCGGTATAGCAATGATAGTTGTCTATTGCCTGATAGGCATAATAAGCCCTTATATTTCTTCAATTTTTACTATTATCAGCGCTAAATTCAAAGGTGCTGACTATCTGGCAGCTCTAAGCGCGCTGGATCAATTCATAGCTGCGACTACAACACCGTTCACAGTCGTTGCGACAGTGTTCGTTATCATAGCTATAGGGCGTTATATGATAAGCTCACCGGATAATGAAGGATAAAAAACATAAAAATACAAAACCTCCCGAAAAATCGGGAGGTTTTGATTTTATACGGGCATTACCTTATTCTGCTTATCAGCGTGAACTGCGTCGATGCCGTTCTGCTTATCGCGGCGCTTCTCGAAAAACTTCTCTGCTACCTGACCGAACATAGCGTAGCTGAGAACATCTTCGTCCTGCTGAGTCCACTTTGCAGCCTCTGCCTTGAGCTTTTCAAGCTCCGGTTCGATAAGGTCTGCCGGACGGCAGTCGATCGGTTTCTCGTCGCCGAGGATCTTCTTTCTGAATTCCGGGTCGATCGGAGCAGGTGTTTTGCCGTACTCACCCTTGACAAGCCCCTTGAATTCCTTTGTAACTGTCTTATAGCGCTCGCCCATTATTACATTGAACACAGCCTGTGTTCCGACGATCTGAGAGGTAGGGGTAACGAGCGGAGGATAACCTGCATCTTTACGTACTCGCGGAACTTCCTGAAGCACTTCATCGAACTTGTCAGACTTGCCCGCCTGTTTAAGCTGGGACAGGAGATTTGAGAGCATTCCGCCCGGTACCTGATAAATAAGTGCGTTTGCATCGACCGCAAGCATCTTCGGATCAAGCAGACCATTGTCGAGATACTTCTTGCGAAGCTCCATAAAGTACGGACGAAGCTCTGTGAGCTGTTTCAGATCAAGTCCGGTGTCGTAGGGGGTTCCCTGAAGCGCAGCTACCATTGATTCGGTAGGAGCGTGAGAAGTACCGTTTGCAAGAGGAGACATTGCTGTATCTATGCCGTCAACTCCAGCTTCTATACCCTTTAAAAGACACATTGACGCGAGACCGGAAGTATAGTGCGTATGAAGCTGTATCGGGATCTTCACATTAGCCTTGAGCGCTTTTACGAGTTCCTCTGTGCGATATGGTGTAAGCAGAGCCGCCATATCCTTGATGCAGATAGAATCCGCACCGCATTCTTCGATCTGTTTAGCGTAATTTACATAATAATCTGTTGTAAATATCTCTCCGAGAGTATAAGAAATAGCGATCTGAGCATGTGCGCCTTCTTTTTTGGCAGCTTTTACTGCTGTCTGGAGATTTCTTACGTCATTAAGAGCGTCAAATATACGGATAATATCAATACCGTTAGCAACGGATTTCTGAACGAAATATTCAAGTACATCGTCTGCGTAATGACGATAGCCAAGCATATTCTGTCCTCTGAAGAGCATCTGTAGCTTTGTATTGGGCATTTCCCTTCTTAAAATACGGAGCCTCTCCCATGGATCCTCATTCAGAAAACGCAGGCATGAGTCGAATGTTGCGCCGCCCCAGCACTCCACGGAATAAAAGCCGCACTTATCCATAGCCTTGAGTATCGGAAGCATCTCGGGAGTTGACATACGGG